>NZ_JAGYGK010000009.1:0-331122 GCF_019947395.1 Pseudomonas sp. BF-R-26 | reverse complement strand
TCCCGAACTCAGCAGTGAAACGATGCATCGCCGATGGTAGTGTGGGGTTTCCCCATGTGAGAGTAGGTCATCGTCAAGATTAAATTCCGAAACCCCTATCTGCGTATGCAGGTAGGGGTTTTGTTTTGCCCGCAGGAAAGTTCGTACAGCATTATCGGACCGCTTCCGGCTGTCACAGTCTGATGACAGTGCTAAGGTTCGGCCCTAGCTTTTGTATTTTCCCAAGGAAGCCTTTATGCCGGACGCTACGTCCCTCAGTGCTGGTTTTATGGTGGTTCACGGCAACCGCCTGGACGAGTTGCGCAGCCTGGTGGTCAGCTGGATGCGGCGCTACCCGCTGGCTCCCTTGGAAAATGAAATCGCTCTGGTACAGAGTAACGGCATCGCCCAATGGCTGAAGCTGGCACTGGCCGAAGACCCCGAAGATGACGACATGGGCGGCTGTGGAATCGCCGCAGCCATCGACGTGCAGTTACCGGGCAGCTTCATGTGGCAGCTCTATCGCATGGTGCTGGGACGTGACGAAATCCCGGTCAAATCCTTGCTCGATAAAGCCCCGCTGACCTGGCGTCTGATGCGTCTGCTACCACAGTTGATTAACCAACCGCACTTCGAACCCCTGCAGCGCTTCCTTACCAATGACACCGACTTACGTAAACGCTATCAATTGGCGGAGCGACTGGCAGACCTGTTTGACCAATATCAGGTCTACCGTGCCGACTGGCTCGAAGACTGGGCAGAAGGTCGCCATCAGTTACGAAATGGCAGAGGCGAAGCCAAAGCGCTGACCCCGGCCAACTGCTGGCAGGCGGAGCTGTGGCGTGCGCTGTTGCTGGATGTCGGAGAGCAAGGCATGGCGCAAAGCCGCGCAGGCGTTCACCAACGCTTTATCGAGCGCATCAATAGTCTTGACGTAGCGCCCAGCGGATTGCCGTCACGGGTGATCGTTTTCGGGATTTCTTCACTGCCTGCTCAGGCCCTGGAAGCGCTTGCCGGGCTTGCTCGATTCAGCCAGGTCTTGCTGTGCGTACACAACCCATGTCGTCACCATTGGGCAGACATCGTCGCCGATAAAGATCTGTTGCGACATCAGTACAAGCGTCAGGCTCGCAAGAGCGGCATGCCGATTGTGCTCGACTCGCAAACGCTCCATCAGCATGCCCACCCGCTACTGGCAGCGTGGGGTAAGCAGGGGCGGGACTACATCAATCTGCTCGACAGCTACGACGATCCTAATAGTTATCGCTCGGCATTTCGTGACGGGCGTATCGATCTATTCAGCGAAAACCAGCCACAGAACATGCTTAATCAATTGCAGGACGACATCCTGGAATTGCGTCCCCTGAACGAGACTCGCGAGCGTTGGCCCGTTGTCGATGTGAAAAAGGACGAATCGATCCGTTTTCACATCGCCCATAGCGCCCAACGCGAAGTGGAGATACTCCACGATCAGTTGCTCGCACGATTCAGTGCTGACCCAGACCTAAGGCCTCGCGACGTAATCGTGATGGTCCCGGACATTGACAGTTATGCCCCGCACATCCGTGCTGTCTTTGGTCAGCTTGATCGCTTTGATCCGCGCTTCATTCCTTTCACACTTGCGGATCAAGGCCAGCGCGGCCGGGATCCGCTATTGATCGCTGTCGAGCATCTGCTCAAACTGCCCGACAGTCGTTTTCCCGTCAGCGAAATCCTCGATCTGTTGGACGTTCCGGCATTACGCGCTCGGTTTGGCGTAGAGGAGCGTGACCTGCCTACCTTGCATCGCTGGATTGAAGGCGCAGGTATCCGCTGGGGGATGAACGCCGAGCAGCGCGCGGGTCTGGGCCTGCCTGATGAGCTGGAGCAAAACAGTTGGCGTTTCGGTCTGCGACGGATGCTGCTGGGTTATGCCGTGGGTAGCGGCAATGCCTGCGAGGGGATCGAACCCTACGACGAGATTGGTGGTCTGGATGCCGCGCTCATAGGTCCTTTGGTCGCACTGCTGGATGCGCTGGAAATTGCCCATCAGGAACTCACTCAACCTGCGGCGCCTAAACAATGGGGCTCGCGGTTGCAAGCTTTGGTGCAGCTATTCTTCCTGGCCAGCAACGAGCATGACGACTATTTGTTGGCCCAACTCGAAGAGCTTCGCGAGACCTGGCTTGAAACCTGCGAATCCGTAGGTTTGCAAGACGAGTTACCGCTGACCGTAGTCCGGGAAGCCTGGCTGGCGGGTCTCGACCAAGGTCGCCTGTCTCAGCGTTTCCTCGCCGGGGCCGTTAACTTTTGTACCTTGATGCCCATGCGAGCGATCCCCTTCAAACTGGTCTGCCTGCTTGGCATGAATGACGGTGATTACCCTCGCGCGCAGCCGCCGCTGGACTTCGACCTGATGGGCAGTGACTACCGCCCCGGCGATCGTTCCCGACGCGAGGATGATCGCTATCTGTTGCTGGAAGCATTGTTGTCCGCACGCGATCAACTCTATATCAGCTGGGTCGGCCGCAGTATTCGGGACAACAGCGAGCGCCCTGCTTCGGTGTTGATAGGGCAGTTGCGTGACCATCTCGGCAGCGGCTGGCGACTGCACGATGACAATGATGACCTGCTTGAATCCATGACCCAGGAACACCCGCTGCAACCTTTCAGCGCTCGCTACTTTCACGAAGGCGATGATCTATTCAGCTACGCCAGCGAGTGGCAGGTTCTTCATCAAGCCGGTGATCTGGCGACTGATATCGAAGTACTTGAACCCTACGTCCAGGACGAACCGCTGAGCCTGGGTCTGCTGCAGGATTTTCTGCGCAACCCGGTACGACATTTCTTCAGTCAGCGGCTCAAAGTGTTCTTTGAGGCTGCCGACGTGCCTTTGGCAGATGAAGAGCCATTCGTACTCGATGCGCTGCAACGCTACAGCCTCAGCGACAGCTTGCTCGAAGCGGCGCTGGGGCAATTGGAGCAAACCGATCAGGTACTGGAGGCGCAGGCAAAACGCCTGCAAAACAGCGGGCTTTTGCCCATGGCCGGTTTTGGCGAATGTCTTCAGCGAGAGTTGATCGAGCCGCTGCCGGATTTGCTGCTGCGCTATCAGCAACTTCTGGCGTTATGGCCGACCTCGCTCACCAGCGCGTTACCGGTAAGTCTGGAACTACAAGGATTGCGTCTGGAGGGCTGGCTCAGTGGCCTGCATCAACGCGCAGATGGCGGGTTGTTGTCGGTGACTACGATTCCCAACAGCATCGGTTCGATCAAGGCCCGCAAATGGCATCGCCTGACGCGACCTTGGGTCAATCACCTGGTGGCGTGTGCCAGCGGCATGCCGATGACCACCGCGTTGGTGGCCAGCGACGACAGTTTGCTGCTCGGTCCGATAGAGGAGGCCGCAGCATCTCGGGTTCTGGGCGATCTGTTGTTGGCTTGGCAAACGGGCATGCGCCAGCCGCTGCCGATTGCAGTAAAAACAGCGTTCGCCTGGCTCGCTCAAACCGACCCGAGCAAAGCTGACGCCGCTGCCCGCAAGGCCTATGAAGGCGACGGCCAGAACACTGACGGCGAGCGCCGCGAAAGCCCGGCGCTCACTCGGCAATACGCCGATTACGATGCACTGACTGCGGACGAGACCTTCCCCGATTGGTGCAACGCTTTGTATCGGCCGCTGTTTGAGGCCTCCTGGCGTTCATCGACCAGCCAGGAGGCGCGCTCATGACCACGAAAACTCCGCTGGCCCTGGCATTCCCGCTACGTGGCAGCCAGCTGATTGAGGCCAGCGCCGGGACCGGCAAGACCTTCACTATTTCTGCGCTGTACTTGCGTCTGGTCCTTGGCCACGGCGGCGAGTCGAGTGGTTTTGGCCGTGAATTGCTGCCGCCGCAAATCCTCGTGGTGACCTTCACCGATGCCGCGACCAAAGAGCTGCGCGAACGTATTCGCACACGGCTGGCTGAAGCCGCACGGTTTTTCCGCGATGAGACACCGGCTCCGGATGGCCTCATTGCCGAGTTGCGCGAGCAGTACCTCCCCGAACAGTGGTCCGGCTGTGCAAACCGCCTGGACATCGCCGCCCAGTGGATGGATGAAGCGGCGGTATCGACCATCCACAGTTGGTGCCAGCGCATGTTGCGCGAACATGCGTTCGACAGTGGCAGCCTGTTCACCCAGACCCTGGAAACCGATCACAGCGATTTGCTCGGCGAAGTCCTGCGCGACTACTGGCGACTGTTCTGTTATCCAATGCAAGGCGATGCACTGAACTGGGTTCGCGGCAATTGGGGCGGCCCGGCGGCATTGTTGCCGCGAGTGCGTGGGTTGTTCGCCAGCGAGCGTGACAGCGTTGAAGGTAAAGAGCCTGCCGAGTTGATTGCCGAGTGCCTGCAGGAGCGACGGGCCGCTTTGCTCGAACTCAAGATGCCCTGGCGCCAATGGGCGGATGAGTTGCTTGCCATCTGTCACCAGGGCGTCGCGAGCAAGAGCGTCGATGGCCGCAAGATGCAGCCGCGCTACTTCGAACCCTGGTTCGAAAAGCTCCGGGCCTGGGCCGAAGACGAATCTCTCGAGCAGTTGGACATTGGCACCGGCTTCACTCGCCTGACCCCCGATGGCATGGCTGAAGCATGGAAGGGTGAAGCTCCCCGTCATCCCGGTCTCGATGCGATGCCCGGTCTCAAGACCAGTCTCGATGGGTTGCCGACCCCCGATGCCGCCGTGCTGCAACACGCCGCTCACTGGGTGGGTGCACGGTTCGAGGAAGAAAAGCGTCGCCGCGCGGAAATGGGCTTCGATGACATGCTGCTGCGCCTCGATGCGGCTTTGCAGTCCGAAGGCGGTGAGCGCCTGGCAACACTGATCCGCGAGCAGTTCCCGGTCGCGTTGATCGACGAATTCCAGGACACCGACCCGGTGCAGTATCGAATCTTCGAGAGCATTTATCGCATCGAAGACAACAATCCTGAAACCGGTCTGTTTCTGATCGGTGACCCGAAGCAGGCGATCTATGCCTTCCGCGGGGCCGACATTTATACCTACCTGCGCGCCCGCCAGGCCACCACTGGCCGGCTGCATACCCTGGGCACCAACTTCCGTTCCAGCCATGGCATGGTCAGTGCGGTGAACCATGTGTTCGAGCGCGCCGAATCTCGTGAGCAGGGACGCGGAGCATTCCTGTTTCGTGAGAAAAGTGGCGAGAATCCGGTACCGTTCCTACCCGTCGAATCCCAAGGGCGCAAAGAAGTCCTGCAGATTGATGGTCAGGTTGTACCGGCCCTGAACATCTGGCATCTGTCCGCCGATCAGCCACTGTCTGGCGCGGTGTATCGACAACAATTGGCCGCCGCCTGCGCCAGTGAAATCACCGCGCTGCTCAATGGCGGTCAGCAAGGCTGTGCTGGCTTCATCCAGGACGGTAAGGACTTCAAAGGTCTACTGCCATCGGATATCGCAATTCTGGTGCGCGACGGCAAAGAGGCCCAGGCCGTGCGTGGCGAACTTTCGACCCGCGGCGTGCGCAGTGTTTACCTGTCAGACAAGGACTCCGTGTTCGCCGCGCAGGAAGCCCATGACCTGCTGACCTGGCTCAAAGCGTGTGCCGAGCCGGATGTCGAGCGTCCCCTCCGTGCCGCTCTTGCCTGCATCACACTGAACCTTTCGCTGGCTGAGCTGGAGCGGCTGAATCAGGACGAACTGGCCTGGGAAGCACGGGTCATGCAGTTCCGCGGTTATCGCGAGCTCTGGCGCAAGCAAGGCGTGTTGCCAATGTTGCGGCACCTGTTACATGACTTTCAGTTGCCCCAGGCGTTGATCGCGCGCAGTGATGGCGAGCGGGTGCTGACCAACCTGCTGCACCTGTCCGAGCTGCTGCAGCAAGCAGCCGCTGAGCTCGATGGCGAGCAAGCCTTGATCCGTCACTTGTCCGAGCATCTGGCATTGTCCGGTCAGGCTGGCGAAGAACAGATCCTGCGCCTGGAAAGCGATGAGCAACTGGTCAAGGTTGTGACCATTCACAAATCCAAAGGACTTGAATATCCGTTGGTATTTCTGCCGTTCATTTGCTCGGCAAAACCGGTGGATGGCAGCCGTTTGCCGTTGTATTACCACGACGCGACGGGCAAGGCTCAGGTGAGCTTGAAGCCGACGCCGGAGTTGATCGCCCAAGCCGATGATGAGCGCTTGGCCGAGGATCTCCGGCTGCTTTATGTCGCCCTGACCCGGGCACAACATGCCTGCTGGCTCGGTGTGACTGACCTCAAGCGCGGCAATAACAACGGATCGACGTTGCACCTTTCAGCGTTGGGTTATCTGCTGGGCGGTGGTACGCCATTGGCCGAGTCTGCAGCGTTGCGGCGTTGGCTGGAAGATTTGCAGCAGGACTGCCCGGCGCTGAACTACGGTGAAATGCCTGAAGCGAGCGCCGAGCATTACCATCCGCCGCGCAATGAAGCGACCTTGCTTGCGCCGCTGATACCCAAACGCAAGGCCAGCGAAAACTGGTGGATTGCCTCCTACAGCGCCCTGCGCATTGGCGATAGTCTGAGCGTTGGCAGTGACGAAGCTCCAGAGAGCCCACAAGCACAAAAGCTTTTTGACGACGAACG
The DNA here is from genome assembly GCF_019947395.1 of Pseudomonas sp. BF-R-26. Classification (NCBI taxonomy): domain Bacteria; kingdom Pseudomonadati; phylum Pseudomonadota; class Gammaproteobacteria; order Pseudomonadales; family Pseudomonadaceae; genus Pseudomonas; species Pseudomonas sp. BF-R-26. The sequence goes on along the minus strand of NZ_JAGYGK010000009.1, from coordinate 324,553 downwards.
TCTCGATCCGCAAGCGCCACGAGAAGTGATTGCTGGCGGGGCTGATATCCATCGATTCCCTCGCGGGCCGAACCCTGGCACTTTTCTCCATGGATTGCTTGAGTGGGCCGGTGACGAAGGTTTTGCCGCTGCACCACAAGCTGTGGAAGACGCCATCGCCCGTCGCTGCAATCGCCGTGGCTGGGAAGGCTGGATCACGACGTTGAGTGACTGGCTACAGCACTTGCTCAAATCCCCGCTGCACATCGGCGGCGGGCAGGCACCGGTGGTGTTCGAGCAACTGACCCAATACCGGGTCGAGATGGAATTCTGGTTCGCCAGTCACAAAGTCGATGTGCTCAAACTCGATGAACTGGTGCGCCAATACACCCACAACGGCGTGGCCAGGGTGGCTGCCGAACCGGTGCTGCTCAATGGCATGTTCAAAGGCTTTATCGACCTGACGTTCGAGCACGACGGTCGTTATTACGTCGCCGACTACAAATCCAACTGGCTGGGCGTCGATGACGCGGCCTATACCGGGCAGGCCATGGAGCAGTCGATTCTCGATAACCGTTACGACCTGCAATATGTGTTGTACCTGCTCGCCTTGCATCGCCAGCTCAAGGCGCGGCTGGTCGATTACGATTACGACCGGCATGTTGGAGGAGCGTTGTACCTGTTCCTTCGCGGTACTCGCGCGGCCAGCCAGGGCGTGTATTTCGCCCGTCCGCCACGGGAGCTGATCGAGCGTCTGGACCGGTTGTTCCAGGGCAAGCCAGAGCCCAAGGCCGAACCCGCCTGGGAACAGGGAGTACTGCTATGAGTCGCACCTTTGCCGATTTGCTGCCCACGCCATTGGCGGCCGAAAGTCTGGCGGACCTGGCCCCCCTGAGCCGCGCAGATGACTTGTTGCTGCTGCTCACGCGCTGGGTCGAGCGCGGTTGGCTGCGGGCGCTGGACAAGGCCTTCGTGGCTTTTCTCCACGAACTCGCCCCCGACGATGATCCACTGATGCTGCTGGCCGCCGCGTTGACCAGTCACCAGTTGGGCCACGGCCATGTTTGCCTGGATCTGTTCGAAACGCTGAAAGAGCCGGACTTCGCTCTGTCGCTGCCGCCGGAAGGTGATCTGCAAAGTGGCGCGATGTTGCTGCCGTCGCAATTGCTTGAGGCGCTGGACGGTGCTCATTGGTGCAAGGTCCTGGCGTCCAGCCGTCTGGTGGCTCTGGCCGTCGACGGGCGTGAAGCCGCGCAGCACCGGCCGTTGGTGCTGTCGGGTAAACGCCTGTACTTGCGTCGCTACTGGGCTTACGAACGGCGGATCGATAACGCCCTGCGTCAGCGCCTGGCTGCACACGGAACAACACCGAGTGATTTGCCCCAACGCCTGACCGGCCTGTTCGGCCCAGCCAGGCCTGATGAAGTGATCGACTGGCAGAAGCTCGCTTGCGCCCTGGCTACCCGTAGCGCATTCAGCATCGTCACTGGTGGCCCGGGGACCGGTAAAACCACCACAGTCGTGCGCTTGCTCGCATTGCTCCAGGCACCCGCGATTGAGGCCGGCAAACCACTGCGCATTCGTCTCGCGGCACCCACTGGCAAAGCTGCCGCACGGTTGACCGAATCCATTAGCCAACAGGTTCAAACCCTGGAAGTTGCTGAAACGGTGCGGGAGAAGATCCCGTCGGATGTGACCACCGTGCACCGTTTGCTCGGCAGTCGTCCCGGCACCCGGCATTTCCGGCACCACGCCGGCAATCGCTTGCCGCTGGACGTATTGGTGGTGGACGAAGCCTCGATGATCGACCTGGAAATGATGGCCAATTTGCTCGACGCATTACCGGCCCATGCCCGTCTGGTGCTGCTCGGTGACAAGGATCAACTGGCGTCGGTAGAGGCCGGTGCCGTCCTGGGCGATCTGTGCCGCGATGCCGAAGCCGGTTGGTACAGCCCGCAGACACGCCAGTGGCTGGAGGCAGTCAGCGGTGAAAACCTCCGTAGCAGCGGTTTGCACGAAGACATCAACGGAGCGCATCCCCTGGCTCAGCAAGTCGTGATGCTGCGTCACTCACGGCGCTTCGGCGAGGGCAGCGGTATTGGCCAGTTGGCCCGTTGGGTCAACCAGCAGCATCCTGAGGAAGCCCGCAAGTTACTGGCGGCTGGAAGCCATGGCGACGTATTTTCCCTGCCTCTCAAGGGTGAGCAGGACCGGGCGCTGGAGCGGTTGTTGCTCGAGGGTCATGGCGAGGGGCCGCAAGGTTATCGGCATTACCTGGGTCTTTTGCGCAGTCAGCGGCCACCGCTCAACAGCCCGCTCGACGATCCATGCTGGGCCGATTGGGCTCGCGTGGTGCTGCAAGCTTTCGATGCCTTCCAGCTATTGTGCGCGGTACGCAAAGGGCCTTGGGGTGTGGAAGGCTTGAATCAGCGAGTGACCGACGCGCTGCTCAAGGCTCGGCTGATCGACAGCGACCACCAGTGGTACGAAGGTCGACCCGTGCTGATGACCCGTAACGACTATGGTCTGGGGTTGATGAACGGCGATATTGGCATTGCCCTCAAGCTGCCGGAGCGTGAGGGCCCCGACGCTGGACGGCAAGTGCTACGTGTGGCCTTCCCGCGTAACGATGGTCAGGGCGGTGTGCGCTTCGTCCTGCCAAGTCGGCTGAACGATGTCGACACCGTGTACGCCATGACCGTACACAAATCCCAAGGCTCGGAATTTGCCCATACGGCGTTGATTCTGCCGGACGCCCTGAACCCTGTGCTCACCAAGGAACTGATCTATACCGGGATTACCCGGGCCAAACACTGGTTCACCCTGATTGAGCCTCGCGCCGGCGTATTCGAAGAGGCCGTGCGGCGCAAGGTCAAGCGCTTGAGCGGGTTGATGCTGGAGCTGGAAGAGGGGATCGAGCCGGGTCACTGAAAAGGGGAAGTGCCGTGGTGCGTGGCCTCGCTGGTGTTTCGGTGCTGTGCTATCGTTGCGGCATCATTTCGTTGTGATCGAAGAGAATCCCTGCATGAAGGTGGCTGTCTGGGCGACAGAGCGCGTTGTTGGCTGCAAGCAAGTGCTGCTTGCCGGCCTTCTCTGTTTGTTGACGGGCGTTGCCTTCGCTCAGCCGGAAACCGTTGAGAGCAAGGCCGACCAGCGTGCCAGATCGGTCACTCAGGTGGTGCTCGGAATCCTCAGTTATGCCCGGTGGCCTGTTGAGCCTCAACAGTTGCGTCTGTGCATAGTCGGCCCTACCGAGTACACCGACGACCTGGTCAAGGGCACTACCCAGGCCACTGGTCGGCCTGTCACTGTGCGAAGGCTTTTGGCCGACAACCCGGCGATTGCCGGGGAATGCGATGCGGTGTACATCGGCAAACTGACGAGCGACGAACGCAGTCGATTATTCGCCTCGCTGACAGGACGCCCGGTGGTGAGCATCAGTGAAGGCGGCGATCAGTGCACCGTCGGCAGTCTGTTCTGTCTGCGTGTCGGCGATGAACAAGTGTCCTTCGAGGTCAACCTCGACTCAGTCGCCCGCAGCGGTGTGCGCATTCATCCCAGTGTGCTGCAACTGTCGCGCCGCAAACCGGCGGCACCATGAGTCTATTCAAATCTCGTATACGTCCGACCTTAGGGTCGGTTATCGGCCGTGGGCATTTGATCGTCGCCTTGGTGGGCGTGGCCATGGCCAGTGTTTCGTTGACCCTGCTGGGGGTTCTGGCCTTGCGGGTTTATGCCGATCACAACCTGCACCTGATCGCCCGTTCGATCAATTACACCGTGGAAGCCGCGGTGGTGTTCGACGATAAGGCCGCCGCTACTGAGGCGCTGGCGTTGATCGCGTCCACCGAAGAAGTCGCCGACGCACAGGTGATGGACGAGCAAGGCGAGTTGCTCGCCCATTGGCAGAGACCGGAAACGGGATTGTTGTCGGATCTTGAAATGCAGATCGCCCGGGTGATTCTGGAAAAGCCCATCAGCATGCCGATCGTCCATCAAGGTCAGGAAATCGGCAGTATCCTGCTGGTCGGGCACGGTGGCAGCCTGATGAGTTTTTTGCTCAGCGGTCTGATGGGTATCGTCTTGTGTACCGCCATCAGTGCCTGGGTTGCGCTCTATCTGGCGCGGCGGCAATTGGGGGGGATCACCGGCCCTTTGCGCAGCCTGGCTACTGTGGCTCACGCCGCCCGCATCGAGCGAGCCTTTGACCAGCGCGTACCGCCCGCCGACATTGCCGAACTCGACAACCTGGGCAACGACTTCAATGCCTTGCTCGATGAGCTCGAGTCCTGGCAGACCCACCTGCAAAGCGAAAACGAAACCCTGGCCCACCAAGCCAGCCATGACAGCCTTACCGGGCTGCCGAATCGAGCATTTTTCGAAGGCCGCCTGATGCGTGCCTTGCGCAATGCCGGCAAGCTCGATGAGCGAGTGGCCGTGCTGTTTCTCGACAGCGACCGGTTCAAGGAGATCAACGATAACTTCGGCCACGCCGCCGGCGATGCGGTGCTGGTCGCCGTGGCAACCCGGGTTCGTGCACAACTGCGTGAAGAGGACTTGGTCGCGCGTCTGGGCGGCGACGAGTTTGCAATCTTGCTCACACCGCTGCACAAGGCCGAAGACGCCGAACGGATTGCTGACAAAATCATCGCCAGTATGGAAATACCGATCCAGTTGCCGGGCAGTACCCAGGTGTTGACTTCACTCAGTATTGGCATCGCCGTGTACCCCGATCATGGGGTCACACCGGGCGAGTTGCTCGATGCTGCCGACGCCGCGATGTACCAGGCCAAACGCCTTTCCCGAGGCGCGCAGCAAACGGCAGGAGCGGAGCTCCCTGTCGCCCATGTTCAAACCAGGAACTAATTTCTGTGTTCACCTTCAATCAGCGTTCTCTACGACTTTTCACGATCACCCTGTTCCTGGCCTTGCTGGCATTGACCGGTTGCCAGACCGCACCGCAAAAAGGCCTGACTCCGGCGCAGATCGCTGTGCTCAAGCAGCAAGGTTTCGAAATGACGGATGATGGCTGGGCCTATGGCCTGTCAGGCAAAGTTTTGTTCGGCAGCGATGTCGAGAGTCTCAACCCCGCTAGTACCGAGATCGTCGAGCGCATTGGCAAGGCGTTACTAAGTGTGGAAATCGAGCGCGTGAGAATCGACGGCCACACCGATGCTTCAGGCCAAGAGTCCTATAACGAACAGCTTTCCCTGCGACGGGCGAAAAGCGTCGGCAAGGTTTTGGCCGCAGTTGGCATAAAAGAAGAAAACATCCAACTGCGCGGCCTGGGCAGCAGCAAGCCCGTCGCTTCCAACGACACCGCAGTCGGACGCACCGAGAACCGTCGGGTGTCGATCGTGGTGAGCGCGGACTAATCGGCGAACAACATCTCCCGACTTTCCCCCATCAACAGCCCTTGATTCTGCTCGGTGACGGCACGGATGTAATCCCACAACAACGTAATCCGCTTGAGTTTGCGCAGGTCCTCCCGGCAGTACATCCAGAACTGCCGGGTAATGGTGATCTCTTGCGGCAACACCGGCAGCAATCGCGGGTCCTGAGCTGCCAGGAAGCACGGCAGAATCGCCAATGACCGTCCTTGCTGCGCCGCCACGAACTGCGCGATCACACTGGTGCTGCGCAGATTGGCACTGGCACCGGGCAACACATTCGCCAGGTACAGCAGCTCCGAGCTGAACGCCAGATCGTCCACATAACTGATGAATTGATGCTTGCCCAAGTCTGCCGGGCGGCGGATCGGTGGGTGCTTGTCCAGATAATCCTGGGTCGCATACAGCTGCAATTTGTAATCGCAGAGTTTGCAGCAGACATACGGGCCGTGTTCCGGCCGCTCCAGCGCGATGACGATGTCTGCCTCGCGCTTGGACAGGCTGATGAAGTGCGGCAGCGGCAGGATGTCCACCGAGATCGCCGGGTAGGCGTCGACGAAATGGCTCAGCTGCGGGGTGATGAAAAAACTGCCGAACCCTTCGGTGCAGCCCATACGCACGTGCCCGGACAATGCCACGCCGGAGCCCGAAACCTGCTCGCACGCCATGTGCAAGGTGCTTTCAATCGACTCGGCGTAACCCAGCAGCCGCTGGCCTTCGGCAGTCAGGACGAAACCGCTGGTCCGGGACTTTTCGAACAGCAACGTGCCCAACGAAGCTTCCAGCGAACTGATGCGTCGCGACACGGTGGTGTAATCCACCGCCAGGCGCTTGGCCGCGGTGCTGGCCTTGCGAGTACGGGCAACCTCGAGGAAAAACTTGAGGTCATCCCAGTTCAACGAGCCTAAAGACGTGATGTTTTTTTGCATGATGGACCGGCTTTTATGTGCGTTCTTATTAGAAGTTTGCACATCTATACTCCAAAAACAGTCCGACAACCAATTCGCGACACACGCCTCATCTCAAGGCGACTTTCTCGCCTTGGCTCCAAAGATCGCTCTCTTTATAAGAACAACGTCCCGGAGACCAACATGAACGCATCGCTAGAAACCACCGTGCAAAAGGTGAAATTGTTGATCGATGGCGAGTGGGTCGAATCCCAGACCACCGAATGGCACGACATCGTCAACCCGGCGACCCAGCAGGTGTTGGCCAAAGTCCCATTCGCGACCGCCGCCGAAGTGGATGCCGCCATTAGCGCCGCCCATCGCGCCTTCCAGACCTGGAAGCTGACGCCGATCGGTGCGCGGATGCGCATCATGCTCAAGCTTCAGGCGTTGATTCGCGAGCACTCCAAACGCATTGCCGTAGTACTCAGCAACGAGCAGGGCAAAACCATCGCCGACGCTGAAGGCGATATCTTCCGTGGCCTGGAAGTGGTCGAGCACGCCTGCTCCATTGGCAGCCTGCAGATGGGCGAGTTCGCCGAGAACGTCGCTGGCGGTGTCGACACCTACACCCTGCGTCAGCCGATCGGCGTCTGTGCCGGCATTACCCCGTTCAACTTCCCGGCGATGATTCCGCTGTGGATGTTCCCGATGGCCATCGCCTGCGGCAACACCTTCGTGCTCAAGCCATCCGAGCAGGATCCGATGTCGACCATGCTGTTGGTGGAACTGGCCATCGAGGCCGGCATTCCGCCAGGTGTGCTCAACGTCGTTCATGGTGGCAAGGATGTGGTGGATGCGCTTTGCACCCACAAGGACATCAAGGCTGTTTCGTTCGTCGGTTCGACCGCGGTCGGTACTCACGTCTACGACCTGGCCGGCAAGCACGGTAAGCGTGTGCAATCGATGATGGGCGCCAAGAACCACGCCGTGGTGCTGCCGGATGCCAATCGCGTACAAGCGCTCAATGCGCTGGTGGGGGCTGGTTTCGGTGCCGCCGGGCAACGCTGCATGGCCACGTCCGTGGTGGTGCTGGTGGGCGCGGCCAAGCAATGGCTGCCAGACCTGAAAGCACTGGCACAGAAACTTAAAGTGAATGCCGGCAGCGAGCCGGGCACTGATGTTGGTCCGGTGATTTCCAAGCGTGCCAAGGCACGGATTCTCGATCTGATCGAAAGCGGCATCAAGGAAGGCGCCAAGCTTGAGCTGGATGGTCGCGACGTTACCGTTCCAGGCTTCGAAAAAGGCAACTTTGTCGGCCCGACCCTGTTCTCCGGTGTGAAACCCGATATGCAGATCTACACCCAGGAAATCTTCGGTCCAGTGCTGGTGGTGCTGGAAGTCGATACCCTCGATGAAGCCATCGCACTGGTCAACGCCAACCCATTCGGCAACGGCACGGGTTTGTTCACCCAGAGCGGTGCGGCGGCGCGTAAATTCCAGACGGAAATCGACGTCGGTCAGGTCGGCATCAACATCCCGATTCCGGTGCCGGTGCCGTTCTTCAGCTTCACCGGTTCCCGTGGTTCGAAGCTCGGCGACCTCGGTCCGTATGGCAAGCAAGTGGTGCAGTTCTACACTCAAACCAAGACCGTCACCGCGCGCTGGTTCGACGACGACAGCGTCAACGACGGTGTGAATACCACCATCCACTTGCGTTAAGGAGCCGGACATGAAAATCGCTTTTATCGGTCTCGGCAACATGGGCGCGCCGATGGCGCGCAACCTGATCAAGGCCGGCCATTCACTGCGGCTGGTCGACCTGAACAAAGCTGTGCTGGCAGAGCTCGAGCAACTGGGCGGCAGCATCAGCGCTTCGGCGCGTGAAGCGGCTCAAGATGCAGAGCTGGTGATCACCATGCTGCCAGCCGCTGTGCATGTGCGCAGCGTCTGGCTGGGCGAAGATGGCGTGCTGGCGGGGATCGCCAAGGGCGTGCCCGCAGTGGATTGCAGCACCATCGATCCGCAGACGGCGCGTGACGTTGCCGCAGCGGCTGCCAAACAAGGCGTGGCGATGGCTGATGCCCCGGTCTCCGGCGGTACCGGCGGTGCTGCGGCCGGGACGCTGACTTTTATGGTCGGCGCCACCCCTGAATTGTTCGCCACCCTGCAACCGGTACTGGCGCAAATGGGCCGCAATATTGTCCATTGCGGCGAAGTCGGCACCGGGCAAATCGCCAAAATCTGCAATAACCTGCTGCTGGCAATTTCCATGGTCGGCGTCAGCGAAGCCATGGCCTTGGGCGATGCGCTGGGGATCGACACGACGGTGCTGGCGGGGATCATCAACAGTTCCACCGGGCGTTGCTGGAGTTCGGAGATGTACAACCCGTGGCCGGGCATCGTCGAAACGGCGCCGGCCTCGCGCGGGTATACCGGTGGTTTCGGTGCCGAACTGATGCTCAAGGATCTGGGGCTGGCCACTGAGGCGGCACGTCAGGCGCACCAACCGGTGGTGCTCGGCGCGGTGGCGCAACAGTTGTATCAGGCGATGAGTCAGCGTGGGGAAGGGGGTAAGGACTTCTCGGCGATTATCAACAGCTATCGCAAACCACAGTAAGAGGTTTTTCCGGGGGGCTGCGTCGGGCAGATCCCCGGTTTTTTATTGGCTGAAAAAAGATCGCAGCCTTCGGCAACTCCTACATGGGAATGTGTACACCCTGTAGGAGCTGCCGAAGGCTGCGATCTTTTGCTGCATCAGGCAAACACGAAATACTTACGCACGGTCTCAACCACTTCCCACGTGCCTTTCATGCCTGGCTCGATGACGAAAATGTCACCGGCGCGCAGGTGGATCGGCTCCATGCCTTCCGGGGTGATGATGCAGTAGCCTTCCTGGAAATGGCAGTATTCCCACTTCACGTATTCCACGTACCACTTGCCCGGCGTGCAGATCCAGGTGCCCATGATCTTGCTGCCATCTTCGCTGGTGTACGCGTTGAGGTTGACGGTGTGCGGGTCGCCTTCGAGTTTTTCCCATTTGCAGGCGTCGAGTACTGGCAGCGGATGGGTATCGCGAAGGACGGTAATCGGTGCGGTCATGATGACTCCGGGCAGTGGGTTCAAGAACTGAAGTCGCACCCTATAGCGCCCATACACCGTTCAGTTGTCTGTATTCGACATTGAGCTGTCCAGAAACGCGCAGACTCTCAAAGACTTTCCAGCGGGCAATCGGCTCTGGCCTGTGTGAGGCTGGCTTCAAACTCGATCAATTGCTCGTATTGATGCCTGAGTGCGGTAATCCTGTCGCTGATTTCGCACTTCTTGGCATCGATGGCTTGCTGCGCCAATGACCAGGGCATCGCCAGGCCTTGATGCCCGGTAAAGATCGCCTGCAATTCCTTGAGCTTGAAACCCAGTTGCTGGGCGCACTTGATGAAGATCAGCAGGTCGACGCTTTGCTGGTCATAGACACGGTATTTCCCTTGCCGCCGAGCGGCAGGCAGCAAGCCGATCGACTCGTAATGGCGAATACTCTTGATCGTCGTGCCCGAGCGATGCGCGGCTTGGCCGATGTACATGAAAAGTCCTTTTTTGCCGAGGGTAAGCCAGCCCCATTATCGGCAGACTCATCGGCTGGCGATAGCCTGGGCTTGCAGCAGCCAGGTTTCGCGCTGACCGGCGCTGGACCCCAGGACCGGCCCGAAGGTGAGCGTGCGCTGAGGTTGGATGCCGCAAAACGCCAAGGTAGTTTTGCGCATTTGATGCAGGCCGGGCATGCGGTAGATCCAGCGGTAGTACCAGGGTGGCGTGTCCATGGTCACGAGCAGATGCGCGCTGCGGCCATGCAGCAATTTGTCGGGAAAGGCTTTGCCTTCGCGATACTTGAAGGCGAAGCCCGGAAGCAACACCCGATCAAGAAAACCCTTGAGCAAGGCCGGTACGCCGCCCCACCAGATCGGGTAGACCAGGGTCAGGTGTTCGGCCCACAGAATGTCGGCCTGAGCACGGCGCAAGTCGGCTTCTAGCGGTTGCACCTGTTGATAGCCTTCGCGCAGCACCGGGTCGAAGTCCATTTTGCCTAGAAACAACTGGCGCACCTCATGCCCGGCCCGCAACGCCGATTGTGCGTAGCGTTCGGCAAGTGCGCCGCAGAAACTGTTGCTCGAAGGATGACCGAGAATCACCAGTATTCGTTTGCTCATCGTAACGGTCCCTGAAGATGAAACCTCAAGGGTAAAGTCTGCCCCTCAGGGGAGAGTCAAGGCGTTCAGCAAAGCCTGGGCATAACCGGGCAGCACGGCGAAGTCCCGGGCGCAAAGCAACAGTTTGCGTCGGGCCCACGGCTCTTTCAGTGCGATGCTTTTGAACGGTGTTTCAGCTGGCCAGCGTTCGACCGCCGCCAAGGGCACGATCGCCAGCCCGGCACCTCGGGCGACCATGCGCATCACGCCATCGAAGCCATCGGCACGGATGCGGATCTGCATCCGTAAGCCGCTGTGCAGGGCTTGTTCTTCCAGATACACGGCCAAGGCGCTGTTGGCGTTCAGGCCGACGTAATCGTGGTACAAGGTGGCGCTGAAATTTAACGGTCCGGTGTCGGCCAAGGGGTGATCGCGCGGAAGGATCAGTACCAGTGGGTCGTCACGGAAATAACGGGTCTGAAGGCCGTCGGTATCCACGGCGTCAGACACGATGCCCAGGTCCGCTGCACCTTGGCGCAAGGCATGGGTGATGCGCGCGCTGGGCAGCTCTTGCAGGTCGATGTCGAGGTTCGGATGGTCGCGCAGAAAGTCTGCCAGCAACTCCGGTAGGTATTCGGTGATCGCTGTGGTGTTGCACAACAACCGCACCTGGCCTTTGACCCCTTTGGCGTATTCGGCCAGGTCCTGCTGCATACGCTCGGCCTGTTGCAAAAGAACGCGGGCGTGCTGCGCCAGAGCTTTGCCGGCGGGCGTCGGTGTTATGCCGCGACGGCCGCGCTCCAGAAAATCAGTGCCGAGTGAAGATTCCATCGCGCGGATTCGTGCGCTCGCCGCTGCCAGGGACAGATGACTGCGGGCGGCGCCGGCGGTGATGTTGCCGGTATCGAGGATGTTCAGGTAGAGGCGCAGGTCGGTCAGGTCGAAGTGCATCGGCAACCTCTGGATGTTTGTTGTCTGGACGGGCCCCTTCGCGGGCAAGCCCGCTCCCACAGGGATCTTTGGCGGACACACAAATTTGTGTTCGATACATTTCAACTGTGGGAGCGGGCTTGCCCGCGAAGGCGTCAGCAGCCACAACGAAAATTTCAGCCTCTACACAATCAAGAGGCAGCCTCAATATATGCCAGATTTTCAAGGCAACCATCAGCGCTCACCATAGCCCCATGAATACACTCGCCGCGTTCTACCAAAATTTGGGTTTGACCCTTTCCTTATTGGTCATCGCCACCTTCCTGCTGGCCGGGACGATCAAAGGCGTGATCGGTCTCGGACTGCCAACCATTGCCATGGGCTTGCTCGGTCTGGCTATGGCCCCGTCGCAGGCAGCGGCGTTGCTGATCATTCCCGCGACGCTGACCAACGTCTGGCAACTGGCATTCGGCGGACATTTGCGCAGGCTACTGAACCGGTTGTGGCCGATGCTGCTGGCGATTTTCATCGGCACGGGTGCCGGTACTTTGTGGATCGGCATGGCCGGTGGGCATTGGGTCGTGCGAGGGCTGGGAGCGGCGTTGTTGATTTACGCCTTGAGCGGGTTGTTCTTGCCGACCTTGCACATCGGCAGTCGTACCGAGCGTTGGTTCGGTCCGCTGTGCGGTGTGCTGACGGGCATCATTACCTCGGCCACCGGCGTCTTCGTGATTCCGGCGGTGCCTTATCTGCAAGCGCTGGGCTTGAGCAAGGATGAACTGGTGCAGGCGCTGGGCCTGTCGTTCACCATCTCGACCCTCGCATTGGCCGCCGGTCTGTTATGGCGCGGCGCCCTCGGCGGTGGCGAGTTGAGCGCGTCGCTGCTGGCGCTGATTCCGGCGGTGCTCGGCATGCTGCTGGGGCAATGGCTGCGCCAGCGGATCAGCGCCGTGTTGTTCAAGCGCGTGTTCTTCATCGGCCTCGGCGTGCTCGGCGGCCACTTGCTGATCAGCGGATAGCGGACGAAGTGCTGAGCATTTCGATTGGGCGGATATCGAAATCCCGCTCCAGATACTCCATGCGCATGTCGAGGAACTGCTTCATGTGCGGCAGGTTCGAGTGCACGTCCAGATGCGCCTGGGATTGCCAGATCTCGTAGAAGATAAACAGCGTCGGGTCCTGTTTGTCTCGCAGCATGTGGTACTCGATGCAGCCGGGTTCGGCGCGACTCGGTTCGACATAGGCACGGAAGAACGCTTCGAAGGCCGCGGCTTTTTCCGGGCGGGTCTTGGCGTGCAGGATGAAGCCTTGCAGTTCGCTCATCAGGTTCTCCTTAAAAGTCAGAATCGGCGCAAGGTTACGGCAACAATCGCTCATCGATTCGTGCGTATTGGTCAAATGAATTTTGCTGATTGAGCGCTTATTCCGCGCGAGTCGACTCGCTACTCTGCCGCCATCGAATTTCTACCTTGCGAGACTTCTCATGAAAAAAGTCCTATTGCTCAATGGCGGCAAAAAATTTGCCCACTCCGATGGTCGCTACAACACGACGCTGCACGAAGCGGCGCTGAGCGTGTTGGATCGCGGCGGTGTGGATGTGAAAGCCACGTTCATCGACGAGGGGTACGACGTCGCGGAGGAAGTCGCCAAATTCCTCTGGGCTGATGTGATCATTTATCAGATGCCCGGCTGGTGGATGGGCGCACCCTGGACCGTCAAGAAGTACGTCGATGAAGTCTTCACCGAAGGCCACGGCAGCCTCTACGCCAGCGATGGTCGCACGCGTTCCGACGCGTCGCAGAAGTACGGCAGCGGCGGTTTGCTGCACGGTAAAAAATACATGCTGTCGCTGACTTGGAACGCGCCGCAGCAAGCCTTCGACGACCCGACCGACTTCTTCGAAGCCAAAGGCGTGGACGCGGTGTACTTCCCGTTCCACAAGGCCAACACCTTCCTTGGCATGACCGGTTTGCCGACCTTCTTGTGCGTGGATGTGATGAAACGCCCGAACGTTGAAGCCGATGTGGCGCGTTATGAGCAGCACTTGAGCGAGGTGTTTGGCTTACCGGCCTGAATTTTCCGGCTAGTATCCGTCGCAACGGCGGGAAAGATCGCAGCCTGCGGTAGCTCCTACAGATGGCGCACACCCGAAGGTTCGGGGTGGCGCGCAATCCTTGTAGGAGCTGCCGCAGGCTGCGATCCTGGCGATTCATGCCACGCTGATTAGCGAACGGGGACACACGTGAAAGCCAGATCCGATGAGTTGCAGATTTTCGTCTGCGTGATTGAATGCGGGTCAATTTCAGCTGCGGCCGAACAAGTCGGGCAAACGCCGTCAGCGGTCAGCCGCACGCTGTCGCGACTGGAGGCCAAGCTCGACACCACGCTGATCAACCGCACCACGCGGCGCATGGACCTGACCGAGGAGGGCAAGTACTTCTTCGAGCACGCCAAGCTGATTCTCGATCAAATGGACGAACTCGAAGAGCGCCTGTCCTCACGTCAGCAAACCCCTTCCGGGCGTCTGCGAATCAATGCCGCGTCGCCGTTCATGCTGCACGCCATCGTGCCGTACATCGATGAGTTCCGCCGTCTCTACCCGGACATCCAGCTCGAACTCAACAGCAACGACCTGATCATCGACCTGCTCGAACAAAGTACCGACATCGCCATCCGCATCGGCACGCTGGCCGACTCGACCCTGCACGCCCGCTCACTGGGTTGCAGCCCGCTGCACATCGTCGCCAGCCCGGCGTATCTGGAGCAACACGGCGTACCGGCCGCGGTTGCCGATCTGGCCGAACATACGCTGCTGGGTTTCACCCAGAACGAAGGCCTCAACCAATGGCCATTGCGCTATGTCCACGGTGATCGCTGGCCGATCCAGGCGTCGATCAGTGCGTCCAGCGGCGAGACAATCAGGCACCTGGCGCTGGCAGGGCAGGGCATCGCCTGCCTGTCGCACTTCATGACCATCGACGACATCCGCGCCGGTCGCTTGCAGGTGCTGCTGGCGGAGTTCAACAGCGGATATCGCCAACCGATCAACGCGGTGTACTACCGCAACTCGCAACTTGCCCTACGGATTCAGTGCTTCCTGGACTTCATCCAGGGCAAATTGGCGGCTTATGCGATTGCGGATTTCAAGGGCTGATTCGTAGACAGCATCATCGTTCTTCGCGAGCAAGCCCGCTCCCACAGTGGACTTGCGTCGATTCACGATGATGGGAACGACACAGGACCAATGTGGGAGCGGGCTTGCTCGCGATTGCGTTTCTGCCGGCCCATTCACTGGCCGGCTCGCCCTCAATTCCGTAACATCCGCCCTCTCTTCTCCCGCCTGTATTTTTAGGTAAGCCATGAAACCCAAACGTCTGCGCGCCGATGTCCTGGCCGGACTCACGACCTCTTTCGCCCTGCTGCCCGAATGCATCGCCTTCGCGCTGGTGGCCCACCTCAATCCGTTGATGGGGCTTTACGGCGCTTTCATCATCTGCACCCTGACTGCGCTTTTTGGTGGGCGGCCGGGGATGGTGTCTGGCGCCGCCGGATCGATGGCCGTGGTGATTGTCGCGCTGGTGGTGCAGCACGGCGTGCAGTACTTACTGGCGACTGTGCTGCTGGGCGGATTGATCATGCTGGCGTTCGGTCTGTTGAGGCTGGGCAAACTGGTGCGCATGGTGCCGTATCCGGTGATGCTCGGCTTCGTCAACGGCTTGGCGATCATCATTGCCCTGGCCCAATTGGAGCACTTCAAGAGCGGTGAGGCCTGGTTGAGTGGCTCGCCGCTGTACATGATGATCGGGCTGGTGGCGCTGACGATGGTCATCGTCTACCTGATGCCGCGCCTGACACGTGCCGTGCCGCCAGCACTGGTGGCGATTCTGGGCGTTGGGTTGGCGGTTTACCTGCTCGGCCTGCCGACCCGCACCCTGGGCGACATGGCGAACATTGCCGGCGGTTTGCCGAGCTTCGCGCTGCCAGATATCCCCTGGAGCCTGGAAACCCTGCACATCATCGTGCCTTACGCGATATTGATGGCGTTGGTCGGCCTGCTGGAAACCCTGTTGACCCTGAACCTCACCGACGAGATTACCGAGAGCCGCGGCTACCCGGATCGCGAGTGCGTGGCGCTCGGAGCCGCCAACATAGTTTCTGGCGTGTTCGGTGGCATGGGGGGCTGCGCCATGATCGGGCAAACCATGATCAACCTCAGCTCTGGCGGTCGCGGTCGGCTGTCCGGTGCAGTGGCCGGGATAATGATTCTGCTGTTCGTGCTGTTCCTTTCGCCGCTGATCGAGCGTATCCCGCTGGCCGCACTGGTCGGGGTGATGTTCGTGGTGTCGCAGCAGACCTTCGCCTGGGCCTCGTTGCGGGTGCTGAACAAGGTGCCGCTGAACGATGTCCTGGTGATCATCGCGGTGACGGTGATTACGGTGTTCACCGATCTGGCCATCGCCGTGTTGTGCGGAATCATCATTGCGGCGCTCAACTTCGCCTGGCAACAGGCCCGCGAGCTGTATGCCGACATTCATCAGGAAAGCGACGGCAGCAAACTCTATCGCCTGCACGGCACGCTGTTTTTCGCCTCTACCACGCCATTCCTCAATCAGTTCGACCCCGCCAATGACCCGGCCCAAGTGACCCTTGATTGTCGCCACCTGAGCTTCGTCGACTACTCGGCCATCGCTGCGCTGAGGACATTGCGCGAGCGCTACGCCAAGGCTGGCAAGCAGCTACGCGTGCTGCATTTGTCCGAACGTTGCAAGAAACTGCTCAAACGCGCCAGCGAGCATCACGACTGAAATCGATGAGTGATCGTTCCCACACTCGCGTGGGAACGATCAGCGTCGGGAGGATGAAAGTTCCACTATCGAATTTTCATAACTCACGACCTTCCATACCTCTGCACGACATCCCTTATCCCTCCACGAAAATTACTTTCACTTCGTTTGAAAGTAGCTCGTCGAAATGATTTATGAGTTTCACAACCCATTCGACGTGACCCTTTCGAGGAGTACCGCATGACGCTTTCCTTCGGCTATTGGCTGCTGGTCTACGCCGCCATCGCCATTATTGCGCTGATCGTTCTGATCGCCCGCTACCGGCTTAATCCCTTCATCGTCATCACGCTGGTATCCATCGGTTTGGCACTGCTGGCCGGGATGCCGCCATCGGGTGTGGTGGGGGCGTATGAGGCCGGGGTTGGCAAGACGCTGGGGCACATCGCGCTGGTGGTGGCGCTGGGCACGATGCTCGGCAAGATGATGGCCGAGTCTGGCGGCGCCGAGCAGGTGGCACGCACTTTGATCGACCGTTTCGGTGAGAAAAACGCGCATTGGGCGATGGTCTGTATCGCCTTTCTTGTAGGGCTGCCGCTGTTCTTCGAGGTCGGTTTTGTCTTGCTGGTGCCCATCGCGTTCACCGTGGCGCGGCGGGTGGGCGTGTCGATTCTGATGGTCGGTTTGCCGATGGTCGCGGGGCTCTCGGTGGTCCATGCGCTGGTACCGCCGCACCCGGCAGCGATGCTGGCGGTGCAGGTCTATCAGGCGTCGGTGGGGCAGACGTTGCTTTATGCGATTCTGATCGGCATTCCGACCGCGATCATCGCCGGTCCGCTCTATGCCAAATTCATCGTGCCGCGCATTCAACTGCCAGCGGATAACCCTTTGGAGCGCCAGTTCCTGGAGCGTGAACCGCGCGATAGCCTGCCGGGTTTCGGCCTCACCATGGCGACCATTCTATTGCCGGTGGTGCTGATGTTGATCGGCGGCTGGGCCAATCTGATTTCCACCCCGGGCAGCGGCTTCAACCAGTTTTTATTGTTCATCGGCAACTCGGTGATCGCCTTGCTGTTGGCGACGTTGCTGAGTTTCTGGACTCTCGGCCTGGCCCAAGGCTTCAATCGCGAATCGATCCTCAAGTTCACCAATGAATGCCTGGCGCCGACCGCCAGCATCACCTTGCTGGTAGGCGCCGGCGGTGGCTTGAACCGGATTCTGGTGGACGCTGGTGTGACCAATCAGATCGTCAGTCTGGCCGATGAATTCCAGCTGTCGCCGCTGTTGATGGGCTGGCTGTTCGCTGCTTTGATGCGCATCGCCACCGGTTCCGCCACAGTGGCGATGACCACTGCTTCAGGGATTGTCGCGCCGGTGGCCGTGGGACTGGGTTATCCCCACCCGGAGTTGTTGGTGCTGGCGACGGGGGCGGGGTCGGTTATCTTTTCCCACGTCAATGACGGCGGCTTCTGGTTGATCAAGGAATACTTCAACATGACCGTTACCCAGACCTTCCAGACCTGGACGGTGCTAGAGACCATCATCTCGGTGGTCGCCTTCGGTTTGACCGTAGGTCTTTCTTACCTGCTTTAGTCGGAGCCATCCGCCATGGACATCCTCTATCAGATCCGCGCCCGTCAGGATTCCTTCAGCGCCGGCGAAGGACGCATCGCCCGGCTGATGCTCGACGACGTAGGATTTGCCGCCTCCGCCAGCCTCGACGAACTGGCGCAGCGGGCGGAAGTCAGCACCGCCACCTTGTCGCGTTTTGCCCGTACCGTCGGCTGCCGCGACCTGCGGGATTTGCGCCTGCAACTGGCCCAGGCCAGCGGCGTCGGCAGTCGCTTTCTCGACCCGGCGGGCACGCCTGAACAGTCGGCGTTCTACGGGCAGATCGTCGGTGATATCGAGTCGACCTTGCGTCAGCACTTATCTGCGTTCGATGAATCGCGCTTCGCCGATGCGGTGAAACTGCTGGGCAAGGTGCGGATGATTCACGCCTTCGGTATGGGCGGCTGCTCGACCCTGTGCAGTGATGAACTGCAAGTGCGCCTGGTGCGCCTCGGCTACCCGATTGCGGTGTGCCACGACCCGGTGATGATGCGCATTACCGCCGCCAGCCTCGGTGCCGAACACGCCGTCATCGCTTGCTCGCTGACCGGCATCACCCCCGAGCTGCTCGAAGCGGTGTACCTGGCTCGCAGCTACGGCGCCCGAATCCTCGCGATCACCCGGGCTGACTCGCCGCTGGCGCAACTGGCAGATGTGCTGTTGCCGCTGCAAAGCGCCGAGACATCCTTCATCTACAAACCCACGGCGGCGCGCTACGGCATGCTGCTGGCCATCGATGTGCTCGCTACCGAGCTGGCGCTGGCCAGTCCTGAAGACAATCAAGAACGTCTGCGACGGATCAAACTGGCCCTGGACGACTACCGCGGCGGCGACGATCACTTGCCGCTGGGAGATTGACATGACGTACGACACGCTGATCCGCAACGCGCTGATTATCGATGGCAGCAACGCCCCCGGTTACCCCGCTGATGTGGCGATTCTGAACGGTCGCATCGAGCGTATCGGCGACTTGCACGACGCTCGCGCCACCGAAGAAATCGACGCGGCCGGGAGGGTGTTGGCCCCAGGTTTCATCGACGTGCACACCCACGATGACACGGTGGTGATCCGTCAGCCGCAGATGCTGCCCAAACTCAGCCAAGGCGTGACCACGGTGATCGTCGGCAACTGCGGGATCAGCGCATCGCCGGTGAGTTTACGTGGCGAGCCGCCAGACCCGATGAACCTGCTCGGCACGGTGGCGGCGTTCGTTTATCCGCGCTTCAGCGACTATCGCGCGGCTGTGGAGGCGGCAAATACCACGCTGAACGTAGCCGCATTGGTGGGCCACACCGCATTGCGCAGCAATCACCTGGACGACCTGTTTCGCACTGCCACCGCCGATGAAATCAGTGCGATGCGCGAGCAACTGCGCGAAAGCCTTGAGGCCGGTGCCTTGGGTTTATCCACAGGCCTGGCGTATGCCAACGCCTTCTGCGCTTCCACCGACGAAGTGATGCAACTGACCGAAGAGCTGACGGCATTCGGCGCGGTCTACACCACCCATTTGCGCAGTGAATTCGAACCGGTGCTGGAGGCCATGGACGAAGCGTTCCAGATCGGTCGCCACGCGAAAACGCCAGTGATTATTTCCCACCTCAAATGTGCCGGCGCCGGTAACTGGGGGCGTAGCCCGCAACTGCTGGCGTCCCTCGAACATGCCGCGAAAACCCACCCAGTGGGCTGCGATTGTTATCCCTATGCGGCGAGCTCTTCGACCCTGGACCTCAAGCAAGTCACCGACGCCCATCGCATCACCATCACCTGGTCCACGCCGCAGCCGCAAATGAGTGGCCGGGATTTGATCGACATCGCCGCCGAGTGGGACGTGCCGTTGCTCGAGGCCGCCCGCCGATTGCAACCGGCCGGGGCGGTGTATTACGGCATGGATGAAGCCGACGTACGAAGAATCCTCGCGCATCCGCTGTCGATGGTCGGCTCCGACGGCTTGCCGGAAGACCCGTTTCCTCATCCACGGTTGTGGGGCGCGTTCCCACGAGTACTCGGACATTTCAGTCGCGACGTCGGGCTGTTTCCGCTGCACACCGCCGTGCACAAAATGACCGGGCTGTCGGCAGCGCGGTTTGGCTTGAAGGAACGTGGCGAGATTCGCGAAGGGTATTGGGCGGATCTGGTGTTGTTCAATCCTGCGACGATTCGCGATGTGGCGGACTTCAATGATCCGCAACGGGCGGCGGAAGGGATTGACGGGGTTTGGGTAAATGGAGTCTTGAGTTACAGCGAAGGTCAGGCGAACGGGAGAAGGGAAGGACGGTTTCTGGCGCGGGAAGGGGATTTGCGTGAGGGGTTCGGTGATCGGTGATACCGAAAAGATCGCGGCCCCTGTAGGAACTGCCGAAGGCTGCGATCTTTTGATTTACGTCTAGCGATGGCACTGCGACATTAAAGAATCCCGCAACCAAGCCGAAGCGCTGACGTCCAGCCCAGCTACACTCTGGGCCTTTTCAGTCTGGGAGCAACTCCATGAGCTTCGGCAAAACCACCCCGATCCTGCGGATTTTCGATGAGACCAAGGCATTGGAGTTCTACGTCGACTTCCTGGGGTTCAAGATCGACTGGCAGCATCGCTTCGAAACAAACTTCCCGCTGTATCTGCAGATCTCGCGTGGCGAATGCGTGCTACACCTGTCCGAACACCACGGCGACAGCACACCGGGCTCGGCGCTGCGCATCGAGACGGATGAGCTAGAGTCGTTCCAGCAGCAATTGCTGGCCAAGGAATATTCTTTCGCTCGCCCACAGATTCAGGCGATGCCATGGGGCAGTCAGGACATGACGGTGGCCGACCCGTTCGGGAATCGGTTGGTGTTTACCAATGCGATTAGTGTCTAAGCGTTAGACAGCCTTCGCGGGCAAGCCCGCTCCCACAGGTAATGTGCAATCCCTGTAGGAGCGAGGCTTGCCCGCGAATGGATCTGTCATTCACCGCTGACTGAACGTCAAACGCGGAAGTGGCTCACCATCATCTGCAACTGATTACCCAACCGCGCCAATTCAACACTGGACGCAGCGGTTTCGTCGCTGGCGGCGGCGGTCTGTTCGGACACGTCGCGCACGTTGATGATGCTGCGGCTGATCTCTTCGGCCACGGCGCTTTGTTGCTCGGCGGCGGCAGCGATCTGCTGGTTCATCGACTGGATGTTCGACACGGTGCGGGTGATGTTTTCCAGCGATACGCCGGCCTTGCGGGTCAACGCCACACTGCTGTCGGTCAGGGCGCGGCTGTTGTTCATCACGGCCGAGACTTGTTGGGTACCGTTCTGCAGACCGGCCACCAGGCCTTCGATTTCCTCGGTGGATTTCTGCGTGCGCTGGGCCAGGCCGCGAACTTCGTCGGCCACCACGGCAAAACCGCGACCGGCTTCACCGGCACGGGCCGCTTCGATGGCGGCGTTGAGGGCCAGCAGGTTGGTCTGTTCGGCCACGGCTTTGATAACGTCCATGACGCTGCCGATCTTGTCGCTTTCCTGCTGCAGCACGCTCATGGCTTCGGTGGAGCGCGCCACTTCGCTGGCCAGGCGCTCGATCTGGGCGATGGCTTCGTTGACCACTTTATCGCCTTCGCGCGCTTCACCGTCAGCGGCGGCTGCGGCTTGGGACGCTTCTTCAGCGTTGCGCGCGACTTCCTGCACCGTGGCAGTCATCTCGTGCATGGCGGTGGCCACCTGATCGGTCTCGATCTTCTGGCTGTTGACCCCGGCGCTGGTTTGCTCGGTCACGGCCGACAGTTCTTCGGCAGCGCTGGCGATCTGGGTGACGCCATCGCGGATACCGCTGATCAAATCGCGCAGGGTCATGCCCATGCGTGCGATGCCTTGCTGCAACACGCCGAGTTCGTCGCGACGGGTCACTTTGACGTCTTGGGACAGATCGCCGCTGGCGATGCGTTCGACCACGGCCAGGGTATCGCGCAACGGGCCGGTGATCTGACGGGTGATGATTACGGCGGCAATGACGCCCACTAGCAACGCCAGCAAGGTGCTGATCAGTTGCAGCGTGCGGGCCTGGGCGCTTTCGGCGTCGCGGCGGTCGAGCTGGATCTGATACAGGTGGTCGCTCAGGGTCACGATGGCGGCGCCCTGATCGGTCATTTCCTTGCGCGCCTGCACCGCATCGGAGTTGGCGGCTTTATATGCTTGCAAGGCGCTGCGGTAGTTGCTCAGCGCGGTTTCCAGCTGGTGCAGAGCATCTTGCTGGGTCTCGGCGAAATACACGTTGAGTTGCTTCAGGCTAGCGATGGCCGTGTCCAGTTGGCCGACGGCTTTTTGCTCGGTCTCGGCGTTGGTGTTGGCGGTGTAGCCACGCACTTCGTAGCGAGCCAGGATGAATGCTTCCTTGGCTGCGGTGATGGCCTGAAACTGTTCGAAACGTTGGTCGCTCAGGGGCATTTGCTGCACGCGGGTGCTGATCGCTTCAATCAACTTACTGGCAGTTTCAGCATTGGCGCCCATGGCGTCGTGGGCGCTGTTACCGGTGCGGTAGGCGCTGCGCATTTTGTTCAGGGATATCTGGTAAGCGCTGATGGTCGCGCTCTGCTCTTTGAGCAGCTTGACGTTTTCCGGGCTCTTGAAACTCGACAGCAACGCTTGTTGCTGAGCGACGAAGCCGTCGAGGGTGGTCTGCACATTCTGTGCGGCGGTTTCGTCGCCGTTGGTCAGCATGTATTGCAGGCGAACTACGCGCAGCTTGGTCAGGCCGGCGTTGAGCTGAGTGATGTCGCTCATCCAGTTGCTGCGGTCAATCAACCCGCCCAGGCTCGTCCAGCCGGTCAAGGCGAGGACGCAGGTCAGCGCCAGGACCAGGCCGAATCCCAAGCCCAATTTCAGGTTCACGCTGATATTACCGAACCAGCTATTCATCAATATTCCTCCAGGAACGTTGTGCTTCTTGATCGTCGGTTGGCTGGAAGATTGTTGTTTTAAGAGCCAGCAAAGGGTTAGCAGGTCTATATCGGCGGCAATCGCGAGAGCTGAAAGGATTTTGTTGGACGGATTCTGTAACAAGATTTTTGGGCGCGTTTTAATCTTTTTTTCACATGGGTTTCACCGGCTGCCGACGCGCGCCTCTTTACCCTCGCGACATCGAATCACAATGGTGCATACCGGCGAGGCGGCTTGATGTGGAATTGAGACTGAGTCTGTTCGGGATAAAACGCTCGATCGATCTGAGCCGTTTGGCCCGTTATCGAAACGCCGCGGTTGTACTGGCATCTGCCTTGTTGGTTATTCCGCTGACCGTGTGGCTGTTGCGACCCGCCGCCGTCCCTGACCTGGCCCATGGCAACGTGGCGGGTGCCCGCGCGTTGGCGACCGGTTGGGCCAAGGGCGACATGATCGTGCTGGTCCGCCACGTCGAGCGTTGTGATCACTCCACGGCCGCCTGCCTGATCGGCAACGATGGCATCACCGATCGCTCCCGCAGCGTGGCGGTGAGTGTCGGCGCGCAGTTCGAGCATCTGGGGCTGGATCGGGCCGACATCTACAACAGCCCGGTGATGCGCACGGCGCAAACCGCGGGTTACATGTTCAACAAGGTCGGCGTCGGCGAAGACTGGTTGGTCCACTGCAGAGGCAACATGCTGCGCGATGCCTTGGCGCACAAGGTGGCTGGACGCAACCTGATTCTGGTGACCCACAGCGAATGTATGGCGCAACTCGAAAAAGATCTCAAGTTATCGACCGAGACCTTGGGTTATGGCGCTTCTCTGTTTATCTCCGCCAAAAAGTCTCAGCCGCCGCGCATGCTCGGTTTCATCGAAGCCTCCGACTGGCATTCGGTGACCACTGAATGAGCCTCACCATCATCCCTCTGGATCTGGACGTACGATGCTGACTGCTTCCCGTTACCGCTTTTACTGGGTGAACTTCGGTATTCCGCTGGCCTGCGCGGTCGTGGTGTTCCTGTTGTTTGACATGACCAAGATAGACATCGCCTTCAGCGATCTTTTCTATGATCCGGCCACACGGTTGTTTCCGTTACAGCATGTCCATCTGTTCGAGAAAATCACCCATAAATGGGCACGGATCATTCCGAACTGGACCGGTGAGGTCGCCATGATCGGCGCTTTGCTGTCGTTTCTCTGGCCGCGACTGAAGATTGAAAAGCATTCGAAGATCATCGCGTTCCTGGAAAAAATAAAAGTCGCGCCGGTGCTTCGGTTTGCCAGTAAACACCGTCGAGACTTCCTCTATGTGGTGTTCGCGTTTTCCATCAGCACTGGCGTTATCCATTACCTCAAGGGCCACACCAGTGTGTATTGCCCGGTCGAAACGACTCAGTACGCCGGGAAAATCGAACACAAGGAGTGGTACCAGAATTTCGATCTGCTGAAAGTCGCCGGCGACGGTCGCTGCTGGCCGGGTGGGCATGCGTCGGGCGGCTTCACCATGCTCGCGCTGTACTTCGTGGCGCGCCGCTATCGCTGGCGGTATTCCAAAGCGTTGATGCACGGGTCGCTGCTGCTCGGTTTCGTCTATGGCACGACGCGGGTTCTACAGGGTTGGCACTACATGTCCCACACCCTCTGGGCCGGAATCTTTGTATGGCTGGCATGTTTGCTGACGGCATTGGCGTTCTATGGACGGGCGCGGCTGGAGCTACCGGTGCTGCAGAAGGCTGCGTCACCTGTTGTTGAGCCGTTTACAGGGTTACAAAGTAGTAAGCCTGACGTCCCACCTTCATGGTCTTGAGCACCTTCAAGGGCGCGGCGGGTTCATGTGCCCCGGCCATGAGCACCACGTTGGAAGGTGAAGCACTCAGAAACGCATGCAGTTGCGCCTCGGTATCCAGGCCCTCAAGCACGCGTTGGGTATAGAACACGCTGGCGCCGCCCACCCGTTCGTTGGCCTGAAACAACGCGACCTGTTGCCCGCTGGCCTGCAACGTCTGAATCTGCTCCGTCAGCGGCAAAAAGGACAGTTTGCGATCGGCGTGAGGCAACGCCCATTGAGCGGCGGCAAGGTAACCACCGATCGCCATGGCAAGAACGCCCATGACAACACCGCGACGGTGCCGGGCAATGACTCCCAGCCAGGTCGGGGCTTCGATATGGGTCTTGAGTCGTTCGAACAGCACGTTCGCATATTCCGCAGCCATCACCGCCGCCGCAGGCGTCATGGACATCAAGTACACCGTGCGCTTGCTCGACGCCAGGGTCAGCATGACGAACTGCGCCAGCAGCCACACCGTGAAGAACAACAGGTAACGATTGGCCATCAAGCTTTTGCGAAAATGCCACAGCCCCAGATACACCAGAATATTCCAGGGCAGGAAGGCCTCCGGCAGCTTGGCCAGGTAGTAGTAGAACGGTTCATAATGCCCGGCCGCGGCGAAGGAACCGCTGAAGCGCCCGACGCTGTTGGTCAGCAACACTTCCCCCACGGCATGCACCCCACCGCGCTGATACAGCACCGCGAGCCAGATCATCAACGGCACCAGCCCCAGCAGCGTCAACAGGCCGGGGCGCAGCCAGTCCGAGAGTTTCAGACGCTTATCCATCAAAGTTTCGGCCGACAGGTACGCGAAGATCACCACCCCCGGCATCGCCAGCCCCAGTACACCCTTGCTCAACGTAGCGATGCTAATCCCTGAAGCAAACAGCAACGCGTGGCCGACAGTCGAGTGCCGTTGCCCCTGAAAGAACGCCAACAGCGCCATGGTCACACCAAGGGTCAGCAACGCGTCTTCACCAACGCCGCGCACGTTGCTCCAGTAACTGGCCATGGTCGCCAGCAGTATCCCCGCCGTCCACGCAACTGTCTCGGGCCGGCCGAACCGCCGCAGCATCGCGTACAGCAGCATCACGCTGAACAGCCCGGCAAACGCCGACGCCAGCCGCACCGCCCAAGGCGTACCGCCAAATGCGCGAATCGCCCCGGTATCGAGCCACAAACTCAAGGGCGGCTTTTCAAGAAACGGTTCGCCGAACAGACGAGGCGTCACCCAGTCGTTATCCAGGTGCATCTGCATGGCAATCCCGGCAACCCGAGCCTCCGTGGAACCTTGTAACTGGTGATTGCCCAACGCGAAGAAAAACAACAGAGCGGCAAGCAAAAACAATGAAGAGGCAGGACGCGACATGAACTTCTGGCTACCGAACAGGGGACCGGGAAGTTTGAGCATACGGAGGGATTGCTTAACGAATGGTGAACGGCCTTGCTTTGTTATCTGGTGCCGGTGCTCGGAGCGGAATGGAGGACAGGATTCGTATTTGTACCGCTGAAGCACCCGCGCCCGTGCGTCGGTCACTTGAAATGACAGCTAACAAAACGACAGACAAAAAAAAGCCCGCGGGAGGCGGGCAAACCGTAGTTTCTTGAATGAGCGAGGGGAATGTACAGGTTGGAGTGCGGCGGTGGGGTGAAGAAAAATTCATGTTGATGGAAGTCTTCTCCGTTTTGCCCACTGCCACAGAGAGTTACTGAGAAAATCATTGCTTTGCGATGTGACTCAACAGTAAGTTACACAAAGTGAAACTTTCTGTAGAGTCATAGTTATGCAGGCACATTCAAAATCCACCCAGCCAATGGGGCGCCTTCTCCGGAAACTGACCCATTTGGCCAGTGACGAGCGCTATCTGTTCACCCCGGACGATCTTAGGGCATTGGTGCCCGACATTTCCGAAGGCGCGTACAAAACCTTGTTGAGTCGTGCAGCCTCGGAAGGTCATCTGGCGCGAGTGTGCCGAGGGCTTTACCTGTTTGAAGCGACCATGCCGTCCAGTGGACTGGTGTTGTTTCATGCGGCCGCCAGGCTGCGTGCCATGCAGTTCAACTACATCAGCCTTGAAACAGCATTGAGTGATTGTGGCGTCATCTCGCAGATTCCCATCAACTGGATCACGCTTATGTCTTCCGGGCGCAGCAGCACTCTTTCATGCGGACGTTGGGGCACTATCGAATTTGTGCACACCCGCCAGAAACCTCAGGACCTGGTCGGTCAGCTCCACTACGACGCACGTTGCCGTCTATGGCGGGCAACACCGCAACAGGCATTACGAGACATGAAGGCGGCGAAACGAAATATGGACTTGATCGATTGGAGCGTTGCCAATGAGTTTGTTTGATGAACTGGTGGATGAGGCACTAAAAAACAAGCAGGATCTGGCGCCATTGCGGGTCGTGGTAGAAAAGGAATTACTGCACCACGACATCATGTTGGCGCTGAGTTCTGCTGGCATGCTCGCCAAGCTGACCTTTATTGGTGGTACCTGTTTGCGTGCTTGCTACGGTTCTAACCGTTTAAGTGAGGACCTGGATTTTACCGGTGGTGCAGATTTCAATCGCGAGAGTCTGACCGAGCTTGCCCATGTATTGGTCACCACACTAAAAGCCAAATATGGCCTTGAAGTTGAAGTCGGTGAGCCTATTCGTGAGGAAGGGAATGTCGACACCTGGAAACTGAAGGTTCAAACCAGACCAGGGCGCAAAGACCTGCCGGCACAACGCATTAACATCGACGTGTGCTCCATCCCGAGCTATCAGCCACAGCCAATGCAGTTGCTTAACCCTTATGGTGTCGAAATGGGCACAAGCGGTCTGATCTTACAGGCTGAAACGCGCGAAGAAATATATGCGGACAAAATCGTAGCTTTTGCTCTGCGCCCTAACCGAATCAAGAACCGTGATCTCTGGGATATGGTTTGGCTGCGTCAGCAAGGCGTAACACCACAACTGGATCTGATTACGAAAAAACTGGGCGATCATCACTGCAAGCAGGACGAGTTCTTGAGACTGTTCAAGGAGCGTTCAACGCTGCTCGACACCGATCCGAAAGTCGCTATCGAATTTCGCAGGGAGATGGGGCGGTTCCTGCCGGGGGAGTTGGTAAATCAAACCGTTAATGAACCGGCATTCTGGACGTTTTTGGTTGGGCATATACGTGATTTGTATGTGGCTACAGATAAAGCGCTGAGCGGCCATGAGAGTGTTCAGAGCTTTGGCTTCAAGATGTGAAACCGAAGGATACGCGGTAGCAGTCGCAAAAATGGGCGACCTCAATGAGGTCGCCCATTTTGTTTTTCTACGCCGAAACCTGTGTCTGTGACCGTCGCATGTATCGATCCATGACAAAATTTTCATTTGATCAACGAGCGCAATCACTCAGTGAAAGACGGGAGGTTTGCCCACGGCCACCGACCCGTTCGGATCGAGATTATCCCGCGCGCGGTTAACCAAAAGTTCGGTCAACACCGTCAACTGATGAAGAGCCAGCGCCACATTGTGCTGCGAGCCTTCGAGTTGGTTGGCAAAGTCCAAAGTCATGACGTTGAGGGACGCCAGGGTTTCGCTGGCATGAGCGAGCAGGGTGGTCGTATCAACGTCGGGGCGGACGCTGAAGATGTTCCTGTTCAGGTTGCGTCGGCGGGCGCTGACGGCGCGTTCGGTGGCTTGGGGAAGTTGGGTTGGCTCGAGGGCTTCAGGCTCTGAAGTGGCCGGATTTTCAACTAATTTCAGGGTGATTTTTTTCATAAGGGCGTTCCATGGGGTTAGGGATCCTTACGCTGTTTCGGCTTGTCAAAACCGTCCGCAGGGTTTGTAGCGAAGCGTGAAGACTATCGGCCGGAAACCTTGTCCGCCAGTTCATGGAAGTCGCTACGGGTTGCGGGAAATTTCCCAGGATGACGTGGCTCCAATCTGTCAGAGAAATCCTTGTTCACTACTTTGCGTCCTGAACAACCGACGTGCCAGATACTTCTCCGTCCCAGTCGCTCAGTGTTGGTGCCTGTGATGGATATCGGGAAAATGCGGATGACTGTGCTGGATTGGAGCATGGTCGTGTAAGTGGCTATGAGGTTGAGTACCGTCCCACTCAAAGGCATGTTCATGTTGATGGTGCTCATCGTGAATATGCGGATGGTCATGTGTTTGCGGATCGTGTTGGTGTTCGTGAGAATGGCTCTCTGTAAGGTGTATCCAGACGCCAAGCCCCATCAGGCCTGCAGCAACCCAAAACACCCATGTCACTGCTTCGCCTAACAACAGGATTGAAATGGCGGCCCCCAAGAACGGTGCAGTAGAGAAGTACGCACCTGTGCGTGCTGTTCCAAGCCCCCGTAAAGCCAGAACGAATAGCACCAGGCTCACGCCATAGCCTAAAAAGCCAACGAGTAGCGCTGGCCCTAGCAGAGACCATTCAGGGAGATGCATTCCAAGAGCAATCCCTAAAACACAGTTGACGACCCCGGCGACCAATCCTTTGATGCCAGCGATGAACAATGCGTCCGATGCGGAAACCTTCCGGGTAAGGTTGTTATCGATGGCCCAACAAAAACAGGCAATCGCCACGGCGACCGGGCCAACCCAACCATGGGTCTGTGCGGAAGTTTGAGGCCAGCCCAAGAGCGCGCCGCCCGCCACTATTGCGATCATTCCAGCGACGATCCGCCGGTCGGCGTTCTCTTTGAAAACCACCCAGGCAAGCAGGGCGGTCAACACCGCTTCAAGGTTTAGCAACAGCGAAGCGGTGGTACCCGATGTGAGGGTAAGGCCGAACATTAAAGACACCGGCCCCAGCACTCCGCCGAACGCGATAGCGCCAATGAGCCATGGCCATTCGGATATTGTTAAACCGACAGGCTGCCAGCCACGATCACGGATCAGCCTGGTGATTGTGAGACCCAAGCCGCTTCCCAGGTAAAGCAAACCGGCGAGCAAGACGGGAGAGACGTTCAGCCCCAGAACCTTGGCAAACGGTGTGCTGGCACCAAAGAGGGCTGCAGCACCCAAGGCGTATAAAACGCTTTTGTTCATCATCTGTTCCGTAGCGAAGGCATGGTTGAGAAACACGATACTCGTCATGCATGGATAGCGCATTGAATCGCAGCGGGTGCGCTGAAAAACTGGCGGGGCCCCTGAAGAACACCTGAGCGCGCGGGAGCATCGCAACATTCAAAATCCACAAAAAAGGCACCTGCGATAGGCTCGTCAGGTGCCTTTCTGCGTTGGGGGCGCGGCAACGATTTCCTATGCCAGATTCGTTAAGACGCTGGAACCTGCATCTGCAACCGCCGCCCCACCACATCCAGCAAATCGCAACCATCGCGCAGCGAAGTCACCAACACCCGCGCCAGCTCACTGTGAACGCCTTCGCTTACGGCGAAGCTCTCCAGCAATTGAGTCGCGGTGCGGATGCGGTAGGCCGCCGTTTCATGCAGAACATCCAGCGGCGCTTCGGTGTCGATCAGCAGCGACGCAATGGTGCAGTCGATACCGGTGACCGGCATGTATCGATCCATGACAAAACCTCCATTCGATCAACGAGCGTGATCACTCAGTGGCAGACGGGCGTGACCGCCGGTGTGGGCGAATCGAGGTTATCCAGCGCTCGATTGATCAACATCTCGGCCAGCACGGCCAGTTGCTGAATCGCCAATGCCACGTTGCGATGCGAGCCTTCGAGCTGGTCGGCCAGGTCGGTGGTCATGACGTTCATGGAGGCCAGGGTTTCGCTGGCGTGAGCGAGCAGGGTGGGCGTGTCGACGTCGGGGAGGATGGTGAAAACATGGCTCACGGGATCGGGCTGTTTCGGATTGCGCAAGCGGGCGCTGACGGCGCGTTGGGTGGCTTTGGAGAGTTGGGTCAGGTCGAGTTCTTCCGACTCTGAAATAGCCGGGTTCTCAAGTGGATTTCGGGTGGTCTTTTTCATAAGGGCGTTCCATTGATTTTGGGATCCTTACGCTATTTCGGCCTGTCAAAACCGTCCGCCGGATTGCAGCGAAGATGGAAGGTTATCTTCTTGGATTGTTACTTGCCAGTTCATGGAGTTCGCCACAACTTGAGGGAAATTTCCTAGGACGGAGCGGGGAGCCAGCCAGAATTGTTTCTGAAGGATGTTCTGGATTTTTCATGGCGTTCGACGGTGACGACATTGGGCTGGGTGCCGATGAGTGTTTGATGCCAAACCCCAGATGCAACAAGCCCGAACTTGGCGGGCTTTGGCTTCGATTGGGCCGGGGTCGTTTGAACTCGGCTTTTTTATCCCCGATTTTATTGGTTCTCGCCAATAGTTAAATTTCTGGGGATACAGCACGGGATACACGCTCCCTTCTCCTAAGCTTAATTAGGTTTAAAGCTCGATCATATCAGCGATCTGAAAGCCAAGATTTGTGAGCTCGTTCATCTCCCCTTTGTCACCTCGTTCAACGACCAATCCTTTAGCGCGCAAATTTTCGAGGGCATGCTCCCACTTTGCAATTTCGCGCCTGTCCCGACTGCCGACGAAGTTTTTGCCATTTGTCTGCACATTGGTGCCGTTCAGGTGACGGAGATACATGATGATTCCATGCGGATCCTGACTCGCTTGCTTCAGCAAAACCCGGGCTTCAGCTGTCAGTTCGGGAATTTCCGTTTTGGACTCAACTAGTTCTGTAACCGGCGAATTTTCAGGTTTGTAAAATAGGGGATGTTGATTCACTTTCAATTGCAACTGGCGGTAGAGCTTCGTTTTAAAGTCAGCATGACTGTCATAGCTTTCGTACAGACCCCGGCGTTGGCAATCAGCTTTGAATTTTTTAACGCTTGCCACCTGCTCCAAGTCGACCATATCCATGGCCACAGGTTGAGAGGAGAAATAAAGCATTGCGGGTTTTCCAGATTCGATATGCCTTTCCAATTCCTCGACGGTGCCGCTCGCATAGCCATCAGTGGCGGTACCGATTCGCGTCCAGAATACCCCTACAAGTAGGTCGCAATTTTCAACGATTTGTTTGTTGATAATTGCTTGCGGCGGGGCACCCATCTCAGGAGATGAATGGGACTCCCATCCAATAGGTAGTAAAACAATCTTCCTCGAGCTTGAGTTGACCGCATTCCACTCATATATGACGTCACGAACAATTGCTCGTTCGGAAGCAACATCACCTGGAGACGCGATCATCACATTGAAGGTTTCAGCGGTATAGCTCATTGCACATCATCCTCTGTACTCTCAATTTTCCGACTCTCTTGTTTTGTTGATTGAATCGGGTCTGGCTTAGGCGACAGTAGGGTCTCCCGCAGTACACGGCCGCGCGCACTGTCTACCTTGTACACGGTTCTATCGACTAGAAGAAATGTGCTCTTGCCGTCAGCCAGGATGAGCGTCCCGGTCAGTTTCGTTCCCTTATCCGTGGTGAGAGAGTGTTGCTTGTCTAGGCCTTTACTAAGTTCCTGAGGAGTAAAGCCTTTCACATCAGCCTTGCTCATTTTTATGCCCTGTTGGACACCCATCGCTGGGGCAAAAAAGGCCATGAAAATCAGAAAGCCTATCCAGCAAGCTAGACCGATAACGGTATCTACCCTTGCATTCTTGACCACAAGCACTACAAAAGCCGCCGCTACTGCGATGAAGCAAAAGGCAAGGATGCCTGGGCCGATTATTGGGATGTAGTTCGCCGCGGCCAGCGCGCCAGAGAATAGGTTGATGTAGCCATAGAGAAGCAGGCTAGGCGTACTCAAGGCTATTTCGTTGGTATCGATACCAAAGCCATTGTAGTAGCCAACCAGAAGAGAGTAGCCATACACCACGAGCGCTGCTTGAAGGCCAAGGCCGGCGTAATTGATGAGCTTAAATGCCAAGTCAATGTTGGTTTCGGATCTCTTCAGTTCGGGTGTTTGCTCGGGGGAAGTTCTGTCCGGCGGCGATACGAGGGGATTTTGAGCTACGAGGGTGATAGGGGTCACTAACTCGACGCGGATCGATTTATCTTTCTTCCAGAACACAGTGCATCCCTGCTTATTTTGACGGGATGGAACCATACCTAGATCGATGCATCGCCGGCTAGGCCCACTGAGAATATTAGGTTTTCAGAGCGCATAAACAGCGGGGGCCCCTGACGCTTTCGGGTGCACACGGGGTCGGAAACCCGGGGGTAAAACGGGGACAGACCACGATTAATTCAGTACCAGCATGATCATCCAATCCAATCCTGTCCTACTCCTGATCACTGCTACGGCAGCGCCCATCACACCTCACTCACCTCCACCGTGTGCTTGAAGTGATGCTGCCAAAGCCTGATTCCCAGCCCTCCCGTCCGATCCAGTGACGAACCCACCGTCAAATCCGTAATCAACGTCGGCTGCAACCCCGCATCAAACAGCGCAAACCCAGCCGCCAGGCAGCAGGTCTCCGTCTGAGGCCGCACACCTATACTCGATCCACCTTCAGGCTTTTCAAATATTCGATGGTTTCCGGCGAAGGTGCATAACCGTGCTTGATAAAGACGCGGTCAGCCGGGATCAGGCTGTCGTCGTCCGGAGCGGGGTGCCAGCCGAGTTGTTTCTGGAAGGAAGTTTTGGATTCGTCGTGGCGTTCGATGGCGACGACACTGGGCAGAGTTCCGATGAGTATCTGGATGCCGTCGATGAGCCATTGGGGCGAGGCGAAGCTGGGTTGCATGTCGATGATCAGGAGGGCTTGGCGCATGGCATCTCCGGGCGGTTGCGGCGACGGTTGCATCTGTGGCCACGGGCGATTTGTGCCGGTCTGGTTGGCCTCTTCGCGGGCAAGTCGGATCGCCGCACCGCTCGCTCCTACAGGGGATGTGGGGTGGCCGGCAATTTACCAAATCCCAGATGCAACAAAGCCCGCACTTGGCGGGCTTTGTTAGCTTCGATTGGTGGGCCGGGGTAATTTGAATCCGTTTAGTAAATTGTTGATTTATAACATTAATATCAAATTTTATTTTTAGTTGGAATACCAACTGGAATACTGCACTCCAGTTGACCACCCGTTTGCATTCGATCTGACCAGCACGTTTCGTAACCATGATTGACAGTGAACTACCCATAGCTGCCGGTTGCGACAGGCAGAAATCGGCCAATAGCTGCCCTTGCAACAGACTTCCATCTGAAGTGGATATCCGCAGTAAGGTTGTTTAACTGTCTGTCGTAGATCTTGTTACACGATGCGAAGCAGATCTAATACGAAATGCGTCAGTCAGCAGAGCAATCCATAATCGATGCCTGCTGACCGAGCTTTAATTGACTGACTCCGTGTTCAACGCTGAATACATTGCGGCACTTAGTGCCCCAATATTTTCGATAGGAAGAGCTTTGCCCGCTCCGAAGACGTCCCGTTAAAGAATGCTTCAGAGGATGTGTCATCAATGATCATCCCCTCCTCCATGAAAACCACCCGATCTGCCACGCGCCGAGCAAAGCCCATCTCATGGGTGACCACCATCATCGTCATACCGTCCTTGGCTAGCGACACCATTACGTCCAGCACCTCGTTGATCATCTCAGGGTCCAGCGCCGAGGTTGGCTCATCGAAGAGCATGATGACCGGATCCATCGATAACGCCCGGGCGATGGCAACACGCTGCTGCTGACCACCAGAGAGCTGCGCAGGATACTTGTGGGCATGTGCGCTGAGACCCACACGTTCAAGCAATGCTAGACCTTTGGCTTTCGCATCGTTTGTCGGACGATGGAGCACCTTCGTTTGTGGCAATGTGAGGTTCTCGATGATTGACATATGGGGGAACAGTTCGAAATGCTGAAACACCATACCCACTTGCTGGCGCAACCTTGGCAGGTCAGTTTTTGCACTGCCGATCGACTGCCCATTCACCAGGATTTCGCCTTTCTGAAAAGACTCCAGACCGTTGACCGTCTTGATCAATGTCGACTTGCCTGAACCTGAAGGCCCGCATACCACCACAATTTCGCCTTTACTGACGTGCGTCGAGCAGTCTTTGAGGACTTGCAAATTTCCGTACCATTTATTTATTCCGCGCATTCTGATGCAGTGGGGCTGAACATCTGCAGCGAAGCGTGAAACCGATGACACCGCGGCTTTAGTCTGAATCATTTGTCGAAATACCCCGCGCGAATAGAGGCGCCGATTAGATTGACAATCAAGCGTCCCGCCGTCACGCAGGTGAGGTTGCTTGCGTTGTCTTTACCCGGCTGGATTTCAACGATATCCATACCCACTACCCGTCCTTTTTTCACCAAACCGTGAATAAGCTTGCGTGCCTGTAAAAAAGTCACGCCACCCGGGGCCGGACCATCGACAGCGGGCATGATGGTCGGATCGAGACCGTCGGCATCAATGGTCAGGTAGTAGTTTCCACCATCGGGAATACGCGAAAGCACCGCGTCCATGCCGATCTCATGCAATTCATAGGCACTGATCAACTCCGCACCATACTCGCGCGCGACCTCGAGATCCTCGGGGCGTGCGCTGCCTTGGGCGCGCAGTCCGATCTGGAAGATTCGGCCGACATGGGCCATTTCGGAGGCTCGACGTATTGGGCTGGACAACCCCTCCCGGATCCCGTTTACGTCGTCGCGCCAGTCAAGGTGCGCATCGATATGGATGATGGTGATCGGGTCGAGACTGTCATAGGCCCGTAAAACCGGCGTAGTAATTCCGTGGTCACCGCCAAGAATGACTGGCAGCGCTCCAGCTTTGAGAAGCTGGCGTACGGCCTGCTCGGCACGCTCATAGTGCTCACCTGGTTTGGCGACATCGGGCAACACATCACCACAGTCGATGAATCGGATGTCGCTACGACCTTGCAGCAGCGGGCCATCGATATCGAAATCGTAATGCCGCGGATCACGCACCATGCGGTCAGTGAGCTGACGTATTGCTTGCGGCGCATTGGTCTGGTCGTTGGTGTATGAGCGCGGGCCGTAGGGCGAACCAAAAGGCATGCCAAGCACCGCAATATCCGCCTGTTGAAGGTTTTCCAGATCGGTCATCAGTTCTGAATAAAGCAGGGTCTGATGGCTGGTACGTGGAGCGACGGTCAGATTCTTCATAAAAACTCCTGAGTGATGGGATTTTCTAGCGATGCCGCCAGTGTCTTTCACGGGCTTCCAGAACTTGGCCAAGTGCATCGAGGACAATGCTCGACAGCCAATAAAGCAATGCAGCGGTGCCGAGCACTTCGAGGTAAGCGAAGGTGTCAGCGGTCATCAGGTTGCTCTGATAGGTCAGCTCAGGAAGACTGGTTACCGAGAAGATCGCGGTGTCCTTGAACATCATGATGATCAGGCTGGTAGTAGGCGGGATCAGGTAGCCGAAGCTCTGCGGCACGACCACGTAGCGCTGAACCTGCCAGACGGAAAACCCCAGTGACCGCGCAGCGCGCGCCTGGCCGGCAGGCACGCTCTTCAAGGCGGCGCGCAGAATTTCGCTAAAATACCCGGCCGTATAGAACGCAGTGGCACCAATGGCGATCGCAAAGGATGAGGCTTGCACTCCCAGCTGCGGCAGGCCGAAAAACAGCAGGTACACCACGATCAGGAACGGTACATTTCGTACAAGTTCGACATAACAACGGGCGAACAATCTTGGTAACCAATGCTGGGCATCGGCCATGTAAGCGAACAGCGTTCCGATCAGCATCCCCAGCGGAATGCCTATGGCGCTGACAGTCGCGGTAACTTTCAGTCCCTGCAGCAACGCGGGGATTGCGTGACTGACCACTTCAAGATCAATGGGCATTTGGCATCACCTTGGCAAGGCGGCGCTCAATGAGTCGCGAGATCGACGAAGCGCACAGCAAAATAAGGAAGTAAACGACCGCTGTTGCGCTGAACACTTGCAGTGGCAGATCGCTTTGCAGTGTCGCGTTACGAGCCACGGTAGCGAGCTCACTGACGGCAATGATCGACAGCAGTGATGAGGCTTTGAGCAGTACGGTGTACTCGTTGGTCAGCGGAGGAATGGAGCGATGGAACATCTGCGGCAACAGCACGTAACGCCACTTTTGATGAGCGCGCATCCCCAGTGCCTGGGCTGCTGCCACCTGACCTCGAGGAATCGAAGTCAAAGCACCCCGCAGGATTTCACTGATGTAGGCCGCCGTGTTGAAAGACAGGGCCAGGATCCCCGCCTCCAGTGGTGTCAGTGAAATACCGATCAGGCCCGGCACAACGAAATACGCGATAAGCAATTGAATCAGCAATGGTGTGCCGCGGATGGCACTGACGTAGACCATCACCGCGTATCGGCAAATCGGTCCCGCCGCGACTCTCAGGAGAAGCAAAAGCACGCCTAATCCGAGCCCTATGAGAAAAGCCAGACTGCTTGCGATAAATGTTGTTGCCGCGCCTTGTAGCAGCCCATCGAAAAACGGTCCCAGCGCGGTGTGCGCACTCAACCAGCTCATCATTACCTGGCCCTCCACTTAGAGGGCCGCGTCAGGGAGATACCCTGAAGTCGGTAGTGTCAGAGTTTCGCCGAACCATTTTTTCTGCAACTCGGCCAACTTACCCGTAGCACGCATCTCATCAAGCGTTTCGTTGATAAAGGTGCGTACTTCTGGATTCTTGGCATTGACGACCCAAGCCAACAGCTTGGAATCGCCGACTTCGCCAACCGTTTTATAAATGTCCGGCTGACGGCGCATTTGCACAGCCAATACGTTGCTGGGTAGAACACCTACATCGATTGAGCCATTGGCAATTGCCAAGCCGACATCGGGATAGCCCTGGAATAGTTTGAGGTCAGCGTAGCCCTGCCCTTTGCTGGCTTTTAGTTCTCGCTCGTATTCCTGCAGTGCTTGTTGGGCTGAAGAACCCATCTGGGTCCCCACCACTTTGCCTGCTACATCTTCAGGCTTGCTGATGGTTGTGTTGTCCGCCTTGACTACGAACAGCGAGCGGACGATACCGATGGGCTGACTGAAAGCGAACCGTTTGGCACGCTCAGGTGTGATCCCGACGGAAGTGGCCACGAAATCAAATTTGTTGCTCATCAGACCGGGAAGCAAACCGTTGAACGGCAAGTTCAACTGCTCCAGTTCGACGCCGAGTTTTGCGGCCATTTGTTCAAGAATATCGTGGCCGTAACCCACAACCTTACCGTTTTCAACGAATTCGTAAGGTTCGTAAGCGGCTTCGGTACCCACTGTCAGCTTGCCACGCTGCTTGATGTCGGCAAGCGTGCTTGCCTGGGCTAATGCGAAGGTGGAAGTACAGATAATCAGCGAGGTTAAGAGCACTGTTTTCACGATGCTTCGGCGACTGTGTGTAGTCATGATGCGGTTCCCCCATTTCTTGGAGTGTTGTATTTGTGAAGGTTGCTGGACCCAAATTAGCCAGTGCGAAAGCGCAAGTAAAATCACTTTATTAGCGATATGGTCTTGGAATCTGATACCTTTTATCCATGAACCGATTCGACCTGACCGAGCGTGATTTGCGCTCTCTCCGTATTTTTTGTGCCGCCGCTGAAGCCGGGGGATTTGCTGCGGCTGAACGCCGGCTAAATATGACCAAAGCCTCGATCAGCAGGCATATCAAGGAGGTTGAGGAGCGCCTGGGAGTGCGTCTGTGCGAGCGAGGTCCGGCAGGTTTCAAGCTGAGCGCGGCCGGGAGAGTGGCGCTAGAATTAACGACTAATGCACTCAATTCTCTTGAGCGAATCAAGCCTGAAATTGATGCGGTACGTGCCGTGATATCCGGCACCGTCTCGATTGGAACTGTCGAGCATATGCTCGCTGATCCGAATTGCCGGCTGGCCGAAGCGCTGAAAGAACTGAGACGAAGGGCACCTAACGTTCAGGCAGAAGTGGCCGTGATGACCTTTGCCAATTTGAACCAGGCACTGCGTGAACGCCGGGTGCAGGTGGCCATTCGTGGGATGTACAAAAAAGAGCGAGCCTTTCATTACCAAAAGCTGTTCGTCGAAGAGCATCGCGTATATGTAGCGAATCAAGCGCCGCGCGAGAAGCAGCTCCGACCTCAACTGGTTTATAGACCGCATCCCTTCGTCGAAGAAACGCTGGCTACACATGGTTTTGAACGAGGGCCCGAAGCCGCGGGATTGGAAGCGATAGCGATGCTCGTTGAAGGCGGTGGTTATGCCGGGCTACTACCGGAGCACTATGTCGAACTCATTGCCCCGCGCTTCGACTTGCGGGAGTTACCGGACAGCCCCGTGTTCCATAACACCATCTGCGCAATAACCGAGGCTTCTCGCCCTCTGTCACGAAGCGCAGAGCTTTTTCTAGAGATACTTGAAGAATTGCATGCAAGCGACTCCTCCATCTCGAATCGGAATAGCGCCAGATAGAAAACGAATGATTCCGGCACAATGAATCGTCCCAAGTTTCGTAGATACCTGCCACAGGCGGCTTTGGGTCGACTGCTGTCCCTAGCCAGAGGCACAAGTCGACCCAAAGGAGACGCTCTGAAGCATCTCTGGTCTCTGGCTCGTTTTACTTATCAGTAGGGTTTGTCGCCGATAATGGCCGCACGTTCCATCTTGCGATGGCAAGGCTGATAGTCCATCACGGCATAGTGCTGGGTGCAGCGGTTATCCCATATCGCCACGCTGTCTTTCTTCCATCGCCAACGGACTTGGTACTCGGGATTGTAGGCCTGGCTAATCAGGTACTTCAGCAGTTCGACGCCTTTTTGGTTGTAGTCCTGGCCAACACGGACACGTCCCTGGCTGTGGTAATTCACGAAGTGTGTAGCGTAGGCATTGACGAACAACACCTTCTCGCCAGTTTCGGGATGGGTACGCACGACTGGATGTTCGGCATCCGGGTATTGCGCTTTCATCACCAGGCGCTTTTCCTTTGGCATGGCGGCGGCGAAGGAAGAATTGAAGCTGTGGTTGGCGATCAGGCTGTCAATTTCCTGCTTCACATTTATGGGCAGGTTGTCATACGCCAGCACCATGTTGGCCCACATGGTGTCACCACCGGTCGGTGGGCATTCGATGCAACGCAGTACAGCGCCCATCGGAGGCGATTCACGCCAAGTGGCATCGCAGTGCCAGGCATTTTCGTAGCGATCTGCCGGATTCTCCGGGGTCTTGTAGATTTGCACGAGACCAGGGGCGTCCGGATGGCTGGGGAGCATCGGATGGGTTTCAAGCTGGCCGAGGCGCATGGCAAATGCTTCGTGGTCGCGACGTGAGAGCTTGTCCAGATTCTGGTCGCGCAGGAACAGCACCTTGTATTTCAATAGCGCCGCGTAAATTTCATTGAACAAGCCATCATCGCGCACTGCGTCGCCCAGGTTCACGTTAAGCAGTTCCGCGCCGATGGCACAGGTCAGTTGTTCGACTCGCATGGCGTCTCCGTTTCGATGGTTTATGGCCGGACCGTGGCCGGGGCAGGTGAAATCGTGCCTTGATACACGGCGGCGCTTTTATTATTGATCCAGTGCGGGTTCGGTGAGTGGGGATACGCGTGCCCGGCATACGCTCTGGCCCGATCGGCAGAGCGATTGCGGCCCCATGGTAGATTGTCAGAGAACACCGTCATGGGCATTGTGGGACAAAATATTTGCATATTGGGACGCTGGTTGCGCAGCAACATCTAGCGAGTTCGAGATAGCAAGAATGCGCGCAGTGTTAGTTCTTCGCGAGGGAGCAGCGCCAGCATGCCCATATTGCAGGGGGGCTTGTTTCACGTCAGGGTGTATCGAGATTCCCTGTCCCAACATCACAATATTGTGTCCTGAAAAGCTGAGTGCAAGGCGTCCTCTGAGGACTACCTTCAAGCCGACTACTGAAAATAGATGGAGGCAGAAAGTGGATGCACTCACTGCAATACGCATTGGTCAACCGCTCGCCGCAACGCAGCAACATGCCAACGACCACCGATGCATTCAACCCATACCTGGATCGGCATCGGTGCCGGTTTCGACGACCCGAATCCGTTCAACCTCATTCGGGTGAGGGACGGTTGCACCCAGACCACCGAATTCCTGCTCAAGAACGTTCTGCCGGGCAACGGCATGGCGCTGGCCATGGAGATGCACTCGCGTGCAGGCTTTGAAGACACTATCGCTCGCCGTCCGGCAACACGCTTGATAACAACAATAAAATAAAGACTTCGAGGAGGCTGCATGGCCTTTCACCCAATCGCCGCCGACGATGACGATGCTGGTTGCGTCAGCGTTTCGCGCCAATATGCCTGGATCGTTTTTGCACTGACGTTTAGCCTGTTGATTTCCGATTACATGTCGCGTCAGGTGCTGAATGCGGTATTCCCGCTGCTCAAGAGTGAGTGGGCGTTGAGCGACGGACAGCTCGGTTTGCTCAGCGGCATCGTTGCCCTGATGGTCGGCCTGCTGACGTTTCCCCTGTCGTTGATGGCTGACCGTTTCGGTCGGGTCAAGAGCCTGGCGCTGATGGCTTTTCTGTGGAGCGTGGCGACCCTGGGTTGCGCGTTGGCTCAGGACTACCAGCAGATGTTCATTGCGCGGTTCATGGTTGGCGTCGGCGAAGCCGCCTACGGCAGCGTCGGCATTGCCGTGGTGATTTCGGTATTCCCCAAACACATGCGCGCCACCCTGACCAGTGCCTTCATGGCCGGCGGTTTGTTCGGCGCTGTTTTAGGGATGGCCCTGGGCGGTGCCATCGCGGCCAAGCTGGGTTGGCGCTGGTCGTTCGCCGGCATGTCGTTGTTTGGTCTGGTGCTGGCGATGCTTTATCCACTCATCGTCAAGGAAGCGCGCATTGCTCCGCCACGTGCCGCGCCAGTGGCGAACAAAGCAACGGTGGTGGTCAAGCGCCCGCTGCGCACGCTGTGGTCCAGCCGTGCGGTGATGTCGACCTACATTGCCAGCGGCTTGCAGTTGTTCGTCGGCGGTACGGTGATGGTGTGGATTCCCAGCTACCTCAATCGCTACTACGACATGCCTGCCGACAAGGCCGGTGGCATGGCGGCGAGCATCGTGTTGTGCAGCGGTGTGGGGATGATTGTGTGCGGCATACTCAGTGATCGGCTGTGTCGCCACTCGCCAGAGCGCAAGGTCAGCCTGGCCATCGCGTTTTGCCTGGGCAGTTGCCTGTTGCTGTCGTCAGCTTTTGCCTTGCAAGCGGGACCGGTGCAACTGGCGCTGATCTGCCTGGGCATGTTGATTGCCACCGGCACGACAGGCCCCAGTGGCGCGATGGTTGCCAACCTGACCCATTACTCGGTGCACGGCACGGCCTTCGCCACGCTGACCCTGGCCAATAACCTGCTGGGGCTGGCGCCGGGGCCGTTCATCACCGGCCGGGTGTCGGACCTCATCGGTCTGCATGCTGCGTTTCAACTGGTGCCACTGGTCAGCCTCGCGGCGGCCGCGGTGTTCTTTTATGCCAAGTGTCATTACCACAAAGATATTGCCCGCCTTCAGGGTCAGAGCGTGCCTGAGTCCACCAGCGAAGTCGGGTTAGAGGTGAAGTTGTGAGTCGTCGTTTACATACCGATGTGTGTTTCGATTTCATTTTCATTGGGGCCTCTGAATAGAGGCGTCCCAGAGGTTTATAGCCGGGCTTCACTGGGTGGACTCCTCGTCGCAGTGATACTCCCGACCTGTATCACATACAGTTTTTTTTTGCGGCGACTGTACCAGCAGTCGCCGTTTTTTTTGGGGGGGACGCGGGCTTAGAACCGCTTGGGGGCGGCTGCGTACGTCGAAGGGGAGGCGGACTGTTTCTGCGCGCTGCGCCACACCGCCGGCGGCATGCCGAACTGGTTGATGAACCAGCGGGTAAAGGAACTCGCCATGGAGAAGCCGAACATGTCGGCAATGTGGCTAAGCGAGTGGTTCGGGTTTTCCAGATAACGCAGTACCAGAGCGCGGCGTACATCGTTGATCAGGTCGCTGAAGGCACAGCCATGGTCCTTGAGGCGACGTTGCAGGGTGCGCACGTTCATGCCCTGGAACTGGGCGATCTGCTCGATGGTGGCGCGACCCATGGGCAACAGCAGGTAGATGGCCTTGCGCACTTCGAACAGCATCGAGGTGCTCTCGGGGCTTTGCAGCGAGTCAAGGTAGCTCTGTGCATGACGGGCCATGGTAGGGTCGGCATTGAGATTGATCATGTCGAGGCAGGCGACAGGGCAAACGATGCCATTGAACTCGCTGCCGAATTCCAGGTTGCAACCGAACACGCGCCGATGCCGGTACAGGTTGTCCGGCGGCTGGTGCATGAAGTTGACGCTGTAAGGGCGCCAGTGCGAGCCGAGCAGGGCCGAGCACAGACCGAACGTTACTCCGATGGCCAACTCCGTAGCCTGGCGACTGGGCATCGGCGACTCGGTGACCATCTCTTCACGAATGATCACCATTTTGCCGCTCTCTTCAACGTAGATGGCCAGCGAGTCGTTCATCAGATGACGGTAGCGAACCA
Source organism: Pseudomonas sp. BF-R-26 (assembly GCF_019947395.1). Taxonomy (NCBI): domain Bacteria; kingdom Pseudomonadati; phylum Pseudomonadota; class Gammaproteobacteria; order Pseudomonadales; family Pseudomonadaceae; genus Pseudomonas; species Pseudomonas sp. BF-R-26. The sequence goes on along the minus strand of NZ_JAGYGK010000009.1, from coordinate 281,693 downwards.
TCACCTGCAACGCTTCGCGCAGGGTGCGTTGATGACTGAGCAGCAGGCTGACCACGCCGAAGTCCGAAAGCTGGCGCGACTCGGCCATGCTCAGGCCGAAGGTCTGGCAACCGCTGGCGGCGGCCGTATCTTCCAGCAGACGCACGGCGGCATCAATGGGGATGCGGGATTCGGGGGCTTGCAGCTGAGCCTTGTTCAGGCCTGCGACTGCCATGACGTCGTGCGGGTTGAATCCCAGGTCCTGGGTAACTTCCAGGTATTTGGTCAAAACGGCGGCGCGAACAAGCGTGGGCATGCGTAGGACTTCCCTCGGCCAATGGTGACGTTTCAATTGAAGATGTGTTGCGCGATCAGGCGCTGTTCTGATGTTTGCGTTGCCCTCGGGCGATCCCGGTGGAGGACTGCAAGTAGCGCGATCAGATTCAGGATCGTATTTTTTGCATCACCATCGAATTGGTTGCTGGACTCGAATTCACAAACCGCTGGAACCATCAAGGATCCAGGATCCTGGGCGGTTTACGTGCATCCGGTAGGTGTTGTGGCCCTTCATCAATGGAGCAGGGACCACTGACCCAGAGTAGGCTGCATCTGAGCAATGCAAGGAGCATTGCGGGACAGAATCTTCGCGTATTGGGACGCCGGCAGCGGGATGGTCGGGGTCAGAAACGTGAGGGGTGCGAGGTTCAGGCAACGTGGCTGGCCAGCAGGCTTGAGTCGCCCATGAACCTGTTTTTTTATTCAGGCGATAGGGGGCCGGATGCCGTCTTGCTCGCTCGGTAGGAGACGGCCCAAGCCGAGGGTGTCTTGCCAAAACGGCTGCGGAACCAGCGCGAAAAGTCACCGGCAGAGGAAAAACCGAGTAGTTCGGCGACCTCATACAATCGGCGCTTGCTGTTGGCCAGATACTCTTCGGCGAGTTCGGCGCGTACCGCATTGATGATCGTTGTGACACTCTCTCCCTCGGCCGCCAAGTGTCGGTTGAGGGTGCGTCGGTGCATCCCGAGATGCTGGGCCACGCCCTCGACAGAGCACAGTCCGCTTGGCAGCAGCATCTTGACGATCTGGCGTACCCGCTGCGTCGGTTCGTCGCGCAGGTTGGCCAACTGCATGTCCAGCGATCGCTTCACCTCGCGATGCAACGCGGGGTCTGCCGTGGGAATGGGCATGTCCAGATCACGCCTGCGGCAAACGATGGCATTGAATTCCTGGGAAAACTCGATAGTTGTTCCCAACACGCGCTGGTGCACTTCAAGGCTGGAAGGTCGCTCGTGAGTAAAGCTGACCCTTACCGGCCGGAAGGCATGGCCGCTCAGAACGCTCAACATCCGAAGCATTATGCCGGTTGCCTGTTCAATCGCCTGGCGCCAGACGCCACGATGGCCCTGCATGTTCACACCCACGTGCAGCAGGGTCAGGTCGCCTACATCCTCGAGCCACAATTGCACACCGGCGTTATGCAGGCGCGTATAGCGAAAGCAGGATTGCAACGCTGCGCGAAGTGTTGGCTCTTCGCGGATGAGTAGCGCGAGCATGCCAAAGTTGGAAAGGTGTCTGGTTTCCGCGAGCAGCAGTCCGAAGGCCTCCTGGCCGGACAGGCGGGCTGATTCCTCCAGCAGCCAGCCTACCGAATCGCTGCTGATCATGATGTTCGGATCGTCGAGGACACTGGCCGGTAGCCTGGTCATGCGCAGCAGGCGAAATGGATCGAGCCCCACTGAACGGGCAACCTGCTCAAAGTCGGTAAGGCTGGCGCTTCGCGTCAAGGTATACATGCTTGGCCTCGTGTCCCAGTTTCACCAGATTGTGTCCCGAGAAGCTTAGTGCAGGACAGCCGCTCAGAGCTACCTTCACGCCGACAATGACAACAAAGATGGAGGTAGATGATGGACACGCGCACCGCTACAGGTATCGGTCAACCACTCGCGGCAAGGGCGCAGGTGGACGCCGATGACCCCGATGCATTCAACCACTGCTTTGCCGAACTCAACGGCATTCGCATGCATTACATCGACGAGGGGCAAGGTCCTCTCGTCATCCTGCTGCACGGTTTTCCTTATCTTTGGTACATGTGGCGGCACCAGATCGCGGTGTTGGCCGAGGCCGGCTATCGAGTCGTGGTCCCTGATCAACGGGGGTTTGGCCAAACCGATCGCCCCGATGCCGTTGAAGCCTATGACATGAGTCAGGCAGTCGGCGACATGGTGGGGTTGATGACGACTCTGGGCGAAACATCTGCGGTGATCATCGGGCACGACCTGGGCGCCTGGGTGGCCCAGGCGGCTGCCATGCTGCGACCGGATCTGTTCCGTGGCCTGGTGATGCTCAATACCCCGGTGCCGCCGCGCGGCAAGGTCAAGCCGACGGTAGGTTTGCAGGCAATGGCAAAGGGCAGGGTGTATCACCACCTGTATTTCCAGCAGCTCGACAAGCCGGACCGCGAGTTGGCCAGCGATCCGCGCAAGACCTTGCGTAGCGTCTTCTACTCGATCTCCGGCAGCGCTGTCGGGGCTGAACGCTGGCGCCTGTTCGTCGAGCTTGGTGAGCCCATTCTCAATGCGTTCACTGAGCCGAAGGGCGAGTTCCCGTCCTGGCTGAGCGCTCGGGCGCTCGACTACTACGTCGCTGAATACACGCGCACAGGGTTTACCGGTGCCTTGAACTACTACCGCTGTCGTGACCGGAACTGGGAGATCACCGCGTTTCTCGACGGTGCGGTGGTGCGCCAGCCGAGCCTGTTCATTGGTGGTGCCGCCGACCCTTCGCTGGAGCCGGTCGAAATCCGTGCGCTCTACGAACAGCTCGACACTTATCTACCCGGGCTGCAGAAGAAGGTCTTGCTACCCGGCGTGGGCCACAGCGCCGCGGAAGAAAGCGTCGATCAAGTCAATGAGTTGCTCCTGACGTTTCTCGAGCAACTGGAGCGCTAGAAACGATCGCACTGTGCGTGGTCGTGATCACTCGCGGCCACGCACAGTGCATGCACTCGTTCAGCCGGCAGCCTTGACCATAAGATGGTCACCGAACTGCTCCCGCAGACGGTTCTTCTGGATCTTGCCCGTAGCGCCCAACGCAATTGTGTCGACAAAGATCACATCATCCGGCGTCCACCATTTCGCGATCTTGCCTTCATAAAAGGCGAGCAGTTCTTCCCGCGTCAGTGTTGCTTGCGGCTTCGTGACGACGATCAACAATGGGCGTTCGTCCCATTTTGCGTGTCTAGCGGCAATGCAGGCCGCCTGGGAGACTGCCGGATGGGCCATCGCAATGGTTTCCAGTTCGATGGAGCCTATCCATTCGCCACCCGACTTGATCACATCCTTGCTGCGATCGGTGATCTGCATGAAGCCATCGACATCGATGGTCGCTACATCGCCGGTTGGGAACCACCCTTGACCTGCGTGTTCGAGCAGCGGCGAACTGTTTGCTTCGTTCCTGAAATAATCGCGCACCACCCATGGCCCGCGCACCAACAGCTCGCCCGAGGTTGCGCCGTCCCAGGGCAATTCCATGCCATCGGCGTCAACGATCTTCATGTCGACGCCAAACACCGCTCGGCCTTGCTTGGATTGCACGGCATGACGCTCTGCCGGGGACATTTCAATATGCCTGGCCTTGAGGGTGCCAACGGTTCCGATAGGGCTCAATTCCGTCATCCCCCAGACGTGCAATACCGCTACGCCGTAGGTTTCCTGAAACCTGTGCAGCATGGACGGGGGACAAGTGGCGCCACCAATGATGCTGCGTTTCATGCTGGAGAATCGCCGGCCGTTTTTTTCCACGTGACCAAGAAGGCTTTGCCACACGGTCGGGACACCCGCAGACAGTGTCACCTGCTCGGCTTCGAGCAGTTCGAACAGCGACTCTCCATCCAGGGCCGGTCCGGGAAAGACAAGTTTTGCCCCGACCATGCACGCGATGTAGGGAAGTCCCCAGGCGTTGATATGGAACATCGGCACAACGGGCAGGATCACGTCGTGCGCTGAACAATTCAGGGCGTCCGGGAGCGCGGCGGCATAGGTGTGCAGCACCGACGAGCGATGACTGTACAAAACCCCTTTCGGGTTGCCCGTCGTACCAGAGGTGTAGCAGAGCGTGCTGGCGGCATCCTCGTCGAAAATCGGCCAGGCATAGTCAGGGGATCCCTGTTGCAGGAGATCTTCATAGCACAGCAAGTTGTCGATGCCGGCGTCCTTGGGCATATGCGCCTGATCGGTCATGGCGACGAACGCCTTGACCCCATTGCAGCGCCCGGCGATGGACTTGATCAGCGGCAAGAAGGTCAAGTCGAAGAAGATGTACTGGTCTTCGGCGTGATTGGCGATGTAGGCGACCTGGTCTTCATGCAGGCGAGGGTTGATGGTATGCACAATGGCACCCATGCCGGCAACGCCGTAGTACAACTCCAGGTGCCGATAGCCATTCCAGGCGAGTGTGCCGATCCGCTCGGAAGGCTTGACGCTCAGGCGGGTCAGCGCGCTGGCCAGTTGGCGCGCGCGGCGGTGGCAGTCACGGAAGGTGTAGCGATGGATATCGCCCTCCACCCGACGGGATACGATCTGCGTATCGCCGTGATGGCGGTCGGCATGTTCAATGAGTGAGGAAATCAAAAGCTGCTTTTGCATCATCAGGCCTTTCATGGCATCGCTCCGTTCGCTTGTCTGTGATCGGGGAGCGAGCAGGCGGCCAGGCCCTGGTGAGATGTCGCGTCAAGACCGCGACCCGACACAGCCTGTTTCCCTCCCCAGAATGATTGCTATCGGGCAACCGGCCCGGTCGCCCCCTGAACCAGAGGCGCCGGTTTTTCCCTTGAAATCCGGGTCAGTTGAATGCCGTCAGGTCTTTCGGCGCGATGTTATGCTGCTCGCAATAGGCAAGATAACGTTGCAACCCAGTCTTCCAGTTTTCCAGCGCAACGATGTTGTCGTTGCCGTCCAGGAACGCGAGATCGCCATTAACCTGAACCAGCGTGAGCACATACCCGTCTGTGCTTGCCGTGCTGACGACTTCAGGCGTGTGAGTCGATCCGGCCGTCTCATAGACGATGCTGCCAGGGCCGGCGATCCAGTCATGCTCCTTGTATTTCCACTGACCTTCGATCGTGTAGACCATCACCGTACCCGTGTGGTGGTGCTTGGGCAGTTGCATGTCGATCGGCGACTTCATCATGACGATCCATTCACCGCGGATCGGGTCAAGCTTGAAGTACTTCAGCAGGACGTTTTCGGCATAGGGCGTAAAGGGTACCCACGGCAGCGATTCGCCATCGATGACGGCGGTGTCGATGTGTTCGTAGAGCATGTCTATCTCCATTGTTTTTGTTTGAGGTCGAGCATTTGTGAGCGGCCAGGGCTGCCCGACTGACTCAGATGGCCGGTCGGGTGCCCTAAATTCCCCCGGAGGGAACCGTTTGGATTAGGCGAGCGGGGTGCCCGCAAGGGTGGCGCGGAGCATCTTTCTTGGCGCATTGCCGTAGTCAGCCACCGCGTAGTGTTGAACCTGTAGGTTGTCCCACATGGCAACCGTATTGGTTCGCCACTTCAGGCGTACCTGGTATTCCGGAATCGCGGCCTGAGACATCAGGTAGTTCATCAGATGATGAGCCTCTGGCATGAAGTCCTGGCCGTAGCGGATATCCTCGAAGTTGAAGAAATTCGAGAAATGGGTAGTGAACGCAGAGTTGACGAACAAGACCTTTTCGCCAGTCTCTGGATGGGTAAGTACCACCGGGTGTTCAGCGGCAGGGTTCTTCGCAGCCATCGCATGACGTTCTTCGCGTGGCAACTGGGCGCCAAAGGTCTGCTCGGCACCGTGTTTTGCGTACAGGCGTTCGATTCGTTGCTTGATAGCCTGTGGCAGGTTTTCGTAAGCCATCACCATGTTGGAAAACAGCGTGTCGCCGCCGGCCTCCGGCCCCATCTCGCAACGCAATACCGCGCCGCGGGGCGGCGCCTTCTTGTAGGTGACATCGGCATGCCAGAGGTTTTCGCGGCTGGCCTTTTCGACATAGCTCTTCGGTTTGCTCGGATCGAGATTGCGGTACAGCATCAGCAGCTTGTCCGCCTCCGGATGGCTCGGCGCCAGGGGATGGGCTTCCAGTTCACCAAATTGCGCCGCGAAATGCTGCTGCTCCATTGGAGTGATGTTCTGGTCGCGAAAGAACAGCACTTTATGCTTAAGCCACAGGGTGCGGATTTCCGCGATCAATTCGGGGTCCTGGGCAGCATCGGCCAGATTGATGTTGCTGAGTTCGGCACCGATGGCAGGGGAGCAAATATCCACCTTGATCGAATGCTGGCGCACTGACGACCGGATAGTGGCGGGCGCCGAAGGGATGAGGGGTGAAGGAGTGTCTTGGGCTGCGGCGACTGTTGTCATTGTTGTCTCCAATCCGTGCTGTACGGCGGTGCGCAATATGAGCATCCGGTGTAGGTAACTGCCCCTACCAGTTATTGATAGGGGTGGTCCTACAGTAGTGATTTCAGGCGCAAGACTATGGGCGTAGCGGGACAGTTTCTTTGCATATTGGGACGAAGAGCCGGGACCATGACTGGAAGACGAATGACGACCTAATTCGGAAGGTGCTTGGTCAAATTGACCGCGTAACTAGCGCGATATCCGGTTTTTCATCAAAGGATTTTGAAGCTCGTAGACAAATTCGAGCGTCTGCTTTTGGCCGTTTTCTGTCTGTCGCGAGAGGCAGAAACCGACCCAAAGCAGATCTTCGGGGCTCTTAACTATTGGCCGATTGCTTCCTGTTCTCAAGGCTATCCATCCATACCATGGGCTATCGAAAAGATTAGAACTCCTTCTCTTACACAAGGTACTCCCCCGTTTTTGAGGGGCTGTGCATAACCTCTCTTAGTGCGTCTAATAAAGCGGAGGCGGCAGGTGACAATGTAGCGTCTCCCAGTCGGGAAACACCGATTTGCTCCAGAATTAGAGGTTCGAAAGCCGGGAGGCGAACTAGCTCATTACTATGTGCAGGGTCAGAAATAACTGATTGAGGTAGTATTCCAAGAAGATCGGTCTGTTTTAATAACCAAAGTATATTAAAGAATGATGCTGTTTCTATAGTTGCATGTGGCGGGGCAATATCCTTTCGATGAAAGATGTTATCGAACTGCTTCCGTAAAGTAGTTTCTATTGGCGGCAGAATCCATGCTTCGCGCGCGAGCTCTTCCAGTTTAATCCCAGGTTGCTGAGCAAGAGGGTGGTCACGGCGCGCAACGATGATGGCGTTTTCGCTAAAGAGCGCCTCCTGAGCGACAACGACGCTTGAGCTGACATCGGAAAGTCTCCCAATCAAGAAGTCCAATTCGCCTGAGATAAGCCGAGGTATCAGTTCTCCGCTCACACCATCGACGATTTTGATGCGGATGCTTGGTCGGCTTGTCCAGAGTCGCGCGATGGCAGCAGGCACAAGATAACTTGACCCTGTTAACACGCTTCCTATGGCAACACGCCCGGCATGCCCTTTTCCAAGAGCGTCGATTGCTTGGGATACATGATCCAGCTGGGCAAGGATCATCCGGCTGCGCTGCACAAAGTCCCGACCAAGCTCTGTAGGCGTAACCCCCCTGCGATTCCGAGTGTAGAGCTGGGCCTCTACAGCCTCTTCCAGATCTTGTAGCAGCTTGCTCGCTGTAGGCTGTGAGAGGTTCAGCGAGCGTGCAGCGTGCAAAACACTGCCATATTCAAACAATGCAATCGCCAAGCGGAAATGCCTGACTGTCGCCCATTTTTCCAACCGTTCCAGACTCATGTGGTATTCCTGTAGTCGATATCACACTTAGAATATTATAGATTTACGAATACCATAACCCCTCCTAGAATGTGCCTGACGCGCTAGGTCGTTCCAATTTAACACTTGCGAAGTGTGCAAAAGGTCTTGTCCGTATTGATTTAACATCTCTGGGATACGACTCTTTTTAAGCGGGACGGTCTTTTATAAAAGCTTTGAATTTATTGCCTGTTATCAATGTGAGAGGAGTAAGGTTGTATGAGCGTCAAAAATCTAGAAGCGGTGAAGAGCTACTTTAAATACTGTGTGGATGGTAAGGATGTTGAGCGAGTTTCCGAGTATTTCGATGTCGACGTGGTCGTACATCGGCCGGACTGCGATGCTCCGATAGGTGGTTTGGAAAATTTCAAGCGAGCCTTGAGCGCAAATGTTCTCGAACGCTATAAGACAATTAAAACTACGTTCAGCAAGGAAGTTGTCACAGATGACGTTGTTGTAGTCGCGCTGACACACTGTGCAACTGGCTCCAATACATGGCACGGCTTTAACGTAGAAGGCAACAGCTTGACGTGGACGGCCCTGACGTATTTCCGGTTCAACAAAGAGGGTAAAGTGATCGAGGAGATCGTTGAACGGAACGAACTGTTCATGGCAAAGCAACTCGGAATCATCAGTTACGAGTAACATTTAGTTAACTCTCAAGCTAAATCCACCGTGGTGAAATTATTTCCTCTACGGTGGTCAGAGGCCGCTATTGGCCCCAGAGTGTTTTCGGCCTGTCACGACTAACCGGTTTGGGTTGTTTTTTGCCATTGCGGTAGTGTTTTTCGAGCAGGTTTATCCGGAAAAGAATATCCACGCTGAGATAGATAAAGGCGGACAAGCGAGCCTGGAAGGCTGCCTACTCACGATTCGAGCGTCAGATCAGCAACTCTCGGTTGTTCCCTAATCGTTTACAGACCAATAGGGCGGTGAGCCGATAGTAATACTGGGTGGCATCTGAGTGATTTTTAAGATGTTGAGTCAAAAACCAGCGAAGGTGCTTGAGCTGCCATGTCCAGGGATTGTCTCGTTGCCATCGCTGTTGGATGGCCGCTTGCATGATTCGAGCTTGCCGTAGGTGTCGTTGCTGCGTGACCTTTGATCCGGTCAGCACGCCGCTCAGGAACAGCGCCATGTCGAAGGGCTTGGTCACGCTCGACCTCCAATGTAGGCCGACACCACATCGACTCGGTTATGCCCGAGCTCAAGGCTGATCTGTTGGCGCGCCTGTTGATCAAGGGCACGATCAATGTGATAACAGCGGCCACCATTGATCGGAGCAGCGTGGCCCGTGAGCTGTTCGTAACGCTCGCAGGCGTAGGCTGCTCGCAGTTCATGAAAGCCCTTCAGCCCGTGTTCATGCAGTATTTCGCGGGCGGGGAGTACGGTCTGTTGCAGGAACGCGGCGTAGCTTTCGTCTCGGGCCAGCAAGTTGCGGCTATGGGGTGGCGACGCATGACGAGCCAACTGCAGCGCCGCCTTCACCTCTTCATTCGCCACCACCCATCGCGGCGCTGAAGCGCCTGAGCGACCGCCTTTGGTGCCGTCCTGTATGTTGATGCGGCCGAAGTGTTCGGCTTCGCGATGCAAGCGTGGCAGGTCAGCCAGGATCGCTTCGCGCAGGCGCATGCCGGTAGCTCGCGCCAACAGGACAATCGCGGCCACCCGGTCGTGTTGCTGTTCGCCAAGCGCCTCGAGTACTCGCCGCACCTGTTGGTGGTCTTGGCCATCCGGCGCACGGGTGCGTACGCTCGAGCGCCGCAGTCCTAACGCCTGGCTCGGACTGGCGATCCTCACATCCTGATCACCGCGCAGCGCAGCGAGGGTACGGTTGACGCTGCTCAGGCGGTTCTGCGCGGTGGCGATGCTGAGTTCGCCTTGCTGGATCTGCTGGCGCAGGTAAGCGGCGTAGTCCTGCAGCGTTAGTCGATCAATCTCGCGCGCATCGTTGTAACCAGGGCCGTCCTCTGATCGACACCAACGCACAAAAGCTTGCCAGCGAGCGCTATGCGCTTTGACCGTGGCGAAGTGGCCGCCAGCAAACAGATCCTTTAGCGCTTGTGGGCCGGCGTAGCTCAGCTGGCGGCCATAGCCAAAGTTGCGACCATTACGCCGACCAACCAAGGCCATCATCATCACCGTTTTCGTTTTCTTGCAGAAAGTGCAGCAGGGCTTTCCAGTGGGGGCTGAGCCTGTCCACCTGCTGCCAGTGCGTTGGGCGGATCAGAAGGGCGTTCTTGTGGTGTTGCAACAGTGCCCCTTCCTCACGCAGTTGCTCGATCAGCAGGGCGATGTGGGCAGAGGGCAGTGGTGGTGTGGCGACAGCGGCGACAGTGGCGACAACCCGCGTCGTTTCTGGCTTGGGGCGCGGTGACAGGGTGGCGACAGAGGTGGCGACACGCTGCGATTCTGGCTGCGGTTGATGTTGCGCTTGGTAGCGGCGCACCGCGTCATTGAGGCGGAACATGGCGTACCTCGAAGGTTCTTCCATCGCGACTGCTCAGCCAGCGATGAGTGATCAGCACGACCAATAAAGAGGCGGTATGGTCAGCGCTCTTGCGGGCAAAACGAGGGTCGTTGCGATTGACGTCGCGGATGGTGAAGTGGGTCCAGCCTTTCTGCACCAGCCAGCGCAGCAGCCGATCCGCCTCTTCGCGTCGGCTATTGACCGGCTCCTGTTCGGTCAAGCGCTGGATCTCGGCCAGGTAGTAATCCATCAACGTGGAGGCGCGCTGGATGTGTGCTTCCTCCAACTGACTCGCCTCTTCAACCATGGCCAGCACGCCCGCGATGCGCAGCACATTCGCCGCGGCCTTGCCCGCGACAGGCTGGACGCCGGCCAGCTCGCCGAACTCGCCAGACTGGCACTCGATGGTGTCGTGAATATCGATCCAGGCACGACGGGCATGGGGAGTCAGTTCCAGCGTGACGGGATTGAGTGATCCATCCTTGTGAAGCGACCAGGGCTTTTGCAGCAGGACGGTGATCCGCTGTTGGTAGCGCTGGACTTTGGCATCTCTGGTCAGGTCGATTGCCTTGTAGAGTCGCTGGCCGGCCAGGCGCTCGGGCCAACTGATCAGGCAACGACCGAGGATGCCTTGGCCATTGATCACCGGGTCTTTGAACAGCTGGTTGGCGAGGTAGGGTTGCAGCATCAGATGCAGGCTGAGGCGGCGGTCATAGGCACGCAGGCTTTCCCCAGCCATGGAGCGCGCCCGGTCGATGGGACTGCCATCCCACAGTGTCGACAAGGTGGTGATTGCCTTGAGCAGATTCTCTTTGCTCATGGTGCTGCTGCCCAAGAACTGTCCACCTTCATCATTGAACAAGCCCATGCTGGGCAAGCCATGGCAGAGACTTTTGACTAGTGCCTCAATGGTGGGCTCGGCAATGATCAGTCTCGGCAGTACCGGCTCGGATAGTTCACTGCCTTCCGCCTCCGCGTACTTCTTTGAGGTTTTGGGTTTGGTCATGAGGCTGCTGGCTACGCGATAAGCTTTGAGCTTTTCTGCATACAGGGTCCACTGCTGTCGTTCCCAGTCGCGTGCCGCCTTCAGTGCCAGGTGATCCACCGCGCTTTTGCGATCACCCGAGGACGCCACCGTCAGAAGGTAGAGGGACAGCGGATAGGTTCGGCCGTCGAGTTGGACATTGGCATGGCCTTGACTCACCAGGGCAGCAGTAGCCAGCACCGATTGCGCGGCCATGGCGCAGGGTACGCCGATCACCTCGGCCAGTCGTTCAACCGCAGGTCCCAATAGTTCTCCGAGTGCTTCGACCGGATAGGGCAGTGGCGCCTGCTGGGATTCCAGCAATGGTTGTGGTGGCTCGAACGCTTCGCACAGTTGCATCGCACCTCTCCTGAGATTATCGACGTCGCCCTCACTCTTCCCGCCACGGTTGTTGAGTGTTATCAGGGATCAAGGTCCCTGCGACCTGTGAGGGTTGTCCACTTACGCGGGACTGGCGGCTCCTTACGACCGGGAGCTTGGGCATCTCATGATCTGACCTCCTGAACACCGATAGCGGTGGGCGGGTGGAGGCTGCACTGGCTGACGAGACCGGTGCCACGAGATCCTGAGTCAGGTGAAGGCAGCGAGGTGATGATCGGGGCATGCCTGACTGTCAGTCAGGGGCAGTCCATTTCATAGGCTGCGGCACCGTCATCGGCATCGCTGTGGCGAGTGAGCATTCGGTGTTTGTCACGCCGATTGTCACGAGGGGGAAAGCCGCAAAGGCCCGTGCGAGCAGGGCTGCAGCAGTGTGATATGCGCCCGTCTCTTTAGGGGGCAAAGAGACGGGCAACAGGTCGGCGCAAGAAATGGCCAAGCGGATAAGTTGCTGCAGAGCAGCCAGGAGGGGACATCAGTTGCCGCAGTGGGCAAAGTTGAGAAGTAGGCATCCATCACATCGCTGTGACCGTGCGAGCCGCCGGACGCTAGTCGCACTGGGGGTGAACCACCACGATGTGGCGTAGCCTCAAAGGTTCTGGCTACCTGGGTGCTGTCGAGGACAGCGCTTGTACAGTTCTGGTTTAGCGCTCGTTCTGCTCGCGGTCAACAGTATTTTAGGGGGCAGCTGTTGCGCCAATTGGTAGCGCTGGAAGACCTTGGAGGTCGGTGGCTTTCTATAGTCGGGTGGTCGTTCGCCGGGTTTTAATGTGAGCCTGCGTGCATGGGCTTGACCACCCATTTGCATCGTAACTGACCAATCAATTGCATTCGACTTGACCAGCACACGCCGTAGTGACGACCGGCGGAGAACGGCCAAGAGCGGACGGTGGGTAGACTGGCGGCAAATCGTCGGCGTCGGACTAAAGCTGTCAAGAGCAGCCCTCCCGTGTGGAGTCGCCCCAGAGTTGGACCCAGGCAACTGCTTGAATAAGAAGATAAACATCACAAGATAAATGGCCAAATAATCGCTTAGACAGCCCATTTCGGGTACTGGCTACTGTTGTTGATCACTCACTCGTGGGCAACAGCGAGTTCAAGGCTTCAACTCATTTCCAATGACCGGGAATTGCTCCCACCGGCCAGTTGCCCGCTTTACGAAGACATGATCTGCACCGAATGACCAAAGCTCCGGACCGGTAGAGACCAGGCGATGTAACGAGGGAGAGGCAATGGTCTGGCTGACGACCTCCGGCTGCCACTGGTCTTGGTTACAAACCATCAGACGCCCTGGTTCACAGGCATATACCAGGTCCGCATGGCGTACGATCGACCAGAGGTTGCCTTGAGCATCGTCGATGGACAGGTCGCGGAAGCTGTCGTTGGTCATTTCGAACACCACACCTCGGTTGCCGCACAGCAGATGCCGCCCAGGGCCATCTTGAACAATGGTCGACAGTATCGCGTTAGTGGGGCACACAATATGTTCTGGACCATTTGGGCCGAAACGGTAGGTTGCTCCAGCCCAACCAACGGCGACAGGCCAACCTTGGGCATCGAGGCTGACGTCCTCGAAATCCGGCGACTTGGCGATGGGTGTATCGAACCCTATATCGTGCCACGTGCCGTTCCTGAGCTCCAGCAACTGGCCACCCAGCCCGCACACTAGCACCCGGTTGCCCAGCACTCGAATTCTGAATAGCTCACCGCGCTCCTCGGGGTCAACCACCTGTTTCTGGCTCAACGCTCCACTGAGCGATGCGAGGGTAAAGCCCGGTCCCTTGCCTCCTAGGCTGTACACCACTCCGCTCTTGCCCAGCATGTATAAGATACCGGCGGCCGAGTCGAAGGCCAGCGAGCGGATAAGGTCTTCATCGAAGTCAATATATGTCCACTGCCCCTGCAACTTGAGCAGCAGCCGTGACGCATCTACATTCGCATAGGCGTTGTATTGAGCAGCCAGTGCGACTTCATCCGGGCCGAGAGGGATGCCATCGAGAAAAAAGTAATCAGGTTTACTGGTCATCGGTCCATCCACAGCCTATTGAGGTGGTCGGGGCGTCGCCACAGGCAGTACCGACAATTGTGGCTTTTTAAACCGTCGCACCTTCGCTTTCTGCTTGCTCTTGAAAGCCTTGTCAGTGGGCTTCACTCCCAGTTGTTCGTGGCCTTTCTCCAACTGCGCGCGCGTGCAGGCTTCATCGCAGCCATCGCAGCCCATGATTGCAGAAATAGCTTGCGCACCGCAGTCGAGCGCGATGCTGAAGTCGTATTCATCGCCTAGTTTCAACTTCTTAGGAATCCTTGCGTTACGCAGCTGGGCGAATTTTGCACCGGCCCGTCCGTGTTCATCTAGCTCGGTCGTAACCGTATTTCTGGAGTCATGATGTGCGCCCTCAACGCATATGCACGGAGCGGCCCCCTCGGAGTACTTGGCATAACGCGGCTGACCTCGGGATTCGCCCTTCTTGCGCTGTTCAGACAGTTCCCCAACTGGAATGGGATGATGCGGTGTTTTTCCTCCGCAGCCTGAACAACTGTTAGGGCTGTAAGGAACCAGGACACAACGCCGGGCTTTGCAACAGGCCTCGGAACAGTCATCTGTGATGGGTTTCTTGCAGTTATCATTGACCTTCTTCGAGTGGCCGGACTGCACACAGGGATGATCATCCGCAGCTAACGCTACTTCATCCAGGTACGGCCAAGGCACGGTATTGCCCTGCGAGCCATGGTTGTGAGTAGTCAGGTCCGACATACGATCTACATTCTGGCCTTCGAACTTCACGTTCATCGACCAAGCGGTGAAGTACACCTTGCCCTTGATCTTCGAGGTGATCACACCTTTCTTCGGCGCGCATCCCGCCTCATCGCCATAACTGGTCTTAAAGTAGCTACGATCCTTTAGCATCACCTCCTTTTTTGAAATTTTTACCGTACGTGATCCGTTCGAGGTATCACTGGCAAGCCCGGTATTCGGATAGGGGATCGGCACGCCGGGAGGTGTGGCAGGCGTTTGTGGCGGAGTGAAGCACACGTCGGGAAAGCAGCCTACAGACTTGCCCTCGGCTGCCTTGCAGGAAATCTCCAGTCCATTGGCGAACACCTGATTGGCCATTTCTCCTCCCTGAACAAGTCTGCCCATTTCGACCTGATTTCAATCTAGCAGTGGCCGGACAATCTGCCAGGACCAATCAGCAGGAGAACCGTGGCTGATCCTCAGAACAATCGGGGACACCAGGATATTGATGATGCTGAACATCAACGGGTCGATTCTGTTGAAAAAGTCTGCCCTGGTTACCATGGTGGCAAAAGTGGGTGGCTGGCCTAGGTGGCTACCACTGAAATCAGTGGCTCACAAGCCAGGCAAAAAACGACCAAAAGCGTACGTCCGATCCAGAGCCTCGCTCGGCGAGGGCTAGCCATGACGAGTATTGGCCTTCACTCCGGCATTTGAAAAAAGGCTTCTGTTTCCTAAATTTTATTTGCTCGAGCAAACGTGGCGACTCTCAACCTCAAACGTCTTGCTTGTAATCTCTGTTAGACCTGCGGTGTGCTCCATAGAGGTATTGGTGTTATTTAATACGGTAAGCCTTGGGGTGAATCGCCCTGGGTTTACCAGACACATCGAAGGTCTGCTATTGGCCGGTTGCAGTCCTTCAGTGCTTGGCTGACGCACTCGCGCTGAGTGGCACCCGCTGACACCCATCAACTGCAAACGGCTGGTCAGCGCGAATGCAAATGACTGGTCAGTGGTAATGCAATTAGGTGGTCAAGTGAGATGCAATTACGCAGAGCCCACGCGAGTGGGAATGCGGAGCCTTCCCGCTCGCGTGGGCTTGGCCGAGAAGCCCAAGAGTGAGGCTTGCAACGGCGACAGTCGCCACTTCTGTCGCCATGCTGCAGGCCAGGTATTGCGCGGGTTGTCGCCGGTGTCGCCGCTGTCGCCGCTGTCGCCGCTGTCGCCAAATCAACCATCACTCCATCTGAGGAGTCATTTTCGGTTACCGGCGGCGTCCGGTGAGCGCTCACCGTATCGGCACGACGTTGTGGTCCCTGGTTTGATTGATCGCAGATGCCGAGAGGTTGCCAGTGGCCGCTTTCTGGATGTGCTCACTCCACCAAGCCATCATCGGACGCCGGCGTTCGATGTAGTCAGCTCGGTTGTAAGCGCTTCGGACTTCGTCCTTGTCGACATACGCCAGGGCGACTTCGATCAGCTCCGGATCCCACCCATGCTCGTTCAGGATGGTGCTGGCCATGGAGCGCATACCATGACTGACTAAGCGGTCCTGGAAGCCCATGCGTTTCAACGCCATGTTGGCGGTCTGGCTATTGGCGTGGGTGCGCGGGTTTCTATCTGCCGGGAACACGTATTCCCTGTGACCACTGTGGGGCTTGAGCGCCTCCAGTAACGCGAGTGCCTGTTCGGTCAGCGGGATGGTGTGCGAACGACGCTTTTTCATGCGCTCCGGCGGGATGGTCCAGATACGTTTGTCGAAGTCGATGTCTACCCATCGGGTGGTGGCCGCTTCGGCGGGGCGGGTCATGGTGTGCAGTTGCCATTCGATCAGGCAGCGGGTGATCCGCTTGATGCTGGCATTCGCGATTTCCAGCATGAGCTCCGGAAGTTCATCAGGTGCAAGCGCAGCCATGTTCTCTTTCTTCGGCTTCTTGAATACCGCCCGGATACCGCTGAGGGGGTTCGCGAAGATCATTCCTGAGTTGACCCCGTAGGTCATGATCTCGTTGAGCCGTTGGCTCAGTCGCTTCACTGTCTCGAGACTGCCTTTGGCCTCGATTGGACGAAGCAGTTCTATGACCATCGGTGCGGTAATTTTCGAGAGCGGCGTTGTTTTCAGGTCTGGAAATACGTGCAGCGTGAGCGATCGCCAAATGTCCTCGGCGTACGCTGGCGTGACGGAGTCCTTCTTCAGCTCGAACCAGGCGGTGGCCACGTTCTCGAACGTGTGTTCCGTCTCCGCTCGTTTGGCTTCGTCCTGTGCATTGCGTTGCACCTTGGGATCAATGCCTTGTGCAAGCAGCTCGCGCGCTTCCACCACTTTTTTCCTGGCGTTCGCTAGTGAGAGCTCTGGGTACGTGCCGAGCCCCATATTGATACGGTTCTTGGTTACCGGCTCGCGGTAGTTGAAGTTCCACAGCATCGAGCCGTTGCTCCTGACTCGGAGCTGGAGGCCGTCACCATCGCTGAGGACGTAATCCTTGTCTTTTGCCTTGACTGCCTTGAGCTGGCGGTCGGAGAGGCGAAGGGCTAGAGCAGGCATGAGAGCTACCTCTGACACCGTTTTGGTATTCCAAAAAATAGCACCGGATGGCTTGGAATACCATTTGGAATACCCAAATGGCTGGAACTCAGAAAATCTCTACGGAGCCCAATAGCGCTTAAACCCTTGATTTTGCTGGATTTCAGGCACAAAAAAAGACGTCCGTGGACGTCTTTAGATGATGAAGTGGTGGAGCCGGGGGGATTTGAACCCCCGTCCGCCAGTACTCCGCTGTCGGTACTACATGCGTAGCCGTGTCTATTAAGTTAACCCTCAGCGACCCGACGGGCAGGGTGCTTTGGGCGAGTTGTGTAAGTTTTAGCCGCTTCGTCCACAACGTACTGCACGGCGATTCTGTTCTATATGACAATCACTTTGGGTTTACAGACATCCCCTGATGATTGCTGGACCCGAAGGTACCAGGAGGGAAGGGCTAAGGCTGCTTACGCAGCGAGAGCGTATTCCCCGTAGGTTTCGTCATTGGCAACTATAGAAAGTTGCAACAGTGGATTTACGAGTTCTGTTACCAACTCGGCATGCACCTAAAGTTTCGCAACCGGCGTCGAATCCTAAACGGCCCCGAACCTGCTGTGTGTAACCAGCAGGCAAGCGCAGTGTACGCCAATGCGCGCGGCGAGTCGACCTTCTGTCCTTACCTGCGTGTTATCTGGCCCGGCGCTAATGGCTATTCAAGTGGCTTTGAATGTCCTGAAGCGCCTGCTGCGTCAGGGAAACACACTCTTTGTCATTGTTGGCAGCGTGGGCGGCCTTGGCTTGTTCGACTTTGGTGATGACGACACCTTTGGTGGCGGCGTCCAGCGTGGCTGCGCTGGACAGCTTGCTGTTGACTTCCTGGAGCTTCATTACGCATTGATCGCTATCGTTTGAGGCGTATGCGGAGGAGGCCAGCATTGTTGCAGCGATGAGCAGTCCAGCCAGGGCGGAACGCTTCATGGGTATCTCCTGGAACGGGGGTAGGGATGGGCCACGCTGATTGGGGCTTAACAAATGGACTGTGGGGGGGGGCAAGGGTTCTGTTTTTGCTGGCGATGGGGTGAAAGATTTTTCCGGGAGGCGGGTGCGAAAAAGGGACAAGAAACGCCTGATGCCAGTCAGTTAAGACGAAATGCAATCTGTTGCAGCTGCCGAGCTCGCGAGGCTGCGTTCGGCCGCGAAGCAGTCGTGAGTCTGCCTGATGCTCCGCAAGCTTAGGGTTTACATGGCTCAGAAGGCCAACCCGAAGGTTGGCCTTGTGCTGGATTACTTCCCGCCTTTGTTCGCGTTCTTGAGTTGCTGGATCGTTTGTTCGGTCTCGGCTATGCAATCATCAGTCCCTTCCTTGGTGCCTTTTGCCTGATCGGCTTTGGCTTTCGTGACGCTTTCCATTACCTGATCAGTCATCTCTGGAGGAGTCTGTGACTTGGCATTTTCGATGGTTTTCAAGTTGACCGCACAGAGGTCTTCGGCGGCAAACGAGGGAGACGCCAGCATTGAGGCAGTAACGAACATACCTAACAGTACAGAGCGTTTCATGTGTATCTCCTTGAACTGAGGGTCCAGGCATCGCTGGCCATCAGGACGGGCTGCCAATTTTGGGGAAGGTCCCACGTTTGCGGGACTTGATCGGTGGACTGCGACGATGCGTCAGGGTTCTATTTTTCTTCAGGTCGCCCTGGCCTGCGTTACTCGATCCACCAGATAAACCAGCCCGTGGTAGTCAATTCCACCGTGTTGCGTCAGACCAATCTCACAGGTGCGGCTGGTGGAAATCCCCTCACTGCATTGCTGCACCGCGTCCTTGAGCGTGCGTAACGAATGGGCATTCAATTCCGGGGTTGTGAAGCCTTTGTCACCGGCAAAACCGCAGCAGTGAATGCCTTCCGGAATGACCACGTTTTTACTGCATTTGCGCGCAAGATCGATCAGCGCCTGGCTCTCACCGAGATGCTGAGTGCTGCACGTGACGTGTACCGCGATCGGCGCTTCCTGGGGGGTGAAATCGAGACGATCCATCAAGTGAGTGCGGATGAAACGCACCGGGTCGTACAGGTCCAGTCGCACATCGCCCAAGTCCTGAACCAGCCGCAAGGTACAGGGGCTGGTGTCGCAATAGATCGGGTCGAGCCCTCCGCGGCTGGCCTGTAGCAGTGCGCCGATCAGTTCCTGGCGCTTGTGTTCGGCCTGTTCAGCGTAACCCTTGGAGGCGAATGGCTGACCACAGCAGAGGTTGTCCTGATTGTCTGGAAAAACGACTTGGTAGCCGGCTTTTTCCAATAGACCACGGGTTTTGTCGTACAGCGACATTTGCTCTTTATCACCCGCCGCGGGGCCCATGACCCGCGACACGCAGGCCGCCAGGTACACCACCCGAGGTCGCTCATCCGACACCGTCGGGCTGAAACGGATGGCCCTTTCCGGTTGTGGCATGGCGTTGGTCCATTGCGGAACCTGACCCTTGGACAGCCGCGTCAGCGATGCCGAAAGCTTCGCCAGGCGTGGTGCCCCCAGCAGCATCCGCGCACCGTTGGCGACGTGCAGGGTGAAGCGTGCGCCTTGCAATGCGGTGGCGAAATTTCCTTCAATCCAGTTGGCAGTTTTCGTATGCGTTGCTTTACGGCCGCGGAGCTTTTTCACCAGTTCGCCGGTGTTGATTCCTACAGGGCAACGTTGTGCACACAGGCCGGTGGCGGCGCACGTTTCGATGCCTTGGTATTCGTAGGCCTGTTCCAGCTCGGCGGTGTCTGTGCCAGCGCGTTTCTTCGCTTGAATGTCACGCCAGATCACGATGCGTTGGCGCGGGGTCAGCGTCAGGCCTTTCGACGGGCACACCGGTTCGCAGAAGCCGCATTCGATGCACTTATCCACAATCTCATCGGCGGCGGGCAACGGTTTCAGGTGCTTGAGATGGATCTGCGGATCGTCGCTGAGCACCACGTCCGGGTTGAGAATGCCGTTGGGGTCGAGCAGGCGTTTGAGCTGCCACATCAACTGGTAAGCGTCACTACCCCATTCCAGTTCGACGAAGGGCGCCATGTTGCGACCGGTGCCGTGTTCGGCCTTCAGTGAGCCACCGAATTCAACGGCCACCAATTGCGCCACGTCGTCCATGAACGCCTGGTAGCGTGCGACTTCTTCCGCGCTGTTGAAGCCTTGTGTGAAGACGAAGTGCAGATTGCCTTCCAGGGCGTGTCCGAAAAGGATCGCTTCGTCGTAGTGATGTTTGTCGAACAGCTCGATCAAGCGGTTGACGCCGCTGGCCAGTTGTTCCACCGGGAAGGTCACGTCTTCGATGATCACCGTGGTGCCGGTTTTGCGCACCGCGCCGACGGCAGGGAAGGTGTCCTTGCGGATTGCCCAGAGTCGGGCGTTTTCCACCGGGTCTTCGGTGAAGTCGACTTGTTTCTCTACCGGGAAACCCGTCAGTGACGCCATGATTTGCGTCAGTTGTTCCTGGAGCAAAGTGGAAGAGGCCGCGCGGGATTCGATCAGCAGGGCGCAGGCATTGGTCGACAGTTGTTGTACGAAAGCCGGCATGCCGGGCTTGTCCTGCACCGAGCGCAGGCTGCGACGGTCCAGCAGTTCCACCGCCGATACGGGTTGGCTTTTCAGCACAGTGACTGCGTTGCAGCAGGTTTCTACATCCGGGAACACGATCAGCGCCGACGCCTTGTTCGGATGGTCGATCACTGTGTCGTAAGTCACCGCGCTGATAAACCCGAGCGTGCCTTCGGAGCCCACCAGCAAGTGGCTCAAGATATCCACAGGCTCGTCGAAATCCACCAGCGCATTGAGTGACAGCCCGGTGGTATTTTTCAGACGATATTTGTGGCGAATTTTCGCAGCCAGTTCGGCATTGGCGCGGGTCTCGCGGCCCAATGTCGCCAGACGTTCCAGCAGCTCGGCGTGGCTCTCACGGAAGGCCGCCACACTGACGCCGTCTTCGGTATCGAGACGGCTGCCATCGGCCAGCACCAGACGAATTCCGGCCAATGTGTGATAGGTGTTTTGCGCCGTGCCGCAGCACATGCCACTCGCATTGTTGGCGACAATGCCGCCGATTTTGCAGGCGTTGATCGACGCCGGGTCTGGGCCGATCTTGCGTCCGAACGGTGCCAGCCAGGCGTTGGCCTGGGCGCCAATCACGCCCGGTTGCAGACGGATCTGCATACCCTGACCACGTATCTCGCGACCGTTCCAGTTATCTCCCAGCACGATCAGCACTGAATCGCTGATGGCCTGGCCAGACAGGCTGGTGCCGGCGGCGCGGAAGGTCACCGGGACTTTATCCCGTTGCGCCAGTTTGAGCAGCGCCACCACTTCGTCTTCGGACTCGACGCGGATCACCAGTTTCGGAATCAGCCGGTAGAAACTGGCGTCGGTGCCGAAGGCCAAAGTCGATAGCGGATCGTCGAAACGTCGTGCCTGAGGAATCAGTTGCTGTGCATCTCGCAGGAAAGCCGCCGGTAGACTCATTGGTCCTCCAGGATCAGAACGACCAGGTCTTTCGGGCCGTGGGCGCCGTAGGCCAGTATTTGTTCGATGTCGGCAGTCTTCGACGGACCGGACACCAGCAAGGCGTTGGTCGGCATGCCTTGGGCCCATTCGAACTCCTGTTGTACCTGATAGAAGTTGTCACGGATTTCACTGGCCTTGAGCAGGGCGAAATGCACTGGCGGCACCAGGCTCATCAGGCGCGGTTCTTCCCGCGTCGGCCAGAGAATCAGGCTCCCTGTTGCGGCGATTGCGCCGAGGGTGGTGGTCAGGCTGGCCGGGGTGTCGTTGAACAACTCGGCTTTCCATTCCTCGACCGGACGGTCGTAGGCTTTGAGCGCTGGCAGGCCAGGTTTTTTCGCCCAATGCTGAGTGATGCGTTGACCGTGAGGTGTCGTCGGCGCAATCAACAGGCTCGGCAACTGGCGATCTTGCAGCTGTTGCGCCAGCAATTCGGGCCAGCCTTCTCCGGACGTCAGATGAATTTCGGTGTGCACCGCTTCCATCAGTTTGCGCAGTTGCGGGATGCGTTGTTCGGGCGCGTAGGTGTAGGGCTCGGTGACCAATTCGACATCGAAGTTGTCAGGCACCGGCGTGGTCCCCGTCAGACTGTTGCGCAATTTGGCGAGGATATTTTGCTTGGCGCTCATCAGCGGTCTCCCTGTTTGGCCAAATGCTCGCGGGCCATGTCATGCAGTGAGCGGGCGGCGGGTTTCGGTGCGCTGTGGTTCTGGGTCCACGGGCCGATGTTGCTCGGCGTCAGCGCGCGCAGGCGGGTGGCGAAAAAGCCGAACAAGCGATAGAGCGTTGGTGAGCTGTTGAGCTTCGCCCAGGCGTTCCAGATAAACCGTTCTTTGCGCGAGTACTTGCTGCCCTGACCGCGCATCACTTGATGCGGGCTGTCCGGGGCTTTGACGTTCTCTTCCCGTAGGCGACGCAGCAATGCGGGGATCGGAATTTTTACCGGGCAGACTTCACCGCAGGCGCCGCATAACGAAGATGCGCTCGGGTGGTCGGGGACTTTCGCCAGGCCGACCATGTGCGGGGTGATGATTTTTCCGATAGGCCCAGGGTAAACCTCCCCATAGGCATGGCCGCCGATTCGGGTGTAGACCGGGCAATGATTCATACAGGCGCCGCAGCGGATGCAGTTCAGGGTCTGGCGCAATTCGCTGTCGGCAAACGCCTGACTGCGACCGTTGTCGAGCAATACCAGGTGCACTTCCTGCGGGCCGTCGAGTTCATGTTCCTTGCGCGGCCCGGAGATCATGTTGACGTAGGTGGTGATCGGCTGGCCGAGAGCCGAGCGGGTCAGCAGCGACAACAGCGGTACAACGTCCCGCAGGTTTTCGACGACTTTCTCGATGCCCGTGACGGCAATGTGTACGGGCGGCACGGTGGTCGACATGCGCCCGTTGCCTTCGTTTTCCACCAGTAGCAAGGTGCCGGTTTCGGCCACGGCGAAGTTGACGCCGGAGACGCCGATGTCTGCTTCGAAGAATTTCTGTCGCAAGACTTTGCGACCGATCTGAATGAGTTGGTCTACGTCCTTGGTGTACTCCACGCCAAGTTTGTCGTGGAACAAGGACGCGACCTGACCGGCATTCTTGTGGATCGCCGGCATAATGATGTGTGAAGGCTTCTCGTGGTCGAGCTGGACGATGAATTCGCCCATGTCCGACTCCAGGCATTCAATGCCTTGAGCCGCGAGGACATGGTTCATCTCCATCTCTTCGCTGACCATCGATTTGCCCTTGATCACTTGCCGCGCCTCGTGAGCGCGGATGATCGCCAAGACGATGCCATTGGCCTCGTCCACCGTTTCCGCCCAGTGCACTGTCACACCGTTGCGGGTCAGGTTCTGTTCAAGCTGCTCAAGCAGGTCGGGCAACTTGGATAAAGCACGGGCGCGGACAGCATTGCCCAGCGCTCGCAAATGTTCTCTTTCGTGGGCATCGCTGAAGGACGCTGCCCGTTTGCTCATCAGTGAATCCATCGCGCTGCGAAAGTTGTTTCGCAGTTGCGTGTCAGCCAAAGCCTTATGAGCCCGGGCGCGAAAATCATCTTCTACAGCAACCGTAGGAATAATCGTGGAAGTGCTCATTGGGCACCTCCGGTACGCTGCCACAGGAAACTGGCCAGATGCTGACCGCGTAACGCTTCCTGCTGTTTCTCCAACGAGCCATTGATGTTCATCAGGCAACCGCAGTCGGCACTGAGTACCTTGTGCGCGCCGGATTCCTTCAGCGCTCGGGTCTTGTCAGCCACCATCGCGCCGGAAATATCTGGCATACGGACGCTGAAAGTCCCACCAAAGCCACAGCATTCACTTTCGTGGCTGTGGTCGACTCGCTCCACATTGCTCAGCTGCGCCAACAACTCACGACCGTGCAGGTGGGTGTTCATTTCTCGACGTGCCGAGCACGACGTGTGCAACGCCACTTTTACCGGTTCGCCGCTGTCCTTGAGCTGCACCTTGCAGACAAACAGCAGGAACTCCGCCAGTTCATAAGTCCGTGCCGCAAGGGCCTGGACCTGTTTCAGCGTTTGCGGCTCGTCCTTGAACAAGTCGGCGTAGTGCTCGCGCAACATGCCCGCGCAGGATCCCGACGGCACCACCACCGGATAATCGCCGGCAAACAGCGCCAGTTGCGAGCGCGCCACGGTCCGGGCCTGTTCGGTGTAACCCGAGGTGTAGGCCGGTTGCCCGCAGCAGCTTTGCCCTTGCGGGTATTCGACACGAATGCCTTCGCGTTCCAGCAGATGAATCGCGTCCATCCCGGCTTCCGGGTAGAACAGATCCACCACGCAAGTCCCGAACAGGTAGACCCGTGACGGTTTTTCGCTGGGGTATTGCCGAGGCTCGGGCAGTGGCGGGGCGACGCGGGTCGCGTTCGGCACAGCGTTGTAAAAAAGCTCGCTCATCAGGCGTGTCTCCGGGTGGTCCCGGTTATCCGTCCGCTGAGGCTGCTGAATATAGTGAGGGAAGCTTTCAGCAGCCTTGCAGACCCGGTTGTGAATAGCTGACGCCGGGGGCGTAACCCGGCGTCGGTTTTTTCCGTGTCGCGTGTAGTTCTTAGTGCACCAGCATGCCGGTGAACCAGTAGGCCTGAGCCAAAGTGATCAGGCCGACGATCGTTGCAAAGAATAGGCTGTGCTTGAGGGTGAAGCGGAACAGATCCGATTCTTTGCCCACCAAGCCGGTCGCGGCACAGGCCACGGCGATCGATTGCGGCGAAATCATCTTGCCGGTCACGCCGCCGCTGGTATTCGCCGCCACCAGCAAGGTGTCGTTGACGCCGATCTGGTGCGCGGTGGTTGCTTGCAGCGAACTGAACAGTGCGTTGGACGAAGTATCGGAACCGGTCAGGAACACGCCGAGCCAGCCGAGGAACGGCGAGAAGAACGGGAATGCCGCACCCGTGCCTGCCAGTACCAGAGCCATGGTCGACGACATGCCCGAGTAGTTGGTGACGAAGGCGAAGGCCAGCACCATGCCGATGGACAGAATCGGCCAGCGCAGTTCGTAGACGGTCTCTTTGAAAGTGGTAAGACCAATTTTTGGATTGATCTTCAGCACCAGCATTGAGATCAGCGCAGAGAAGAAAATCGCCGTGCCGGTCGCGGAAACCGGATCGAGTTTGAACACCGCCGGAATCGCCGTCGGGGCGGTCACGATCGGGGCGACCTTGATCACCATTTGATCCAGATGCGGAATCGCGAAGTTGAACACCCAGCTATACATTGAGCCGCCTGCCGCAAACATCGCCTTGAACGGTTTCAGCGTCCAGATAGTGACCAGTACGGTGAGGATCAGGAACGGCGACCAGGCTTTGAAAATTTCCCCCAGGCTGTAAGGCGAAGGCACGGTGGTGCGCGGCTGGCCGAAACCACCGGCGCTGGCCACCACGGAAGCCGAAACCGCGCCGACAATGTGGGCGCCAGCAGCGCGTTTCGGCTGCCAGACTTTCAGGAATAGGGTCAGAGAAACCAGGCTGGCCAGCGCCGAGGTGATGTCCGGCAGTTCCGGGCCGATGAAGTTCGAGGTGAAGTACTGGGTGACGGCGAAGCTCAAGCCGGCCACCAGCGCAGCCGGCCAGGTTTCCCGAACGCCGCGCAGGCCATCCATCATGAATACCAGCCAGAACGGCACGAACAGCGACAGCAATGGCAGCTGGCGACCGGTCATGGCGCCGATCTTGAACGCGTCGATGCCGGTGACTTGCCCGGCGACGATGATCGGAATCCCCAAGGCACCGAAGGCTACTGGCGCGGTATTGGCGATCAGGCACAGGCCGGCGGCGTACAGCGGGTTGAAACCCAGTCCTACCAGCAGCGCGGCGGTAATCGCTACCGGTGCGCCGAACCCGGCGGCGCCTTCCAGGAAGGCGCCGAAGCAGAAGCCGATCAGCAGCACTTGCAGGCGTTGGTCGTCAGTGATCGACAGCACTGAGCTGCGGATCACTTCGAACTGGCCACTCTTGACCGTCAGTTTGTAGAGGAATACCGCTGCCACGATGATCCACGCAATCGGCCACAAACCGTAGGCGAAGCCATAGCCGGCTGCTGCGAAGGCCATATCGACCGGCATCTGGAACGCGAAGATTGCCACGGCAATCGACAGCGCGAGGGTGATGCTGCCGGCCACGTGGCCTTTGAGGCGGAACACGGCCAAAGCCAGGAAGAAAAATACGATGGGGATGACGGCCGCGAGTGCGGACACGCCGAGACTGCCGAGCGGGCTGTAGAGCTGTTGCCAGGTTTGCATATGGGGTGGCCCCTAATTGTTGTTGGTCAGGCACTGGTCAGCGTTCTTGGATAATTGGTAATACCAATTTACAATCGCTGTTGGCTAGGGTAAAAGCCTTGTAGGCGGTGTGTCAATTTGCCGCCCTAAAACTTTTGTCGAATGAGCGGTGCAGAACGCATCTGATCTGTTCGATCAAACGTCGTCTGGTAGGTGCTGGCGCTGCGCCGATAGGCCAGAATAGAGAGCCCGGCGAGCCGCCGGGATCGTGGAGAATTGAGTGATGGGGTTTGATCAGATTCGGCAGCGCCGTTTGTCTGACGATATTGTCGAGCAGCTCGAAGGGATGATTCTCGAGGGCACATTGAAGGCCGGCGAGCGCCTGCCGGCAGAGCGTGCGTTGGCCGAGCAGTTCGGTGTGTCACGTCCTTCGTTGCGCGAAGCGATTCAGAAACTGGCAGCCAAAGGGTTGCTGGTCAGTCGTCAGGGCGGCGGTAACTATGTGGTGGAATCCCTGGGCTCGACGTTCAGTGATCCGCTGCTGCATCTGCTGGAAAGCAACCCCGAGGCCCAGCGCGATTTGCTCGAGTTTCGTCATACGCTGGAAGCATCCTGTGCTTACTACGCGGCATTGCGCGCCACTGACGTGGATCGCGAGCGGCTGACGGCGGCGTTCGACGAGTTGCAAGACTGCTATTCGCGCCATGACGAAGTGGGTCGGGCGGAAGAGGGCGCGGCGGATGCGAAATTTCATTTGGCGATCGCCGAGGCCAGTCATAACGCGGTGTTGCTGCACACCATTCGTGGGCTGTTCGACCTGCTCAAGCGCAACGTGGTGACCAACATCGGCGGCATGTACAAACAGCGCGCTGAAACCCGCGACATGTTGATCGCGCAGCACAGAGAATTGTATCTGGCGATTATCGAAGGCCGGGCAGAGCAGGCGCGGGAGGTTTCCAGTCGGCACATTTTGTATGTGCAGGAAGTGCTGGAAGAGGTGCGTCAGGAAGTGCAGCGCGTGGCTCGGGCAGAGCGGCGCAAGGGGATGTAATCAGTTCACTGTGGCGAGGGAGCTTGCTCCCGTTGGGGCGCGAAGCGGCCCCCAGGCCAGCACCGTTAAGCAGATCGTTTACGACTGCTTCGCAGCCGAGCGGGAGCAAGCTCCCTCGCCACAAAAGCCGCGATCAGGGTGGAAAATTAATCTTCCTTACCCTTGTTTCGCACCGCACGCTGCAACTCACGACCGGCGTCGCGTTCGCGTTCGGTATCACGCTTGTCGTATTCCTTCTTGCCCTTGCCCAGAGCGATCTCGCACTTGACCATGTGCTTGCTCCAGTACCAGGAAAGGCATACGCAGGCGTAACCTTTTTGCTGCACGGCAGCGGCCAGCTTTTCCAGCTCGCGCCGGTTGAGCAGCAATTTCCGGGTGCGGGTCGGATCAGCGATGACGTGAGTGCTGGCAGTCATCAGCGGCGTAATGTGGCTGCCGAGCAACCAGGCTTCGCCATCCTTGAGCAGCACGTAACTGTCAACCAGTTGTAGCTTGCTTGCCCGCAAACTTTTTACTTCCCAGCCGGCCAGGACCAGACCAGCCTCGAACTTATGCTCGATGAAGTAATCGTGTCGCGCCTTTTTGTTCTGCGCGATGGTCCCTGTTGGGTGTTTCTTCTGTTTAGCCATAGGGGCGGCATTATAGGGAGTTGCAAGCGAGTCGGCTACGGTATCGCTACGTGCTTGAGCAGGTTGATTGAATCCCGGACAATGCGGCCTCTTTTTTGAACGCTTGGGCGTGATAACGATGTCGACAGACAAGGTTTCTGTCCACGGCAGTTGGGCTAGCCGCTGGGTCTTCATACTCGCCGCGACCGGTTCGGCCGTGGGGCTGGGTAGTATCTGGAAATTCCCTTACATGGTCGGCGTCTACGGTGGCGGAGCCTTCGTGCTGATGTTCCTCGCCTGTATCGCGCTGATCGGTATGCCCGTCATGTTGGCCGAAACCCTGATCGGCCGCCGCGCGCGGCAGAGCCCGGCCAATGCCTTGAAGGTTCTGGCGCTGGAAGCGGGGCATTCGGCGAAATGGTCCTGGGGCGCATTTGCCGGGATGATCACGGCGCTGCTGATTCTGTCTTTCTATAGTGTGGTCGGCGGCTGGTCGCTGGATTACATCATCGACATGGGTCGTGGCGACTTCCAGGGTGTAACGCCTGATCAGGTCGGGGCTTATTTCGGCAATGTGATCGCCGACCCATGGCGCCTGACACTTTGGCATACGATTTTTATGCTCCTCTCCGCCGTGGTGATCGCCAAAGGCGTAGTCGCGGGTCTGGAGCGCAGCCTGCGGATCATGATGCCATTGCTGTTCGTGATGATGCTGGTGCTGCTGGGTTACAGCATGACCACCGGCCACTTCATGGAAGGCGTGCATTTCATGTTCGACTTCCACCCGGACAAGGTACTGGATGGCTTGCTGCCGGCAATGGGGCATGCGTTCTTCTCCCTGAGCGTGGGCGTCGGCTCGATCATGATCTACGGCGCCTACATGCCGAAGAACTCGTCGATCTCCGGAACCATCGTTGGCGTGGCGCTGCTCGATACCTTCGTTTCGCTGTTGGCCGGTCTGGCATTGTTTCCGATTGTGTTCGCTGCCGGCCTGAACCCGAGCGAAGGTCCTGGCCTGATGTTCGTCAGCCTGCCATTTGCCTTTGGCAACGTAGCGTTCGGCCAGTTGATGGGCGTAGTGTTCTTCGTGCTGGTGGCAATTGCGGCCTGGAGTTCGGCGATTTCCCTGCTCGAGCCGATGGTGGCTTACTTGGTTGAGCGCACGAAGATCAGCCGCGCCTGGGTCACCTTCTGGTTGGCATTCATCTGCTGGTTCGTCGGTCTGGGCACCGTGTTTTCCTTCAATATCTGGAAGGAAGCCAAGTTTTTCGTGAACGAAGGCGGGATGTTCCACCTCTATCAATGGGGAGCTGCCGGTGGTCTGGACTTCTTTGGTGTGATCGATTTCTTCACCTCGCGGATCATGTTGCCACTCGGTGGTTTGTGTTTCGTGGTGTTTGCGGGCTGGGTGATGGGGCGTGAAGCGGTGCGCGACGAATTGTCGATCCGCCGTCCGGTGCTGTTCGCCCTGTCCCTGTTCTTGATGCGCTATGTGGCGCCCATCGGCATTCTTGTAGTGTTTGCCGCCCAGCTGTGGAAGTAACGCTGACATGACGACACACATTCAACGTTCGGCCCTGCTGCCGTATCCGGCCCAAGCGCTTTATGACTTGGTCAACGACGTGGCCCGCTATCCGGAATTCCTGCCGTGGTGCTCGTCGGCGGAAGTCCTGGAAAGCACTCCTGAGCTTATGCGTGCCAGTGTCGGCGTGGCCAAGGGTGGCCTGAGTCAGCACTTCGTGACACGTAACACCCTGGTGCCAGGGCGTTCGATCGAGATGAACCTCGAGGAAGGTCCGTTCAGCCAGTTGCACGGCGTCTGGGTATTCAAGCCGTTGGGCGAGAAGGCCTGCAAGATCAGTCTGGACTTGTCGTTCGACTACTCGGGACCGCTGGTGCGTGCGACGTTGGGGCCTTTGTTCAATCAGGCGGCGAATACGCTGATGGACGCGTTTTGCCAGCGTGCGAAACAGATGCATGGTTGAGGCAATGATCAAGGTCGAAGTGGTGTATGCCGCTGTTGATCGTCAGGTACTGCTGACCGTAACGGTGCCGGTGGGCGCAACGGTGCGAGATGCGTTGCTCAAATCCGGCCTGAACAGCGAATTCCCTGAGCTGGATCTAACCAGTTGTCCGGTTGGGATCTTTGGCAAAGTGATCGCTGAGCCGGCCAATCGTCCGGTTCAGGCAGGGGATCGCCTCGAGATTTACCGGCCGCTGCTCGCCGACCCGAAAGAAGTTCGCCGGTTGCGCGCCGCCAAGGCGGCCGAGGCCAAAGCCCGGAATCAGTGATCCGGTTAAACGCCAGACGATAAAAAACCCGGACATGCCGGGTTTTTTATTGCGTCGCAAATTATTGCGGCGAGGTTTCCAGCGGTTCTGGCGTCGGGATTGGAACAGTTTCGACGTTGTCCACGTCCTTCTGGATCTGGTCCAGCAACGAACCTGGCTTGACCGGTTTTTCTGGCTTCGGTTTCTCGGCGTTTTCTGCAGGCGTGGTCACGGTAGTGCCACTGTCCTTGCCGAGAATGGCTTCGTCGCGGCTCACGCCCGGCATGAAATCGCCAGAGAGGCTGACAAGTTGGTCATTTGGGTTGAAGATAACGCTAATGCGTTCCTGTTGGCGTTCACCGCCACCCGGTTGCAGGCTGTAGAGATAATCCCAGCGATCGGCATGGAACGTGTCGGTCAGCAGAGGGTTACCCATGATAAACCGTACTTGCCGGCGGGTCATTCCCGGGCGTAACTGGTCTATCATGTCCTGCGTGACGACATTGCCCTGCTGGATGTCGATTTTGTAAACCCCGGGGAATGAACAACCGGCGAGTGCGAGCAGTCCCACAAAGGTGAAACTGGTTAGCAAGAGCTTGGTGTTTTGCATCGGTGGGCGACTTCCACTATCTTGGCTGGGACAACGTAAACGCCGATCATACCCGCATTAAGAGAAGCTGCGAAGCAGCATCGCGAGAAAGCTGACCATGGTTGAAAATAGCGAACTACGCAAAGCCGGCCTCAAAGTGACCCTTCCACGGGTCAAAATTCTGCAAATGCTCGATTCCGCCGAGCAACGCCACATGAGTGCCGAGGATGTCTACAAGGCGCTGATGGAGGCTGGTGAGGACGTCGGTCTGGCCACGGTTTACCGTGTTCTGACCCAGTTCGAGGCAGCTGGCCTTGTGGTGCGGCACAACTTCGACGGAGGCCATGCGGTCTTCGAGCTGGACGACGGCAAGCATCACGACCATATGGTCAACGTCGAAACCAGTGAAGTGATCGAATTCTTCGACGAAGAAATCGAGCGGCTGCAGAAAGCAATCGTCGACAAGTATGGCTTCGAGATGGTTGATCACAATCTTGTGCTGTACGTACGCAAGAAAAAGTAAGCATGTCGCGCGAACTTCAGGTTCGCGAAACGAACGAAGGCGACCTCAGGGTCGCCTTCGTGCTTTCTGCCGTTCTTAAATTTTCGCGGTAACGACCATCTTTTTCGCGTGAGCCAGTGATTCCTTGGTGAGGTCGATGCCACCCAGCATCCGTGCCACTTCTTCGACACGATCGGTCTTGCTCAGTTTGGAGACGGCTGTATGCGTGGCGTCTTCACCGCGGACCTTGTGTACAAATAGATGTTGATGCCCTTGCGCCGCCACTTGCGGCAAGTGAGTCACGGTTAGAACCTGCCCACGCTCCCCGAGGCGTCGCAGCAGCTGGCCGACAATCTCGGCGGTCGGGCCGCCGATACCCACGTCCACTTCGTCGAACACCAGGGTTGGCACGCGCGAGGTCTGTGCAGTGATCACCTGAATCGCCAGGCTGATACGCGACAGTTCGCCACCCGACGCCACTTTCGCCAGGGCTTTCAACGGTTGCCCCGGGTTGGCGCTCACCAGTAGCTCTACCTGTTCAAGCCCATTGGGCAGCAGTTCGTCGCTGCTGTTGGGGCGCAGTTCGATGGTGAAACGGCCGCCGGGCATGCCCAGACGCTGGATTTCCTGTTCCACGGCACTGGCCAGGCTGCTCGAGGCTTGGTGCCGCAGATCGCTCAGATCCCGAGCCTTCTCCTGATAATGGCGGGCGTAGGAGGCCAGCTCATCGCTCAGTCGTTCGATGGATTCGTCGTTGGCATTCAGGGTTTCGATTTCATCGAGTAGCTTCTGTTGCATCTCGGCGACCTCGGTCGGCTGGATGCGATGTTTGCGCGCCAAGGTGTAGATGGCATCAAGGCGCTCTTCCAGGTATTGAAGGCGGGCCGGGTCGGCGTCGAAGTTGTCGAGAAAGCGGTTCAACTCGCCTACGGCTTCTTCAACTTGAATCTGCGCGCTGGTCAGCAGGCTGCTGGCTTCGCCCAGGGCGCCGATCGAATTGTTCACGCTCGACAGGCGGTTAAGGCTGGCGGTGAGCGCGTTCAATACATTACCGGAATCACTTTCGCTGCATTGTTCGACCACTTGCCGACAAATGCCCAACAGGGTTTCGGCGTTGGTCAGGTTCTTGTGTTCCTGTTCCAGTTGCTCCAGCTCGTTTTCGCCGAGGCCGAGGTTTTCCAGTTCTTCGAGTTGATAGCTGAGCAACTGATGACGGGCGCGCTGTTCGTCGCCGGAGTTGGAAAGACGTTCCAGCTCCTGGCGGGTCTGGCGCCAGCGTTGGGCAGCCAGTTGCACTTGGCGAGCCAGGTCCGTGGCACCGGCGTATTCGTCGAGCAGACGGCGGTGAGTATCGGTTTTGAGCAGGGATTGGTGTTCGTGCTGGCTGTGGATATCGATCAGCAACTCGCCCAAGGCTTTCAGGTCGCCGAGGGGGCAGGGGGTGCCGTTGATATAGCCGCGGGATCGCCCTTCAGCGGTGATCACTCGACGCAGAATGCACGGGCCGTCGTTCTCGAGGTCGCGTTCGGCCAGCCAGGCGCTGGCTTCCGGGATGTCGACCAGATCGAAGGTGGCCAGGATATCGGCCTTGTCGGCGCCCGGGCGGACCACGCCGCTGTCTGCGCGATCGCCCAGGGTCAGGCCCAGGGCATCGAGCATGATCGACTTGCCGGCGCCGGTTTCCCCTGTGATCACGCTCATCCCGCGATCGAGTTCGAGATCGAGATGTTCAACGATGGCGTAGTTGTGTACGGACAGGTGCACCAGCATAAAGGCCGCTCCCAGGCTTTAGGTCTGGTTATTTATACAGTGTTTTGTTTCTGGCTGACAATGCCCCCTCTTAGGTCGATTTGCTTGATTTAAGGAAATCCTTAGTGCGATGAGGAATGACAATGCAGCTGTTTTTTGTAGGGTTAATCATCAAATAGCCCTTGAAGCTGAATTTTGCGGCCCCATATACCGGGGCAGAAGCGCGAGTTGAGCTCGCGGACGATATTGGAAGGAGAAATCTATGGCTGACGAACAGACAGTGGATACGCAAAATCTAGACGCCAACCAGGGCCCCGAGGCTTCGGGTGAAGACCTGGCGGCTCGTGTACAAGTGCTCGAAGAGCAATTGGCTGGTGCGCAGGATCAGGCTTTGCGTGTAGCCGCCGATCTGCAGAACGTCCGCCGCCGTGCCGAGCAGGACGTTGAAAAGGCTCACAAATTTGCCTTGGAAAAGTTCGCTGGCGACCTGCTGCCGATCATCGACAGCCTGGAGCGCGGTCTGGAGCTATCCAACCCTGACGACGAAAACATTCGTCCGATGCGCGAAGGGATCGAGCTGACCCTGAAAATGTTCCAGGACACCCTGAAACGCTATCACCTGGAAGCGATCGATCCTGAAGGCGAACCCTTCAACGCCTCGCATCACCAGGCAATGGCCATGCAGGAAAGCGCCGACGTCGAGCCAAACAGCGTGCTCAAGGTATTTCAGAAGGGCTACCAGCTTCACGGTCGCCTGCTGCGCCCGGCCATGGTCGTGGTCAGCAAGGCACCTGCGCCGGTTTCGCCTTCGATTGACGAGCAGGCTTGAAATTAGCCGCAAGGCCCCCATTTAGAAGTCAAGCGTTTAAGTGCTACCGCAGTCAGCCACCACTGCTGCGGCATCCAAATCCAAAGTTTCGGGAGAGTGAACATGGGCAAAATTATCGGTATCGACCTGGGGACTACCAACTCCTGCGTCTCCGTGCTGGAAAACGGCAAAGCCAAAGTTATTGAAAACGCTGAAGGCGCGCGTACCACGCCGTCGATCATCGCTTATGCCAACGACGGTGAAATCCTGGTTGGCCAGTCGGCCAAGCGTCAGGCAGTGACCAATCCGCATAACACCCTGTACGCGGTGAAGCGTCTGATCGGTCGTCGTTTTGACGAAGAAGTCGTACAGAAAGACATCCAGATGGTCCCTTACAAGATCGTCAAGGCTGACAACAACGACGCCTGGGTTGAAGTGAACGGCCAGAAAATGGCGCCGCCACAAATTTCGGCTGAAATTCTGAAGAAAATGAAGAAGACCGCCGAAGACTACCTCGGCGAGCCAGTGACCGAAGCGGTGATCACCGTTCCGGCCTACTTCAACGACAGCCAGCGTCAAGCCACCAAAGACGCCGGCCGCATCGCGGGTCTGGACGTTAAACGTATCATCAACGAACCAACCGCAGCCGCACTGGCCTACGGTATGGACAAGGCGAAAGGCGATCACACCGTGATCGTTTACGACTTGGGCGGCGGTACTTTCGACGTTTCCGTGATCGAAATCGCTGAAGTCGATGGCGAGCACCAGTTCGAAGTGTTGGCCACCAACGGTGACACTTTCCTGGGCGGTGAAGACTTTGACATTCGTCTGATCGACTACCTCGTTGACGAGTTCAAGAAAGAAAGCGGCATGAACCTCAAGGGTGACCCGCTGGCCATGCAGCGCCTGAAAGAAGCCGCTGAGAAAGCCAAGATCGAACTGTCCTCGAGCCAGTCGACCGACGTGAACCTGCCGTACATCACTGCAGACGCTACCGGTCCTAAGCACTTGAACGTGAAAATCTCCCGCGCCAAGCTCGAAGCGCTGGTTGAAGACCTGGTTCAGCGCACCATCGAACCTTGCCGCATCGCCATGAAAGATGCCGGTATCGAGATTGGTGCGATCAACGACGTGATCCTGGTCGGCGGTCAGACCCGTATGCCACTGGTTCAGAAGCTGGTGACCGATTTCTTCGGTAAAGAAGCACGTAAAGACGTCAACCCTGACGAAGCTGTTGCCATGGGTGCTGCTATCCAGGGCGCGGTATTGGCTGGTGACGTGAAAGACGTTCTGCTGCTCGACGTCAGCCCGCTGACCCTGGGTATCGAAACCATGGGCGGCGTGATGACCGCGCTGATCGAGAAAAACACCACGATTCCTACCAAGAAATCGCAAGTGTTCTCGACTGCCGACGACAACCAGGGCGCAGTGACCATTCACGTACTGCAAGGTGAGCGTAAGCAAGCCGCACAGAACAAGTCCCTGGGCAAGTTCGACCTGGCTGAGATTCCACCAGCACCACGTGGCGTGCCACAAATCGAAGTGACCTTCGACATCGACGCCAACGGCATCCTGCACGTCGGCGCGAAAGACAAGGCTACCGGCAAGACTCAGTCGATCGTGATCAAGGCCAACTCCGGTCTGTCCGAGGAAGAAATTCAGCAGATGGTTCGCGATGCTGAAGTGAACGCTGAAGAAGACCGCAAGTTCGAAGAGCTGGCCAGCGCCCGTAACCAAGGCGATGCCCTGGTTCACTCGACGCGCAAAATGGTCGCTGATGCTGGCGATAAAGTGAGCGCTGAAGAGAAGACTGCAATCGAAGCAGCTGTAGTTGCCCTGGAAACCGCCATCAAAGGCGACGACAAGGCCGCTATCGAAGCCAAGGTTGAAGAGCTGTCCAAGGTTTCTGCGCCAGTGGCTCAGAAAATGTACGCTGATCAGGCTCAGCCAGCTGAAGGCGCGGCGCCGAAAGACGAATCGGCTGAAAAGGCTGACGACGTTGTCGATGCCGAGTTCGAAGAAGTCAAAGACCACAAGTAAGTTGTTGGTCGCCCGGTTGACTGCCTTCAGGCGGTGACTGGTAGGATGTCGCCGCGCGGGAGCTTGCTCCCGCGTTGGCATGTCTGGAGTAAGCGAATTTTTACAGCATGCGACAACGCTCGGATGTTGGCGGTATGACCGGAAATGCTCCTGCTTTTCGAGTCGAAAGTACCGCATCGAATCAAAGACCAGGATCGTTGAATTGACGTGAGTTGGGTCCGGGCCTGTATTGGGGCTCAACGAGTTTGGCGAGGCTCAGGAGAGGTTTGCCGAACGTCCTTAAGAGTGCAAAGACTTATGGCAAAGCGTGACTATTACGAAGTATTGGGTGTTGAGCGTGGTTCAAGCGAGGCGGACCTGAAAAAGGCCTACCGTCGCCTGGCGATGAAACACCACCCGGACCGTAATCCCGATGACAAAGCGTCGGAAGATATGTTCAAGGAGGCCAACGAGGCCTACGAAGTGCTGTCCGATTCCAGCAAGCGCGCGGCCTATGACCAATACGGTCATGCCGGTGTCGACCCGAGTATGGGTGGCGGCGGTGCCGGGTTTGGCGGTCAGAACTTCTCCGACATCTTTGGCGATGTCTTCAGTGACTTCTTCGGTGGCGGTCGCGGCGGTGCTCGTGGCGGCGCTCAGCGCGGCAGCGACCTGCGTTACACCCTGGAGCTGAACCTGGAAGAAGCGGTGCGCGGCACGACCGTGAATATCCGCGTTCCGACACTGGTCAACTGCAAGCCGTGCGATGGCTCGGGTGCCAAGAAAGGCTCCTCACCGATCACTTGCCCGACGTGCGGCGGTATCGGTCAGGTGCGCATGCAGCAGGGTTTCTTCTCGGTGCAGCAGACCTGCCCGCGCTGCCATGGCCAGGGCAAGATCATTTCCGACCCGTGCGATTCCTGCCGCGGCGAAGGTCGTGTCGAAGAGTACAAGACCCTGTCGGTGAAAGTGCCGGCCGGTGTCGATACTGGCGACCGCATTCGTCTGTCTGGTGAAGGCGAGGCGGGTGCGCAGGGTGGCCCGACTGGCGACCTGTACGTGGTGATCAATGTGCGCGAGCACGCGATCTTCCAGCGTGACGGCAAGCACCTGTTCTGCGAAGTGCCAATCAGCTTTGTCGACGCAGCGCTGGGCGGCGAGCTGGAGATTCCGACCCTCGATGGTCGGGTCAAACTGAAGATCCCTGAAGGGACTCAGACCGGTAAGCAGTTCCGTGTTCGCGGTAAAGGCGTCGCGCCGGTTCGTGGTGGCGGTGCGGGTGACCTGATGTGTCGTGTGGCGGTCGAAACCCCGGTCAACCTGGGTCGTCGTCAGCGCGAATTGCTGGAGGAGTTGCGCAGCTCCCTGGCGGGTGACAACAGTCATTCGCCGAAAACCACCGGTTGGTTCGAAGGCGTGAAGCGCTTCTTCGGCGATTTGTAAGGAGTCGGCATGCGACGTATAGCTGTGATGGGCGCTGCCGGGCGCATGGGCAAGATTCTGGTCGAGGCGGTGCAGCAACGCGCACCGCTTACCGGTCTGACGGCAGCCATCGTGCGCCCCGGCAGCACGCTGATTGGTGTGGATGCTGGTGAGCTGGCATCGCTGGGGCGAATCGGTGTGCCGCTGTCCGGTAAGCTGGATGCGGTGGCCGATGAGTTCGATGTGTTGATCGACTTCACGCTTCCTGAAGTCATGCTGAAAAACCTGGCGTTCTGCCGTAAGGCGGGCAAGGCCATGGTGATCGGCACGACGGGATTGGACGCCGCGCAGAAACAGTTGCTGGTCGAGGCGAGCGAAGATATTGCGATTGTGTTCGCGGCGAATTTCAGTGTCGGTGTAAACCTGTCGCTGAAGCTGCTCGATATGGCGGCTCGTGTGCTGGGCGATGAGGCTGATATCGAAATCATCGAGGCCCATCATCGGCACAAAATCGATGCGCCTTCAGGCACGGCTCTGCGCATGGGCGAGGTGATCGCCAATGCGCTGGATCGTGATCTGCAGAAGGTTGCGGTTTATGGTCGTGAAGGTCACACCGGCGTGCGAGAGCGTGAAACGATCGGTTTCGCGACTGTTCGCGGTGGTGATGTGGTCGGTGATCATACGGTGCTGTTCGCCTGTGAGGGCGAGCGACTTGAGATTACTCACAAGGCATCCAGCCGCATGACCTTCGCCAAGGGCGCGGTACGTGCAGCTTTGTGGCTGGATGGTCGTGAGCCAGGCCTTTACGACATGCAAGACGTGCTCGATCTGCGGTAAGATGTGCCCGAAATCGGGTTCAAACTCAGCGTTTGGGCCCGGTTTTATTCCGCCAAGCGACGTCCTGTCGCATTCTCCGGCCTTTAGGGCTCATTGGCGGTAGACCAAAAAAGCCTTTTTCTGTAAGCTACAGCTTTAGTGTGTCCACTAAAAGCGCGCAGAATAATTCGGTGAAGAAGCGGGGTGACGTGTCCATACGTCACTCCGCTTTTTTACAACCTGCGATCGCCCTTTCAGGCTTTATTTACGGGAGGTCTTCTTGACTAAGCCAGCCATACTCGCCCTTGCTGATGGCAGCATTTTTCGCGGCGAAGCCATTGGAGCCGACGGTCAAACCGTTGGTGAGGTGGTGTTCAACACCGCAATGACCGGCTATCAGGAAATCCTTACCGATCCTTCCTACGCCCAACAGATCGTTACCCTGACGTACCCGCACATCGGCAATACCGGCACTACGCCGGAAGACGCCGAGTCCGACCGCGTCTGGTCCGCTGGCCTGGTCATCCGTGACCTGCCACTGGTTGCGAGCAACTGGCGCAACACGATGTCACTGTCCGACTACCTGAAAGCCAACAATGTGGTGGCAATCGCCGGTATCGACACTCGCCGCCTGACACGCATCCTGCGTGAGAAAGGCGCACAGAACGGCTGCATCATGGCCGGTGACAACATTTCCGAAGAAGCCGCCATCGCCGCCGCTCAGGGTTTCCCTGGCCTTAAAGGCATGGACTTGGCAAAAGTCGTCAGCACCAAAGAGAAGTATGAGTGGCGCTCGACTGTCTGGGATCTGAAAACCGACAGCCACGCGACTCTGGAAGCCTCCGAGCTGCCATATCACGTGGTGGCTTACGACTACGGCGTCAAGCTGAACATCCTGCGCATGCTGGTCGAGCGCGGTTGCCGCGTGACCGTGGTGCCTGCACAGACTCCGGCCGCCGAAGCGCTGGCACTGAAACCTGATGGCGTGTTCCTGTCCAACGGCCCGGGCGACCCTGAGCCATGCGACTACGCGATCCAGGCTATCAAGGACGTGCTGGAAACCGAGATTCCGGTGTTCGGCATCTGCCTCGGTCACCAACTGCTGGCTCTGGCCTCCGGCGCCAAGACCCTGAAAATGGGTCACGGCCACCACGGTGCCAACCACCCGGTCCAGGATCTGGACAGCGGTGTGGTGATGATCACCAGCCAGAACCACGGTTTTGCGGTAGACGAAGCGACCCTGCCAGGCAACGTTCGGGCGATCCACAAATCGCTGTTCGACGGCACCCTGCAAGGCATCGAGCGTACCGACAAGAGCGCCTTCAGCTTCCAGGGTCACCCTGAAGCCAGCCCTGGCCCGAACGACGTAGCGCCACTGTTTGATCGCTTCATCAACGAAATGGCCAAGCGACGCTAATCGCTCGCCCTGATGTAGCGAAGCCTGAGGGCGGTCCCGAAACCGGTGGCCCCCTCAAGGCTTCAGAGATTGAACAAGACGGCTTGCCGACTGACCTGCGGATTTGAGTGACAACCCATGCCAAAACGTACAGACATTAAAAGCATCCTGATTCTCGGCGCTGGCCCGATCGTGATCGGCCAGGCCTGCGAATTCGACTACTCCGGCGCCCAGGCCTGTAAAGCCCTGCGCGAAGAGGGTTACCGCGTCATCCTGGTGAACTCCAACCCGGCGACCATCATGACCGACCCGGACATGGCCGACGCCACGTACATCGAGCCGATCAAGTGGCAGACCGTTGCCAAGATCATCGAGAAAGAGCGTCCGGACGCGCTGCTGCCAACCATGGGTGGCCAGACCGCTCTGAACTGTGCACTGGACCTGGAGCGTGAAGGCGTTCTGGAGAAGTTCGGCGTAGAAATGATCGGCGCCAACGCTGACACCATCGACAAGGCCGAAGACCGTTCGCGCTTCGACAAGGCGATGAAATCCATCGGTCTGGACTGCCCGCGTTCGGGTATCGCCCACAGCATGGAAGAGGCCAACGCGGTTCTTGAGCGTCTCGGCTTCCCGTGCATCATTCGTCCGTCCTTCACCATGGGCGGCACCGGTGGCGGTATCGCTTACAACCGTGAAGAATTCGAAGAAATCTGCGCCCGCGGTCTGGACCTGTCGCCGACCAAAGAGCTGCTGATCGACGAATCGCTGATCGGCTGGAAAGAGTACGAGATGGAGGTTGTCCGCGATAAGAAGGACAACTGCATCATCGTCTGCTCCATCGAAAACTTTGACCCGATGGGCGTGCACACCGGTGACTCGATCACCGTTGCTCCGGCACAAACCCTGACGGACAAGGAATACCAGATCATGCGTAACGCCTCGTTGGCGGTACTGCGTGAGATCGGCGTGGAAACCGGCGGCTCCAACGTTCAGTTTGGCATCTGCCCGGACACTGGCCGTATGGTCGTGATCGAGATGAACCCGCGTGTATCCCGCTCTTCGGCACTGGCCTCGAAAGCCACTGGTTTCCCGATTGCGCGTATCGCTGCCAAGCTGGCGATCGGCTACACCCTGGACGAACTGCAGAACGAAATCACCGGCGGCGCTACTCCTGCATCCTTCGAGCCGTCCATCGACTACGTCGTGACCAAGCTGCCACGCTTCGCCTTCGAGAAATTCCCGAAAGCCGACGCGCGCCTGACCACTCAAATGAAGTCGGTCGGTGAAGTCATGGCCATCGGCCGGACCTTCCAGGAATCCCTGCAGAAAGCCCTGCGCGGTCTGGAAGTGGGCGTTTGCGGCCTGGACGAGAAGCTCGACCTGAGCAACCCGGAAAGCATGAGCATCCTCAAGCGCGAACTGACCGTGCCGGGCGCCGAGCGTATCTGGTACGTCGCTGACGCGTTCCGCGCCGGCCTGTCGGTCGAAGATATTTTCGGCATGAACATGATCGACCCGTGGTTCCTGGTGCAGATCGAAGATCTGATCAAGGAAGAAGAGAAGGTCAAGACCCTGGGTCTGGCCAGTATCGACCACGACTTGATGTTCCGCCTCAAGCGCAAAGGTTTCTCCGATATGCGTCTGGCCAAGCTGCTGGGCGTGACCGAGAAGGCTCTGCGTCGCCACCGTCACAAGCTGGAAATCTTCCCGGTCTACAAGCGCGTTGACACCTGCGCGGCCGAGTTCGCCACCGACACCGCTTACCTCTACTCGACGTACGAGGAAGAGTGCGAAGCCGCGCCGTCGGGCCGCGACAAGATCATGATCCTCGGCGGCGGTCCAAACCGTATCGGCCAGGGCATCGAGTTCGACTATTGCTGCGTGCACGCGGCACTGGCCCTGCGCGAAGACGGTTACGAGACCATCATGGTCAACTGCAACCCGGAAACCGTTTCCACCGACTACGACACCTCCGATCGCCTGTACTTCGAACCAGTGACCCTGGAAGACGTACTGGAAATCGTCCGCGTCGAGAAGCCGAAAGGCGTGATCGTCCAGTACGGCGGCCAAACCCCGCTGAAACTGGCTCGCGCCCTGGAAGAAGCCGGCGTGCCAATCATCGGCACCAGCCCTGACGCCATCGACCGTGCCGAAGACCGTGAGCGCTTCCAGCAAATGGTCGAGCGCCTGAACCTGCGTCAGCCGCCGAACGCCACCGTGCGCAGCGAAGACGAAGCGATTCGTGCCGCGGCCAAGATCGGTTACCCGCTGGTGGTTCGTCCGTCCTACGTACTGGGCGGCCGCGCGATGGAAATCGTCTACGAAGAAGAAGAGCTCAAGCGCTACCTGCGTGATGCGGTGAAAGTGTCCAACGACAGCCCGGTGCTGCTCGATCACTTCCTCAACTGCGCTATCGAAATGGACGTGGATGCGGTCTGCGACGGCACCGACGTGGTGATCGGCGCGATCATGCAGCACATCGAGCAGGCCGGCGTTCACTCCGGTGACTCCGCGTGCTCCCTGCCGCCGTACTCGCTGCCTGCTCACATCCAGGACGAGATGCGCGAGCAGGTCAAGAAAATGGCCCTGGAACTGGGCGTTGTCGGCCTGATGAACGTTCAGTTGGCACTGCAAGGCGAAGACATCTACGTCATTGAAGTCAACCCGCGCGCTTCCCGTACCGTACCGTTCGTGTCCAAGTGCATCGGTGTTTCCCTGGCAATGATCGCGGCTCGCGTGATGGCCGGTAAAACCCTGAAAGAAATCGGCTTCACCAAAGAAATCATTCCGAACTTCTACAGCGTGAAAGAGGCGGTGTTCCCATTCGCCAAATTCCCTGGCGTGGACCCGATCCTGGGCCCAGAGATGAAGTCCACCGGTGAAGTGATGGGTGTGGGCGACACCTTCGGCGAAGCCTTTGCCAAAGCCCAGATGGGTGCCAGCGAAGTGCTGCCGACTGGCGGTACCGCGTTCATCAGCGTGCGTGACGATGACAAGCCACTGGTTGCAGGCGTAGCCCGTGATCTGATCAACTTGGGCTTCGAAGTGGTCGCCACTGCCGGTACTGCCAAGCTGATCGAAGCTGCAGGCCTGAAAGTGCGTCGTGTGAACAAGGTGACCGAGGGTCGTCCGCACGTGGTCGACATGATCAAGAATGACGAAGTCACCCTGATCATCAACACCACCGAAGGTCGCCAGTCGATCGCCGATTCCTACTCCATTCGTCGTAATGCCTTGCAGCACAAGATCTACTGCACCACTACCATTGCTGCTGGCGAAGCTATCTGCGAAGCGCTGAAGTTCGGTCCCGAGAAGACCGTGCGCCGCTTGCAGGATCTACACGCAGGATTGAAGGCATGATCAAATACCCAATGACCGTCCAGGGCGCGAAAGCCCTGGAAGAAGAACACGCTCACCTGACCAAGGTCGTCCGTCCGAAGCTCAGCCAGGACATCGGTACGGCTCGCGAGTTGGGTGACTTGAAGGAAAACGCCGAATACCATGCTGCTCGCGAGCAGCAGGGTATGGTAGAGGCGCGGATTCGTGATATCGAAGGCCGGATTCAGAATCAGGTCATCATCGATGTCACGACCATTCCTCATACCGGCAAAGTGATTTTCGGCACCACCGTTGAAATCGCCAACGTCGAGACAGATGAAAGCGTCACTTACCACATCGTGGGTGAGGATGAGGCTGACTTCAAACTCGGCAAGATTTCGGTGGGTTCGCCACTGGCCCGCGCCTTGATTGCCAAGGAAGAGGGTGATGTGGTCGCCGTGAAAACGCCGGGTGGCGTTATCGAGTATGAGATTGTCGAAGTTCGCCACCTCTGAAAGAAGGCGCCCGCTACGTGCGGGCGCCATGCTTTGGCAGCTGACCCAAATGTTGTGGGTTGGCGGCCTGTGGCTGTTGCACATCGGTCTGCTGCCGGTGCTAGGGCGAATAGGCCTGGCACCGCTGCTGATCGACGAAATTGCAGGCATGCTGAATACGCTGATGGTGGGATTTGCCACGGCGTGTGTGAGTTTTCAGGCTTTGGTGCTGGTTCAGGCCGAGGGCCTTGCCAGTCTATGGCGCGATATTCGTGGGCAACTGCTGATGATGGCGCTGTATGGGGGGGCGATGTATTTCGCGGTCCACGTCGGCTGGCCGCACGCGGCGCATTGGCAGCTGTTCAGCTATCTTGTTCTGGGATTTTCCGGGCTGGTGCTGGTGATGCAACCGGTGCCGGGATGGAGTGTGAGGGTGCGCGAAGCACACCCTTGACCCTTGTCATCACTTGAAGCGATGGACGTTCGACAGCTGCTTGTTGACGCTGAAG
Organism: Pseudomonas sp. BF-R-26; assembly: GCF_019947395.1. NCBI lineage: Bacteria > Pseudomonadati > Pseudomonadota > Gammaproteobacteria > Pseudomonadales > Pseudomonadaceae > Pseudomonas > Pseudomonas sp. BF-R-26. Next base: position 237,948 of record NZ_JAGYGK010000009.1, on the reverse strand, counting down.
TTCTTGCGGTAAATCAGTGCCATCTTGCCGATGACCTGAACCAGATCGGCTTTGCCGGCCTTGCAGAGTTCTGCAATGGCTGCCAGGCGCGATTCGCGATCGAGGATGTTGAGCTTGATTTTGATCAGCTCGTGATCCGCCAAAGCGCGTTCAAGTTCGGCTAACACACCTTCAGTCAAACCGTTGTCAGCCACAATCAAAACTGGTTTCAGATGGTGGCCAATGGATTTGTACTGTTTCTTCTGCTCTTGAGTGAGCGGCATAATCTGACCCTTTAGTCTGGATTCTGTAAAATGGCGGCCATTTTACCCGAGGGTTCGTGGATCCGCCCAATTAATCACGACCCTTATCATCGAGGTGCCCAATGGCGCGTTCCAAGACAAGCCTTGGTTGGCTGAAAAGACATGTCAATGATCCCTATGTGAAGCAGGCGCAGAAGGATGGTTACCGCTCGCGTGCGAGTTACAAGCTTCTGGAGGTCCAGGAGAAATACAAGCTGATCCGTCCGGGTATGAGCGTTGTCGACCTGGGTGCGGCGCCCGGCGGCTGGTCGCAGGTCACTAGTCGGCTGATCGGTGGTCAGGGGCGTCTGATCGCCTCGGACATCCTGGAAATGGACAGCATTCCGGACGTGACTTTCATCCAGGGTGACTTCACCCAGGACGAAGTGCTCGCTCAGATCCTTGAAGCCGTGGGTAATTCGCAGGTGGACCTTGTGATTTCCGATATGGCCCCCAATATGAGTGGTACGCCTGAGGTGGACATGCCAAAAGCCATGTTTCTATGTGAGCTGGCTCTTGATCTGGCGGCTCGGATACTCAAGCCGGGTGGTAATTTCGTGATCAAGGTGTTTCAGGGCGAAGGGTTTGATGCTTACGTGAAGGACGCTCGTCAGAAATTCGACAAGGTCCAGATGATCAAGCCGGACTCTTCCCGTGGCAGTTCCCGCGAGCAATACATGCTGGCTTGGGGCTACCGCGGCCGTAGTGAGTAAATCGAGGTTTTTTTGCGGGTCGATAGGTTTTTCGTATTTCGTCCCGTGAGCATTAGCGAATATTGTGTAGAAAGTGTTTCACAAAGGGTTACAGACGGCGCCTGCCAGAGCCGTAGGTAATGTAGTAAGTTAGGCCGGTGAATATCATGCGAAGCACGCGCCATTAGCGGAGCTTGCTTCAGAGGGTAGTTAATTGAACGATATGGCAAAGAATCTGATCCTGTGGTTGATCATCGCGGCTGTCCTGGTGACGGTGATGAACAACTTCTCCAGCCCTAACGAGCCGCAGACCCTCAACTATTCCGACTTCATCCAGCAGGTCAAGGATGGCAAGGTCGAGCGCGTAGCGGTTGATGGCTACGTGATTACCGGCAAGCGCAACGATGGCGACAGCTTCAAGACCATTCGTCCGGCAATCCAGGACAATGGCCTGATCGGCGACCTCGTGGATAACCACGTGGTGGTCGAAGGCAAGCAGCCTGAGCAGCAAAGCATCTGGACTCAACTCCTGGTCGCAAGCTTCCCGATCCTGGTGATCATCGCTGTCTTCATGTTCTTCATGCGGCAGATGCAGGGCGGTGCCGGTGGCAAGGGCGGGCCGATGAGCTTCGGCAAGAGCAAGGCGCGCCTGCTCTCTGAAGATCAGGTGAAAACCACTTTGGCTGACGTTGCCGGTTGCGACGAAGCCAAGGAAGAAGTTGGCGAGCTGGTCGAATTCCTGCGTGATCCGGGCAAGTTCCAGCGTTTGGGCGGTCGCATTCCTCGTGGCGTGCTGATGGTCGGTCCTCCTGGTACTGGTAAAACCTTGATCGCCAAGGCGATTGCCGGCGAAGCCAAAGTGCCGTTCTTCACCATTTCCGGTTCTGATTTCGTCGAAATGTTCGTCGGTGTCGGTGCCAGTCGTGTTCGTGACATGTTTGAGCAGGCGAAGAAGCACGCGCCATGCATCATCTTCATCGATGAAATCGACGCCGTCGGTCGCCACCGTGGTGCCGGCATGGGCGGCGGTCACGACGAGCGCGAACAGACACTCAACCAGTTGCTGGTAGAGATGGACGGCTTCGAAATGAATGACGGCATCATCGTCATTGCAGCGACCAACCGTCCCGACGTGCTGGACCCTGCATTGCTGCGTCCGGGCCGTTTCGACCGTCAGGTCGTGGTCGGTCTGCCGGATATACGTGGTCGCGAGCAGATTCTCAAAGTCCACATGCGCAAAGTGCCAATGGGTGACGACGTCGCTCCGGCTGTGATCGCGCGTGGTACTCCTGGTTTCTCCGGTGCCGACCTGGCCAACCTGGTGAACGAGGCGTCGTTGTTCGCAGCCCGTGCTGGCAAGCGCATCGTCGAGATGAAAGAGTTCGAACTGGCCAAAGACAAGATCATGATGGGTGCCGAGCGCAAATCCATGGTCATGTCCGAGAAAGAGAAGCAGAACACTGCTTATCACGAAGCTGGCCACGCTATCGTCGGTCGCGTCGTCCCTGAGCATGATCCGGTCTACAAAGTGTCGATCATCCCGCGCGGTCGCGCACTCGGTGTGACCATGTTCCTGCCGGAAGAAGATCGCTACAGCCTGTCCAAGCGTGCGCTGATCAGTCAGATCTGCTCGCTGTACGGCGGTCGTATCGCTGAAGAAATGACCCTGGGCTTCGACGGTGTCACCACTGGTGCATCCAACGACATCATGCGTGCCAGCCAGATCGCACGGAACATGGTGACCAAGTGGGGCTTGTCGGAAAAACTCGGCCCATTGATGTACGCCGAAGAAGAGGGCGAAGTGTTCCTCGGTCGTGGCGGTGGCGGTCAACATGCCAGCTTCTCCGGTGAGACAGCCAAGCTGATCGACTCCGAAGTACGCAGCATCATCGACCAGTGCTACGGCACGGCCAAACAGATCCTCACGGATAACCGTGACAAGCTTGACGCCATGGCGGATGCCTTGATGAAGTACGAAACGATCGATGCTGATCAGATCGATGACATCATGGCGGGTCGTGCTCCTCGCGAGCCTCGCGACTGGTCTGGCGGTAGTGATACTTCCGGCACGCCTCCGGCGGTGCAGGATGGGCGTCCGGAAACACCCATCGGTGGCCCGGCTGCTGACGTATAAGGTTTGAAATGACTTCTGTTCAGTCCTCGACCCGGTTGCCTTGCGGCAACCGGGTTCTTGATTTGGCCCAGACGCATGTCATGGGTATTCTCAATGTCACACCCGACTCCTTTTCCGATGGCGGCCGATACAGTCAGCTGGATGCGGCGCTGCGCCACGCCGAGGCGATGGTGGCGGCTGGCGCGACGCTGATCGACGTTGGTGGCGAATCGACCCGGCCCGGTGCCAGGGCGGTTTCACCGCTTGAAGAGCTCGAGCGTGTAGCGCCTATCGTTGAGCGCATCAGTCGTGAACTCGATGTGATCATTTCGGTCGATACCTCCACACCGGCAGTTATGCGTGAAACCGCAAGGCTGGGGGCGGGTTTGATCAATGATGTGCGTTCGTTACGCCGAGACGGAGCCCTGGATGCAGCTGCAGCCACCGGTTTGCCGGTGTGTCTGATGCATATGCTCGGTGAGCCGGGCGACATGCAGGACAATCCGCAGTACCAGGATGTGACGAAAGAGGTTGGCGAGTTTCTCGCCGAGCGGATGCTCCAGTGTGCGTTGGTAGGTATCCCTGCCGAGCGGATCATCCTCGATCCGGGCTTCGGCTTCGCGAAAACCTTGCAGCACAACTTGAGCTTGTTTAAGCATATGGAGGCCTTGCATGCCTTGGGGCGGCCCCTGTTGGTCGGGGTTTCGCGAAAGAGCATGATCGGGCATGCCTTGAATCGGCCGGTGGGGGAGCGCCTGCATGGCGGTTTAGCGCTCGCGGCACTGGCTTCAATCAAGGGGGCGCGTATATTGCGCGTCCATGATGTGGCTGAAACCGTCGATGTGGTGCGGATGATCGCCGCCGTAGAATCAGCCGAATAAGAATGATGGAGTACTTATGAGCAAAAAATACTTTGGCACCGACGGCATTCGTGGTCGGGTCGGTGAATACCCGATTACTCCTGATTTCATGCTCAAGCTTGGCTGGGCGGCAGGCATGGCATTTCGCAGCATGGGTGCCTGCAAAGTGCTCGTGGGCAAGGACACCCGGATCTCCGGTTACATGTTCGAATCGGCGCTTGAGGCCGGGCTGACCTCGGCAGGTGCTGATGTGATGCTCCTGGGGCCGATGCCGACGCCGGCCATCGCCTATCTGACACGTACCTTTCATGCCGAAGCCGGCATCGTGATCAGCGCTTCGCACAACCCTCATGACGACAACGGCATCAAGTTTTTCTCCGGGAAGGGCACCAAGCTTCCGGATGAAGTCGAGCTGATGATCGAAGAGTTGCTCGACACCCCGATGACCGTGGTTGAGTCGAGCAAGATCGGCAAAGTATCGCGAATCAACGATGCCTCGGGCCGTTATATCGAGTTCTGCAAGAGCAGCGTTCCGACCGGTACCAGTTTCGCTGGGCTGAAGATCGTGATCGACTGTGCCCACGGTGCGACTTATAAAGTGGCGCCTAGTGTGTTCCGTGAGCTGGGAGCCGATGTCGTTGTGCTTTCTGCTCATCCTAATGGCCTGAACATCAATGAAAATTGCGGTTCGACCCATATGGAGCCGCTGCAAGCTGCCGTATTGGCCGAGCACGCCGATTTGGGTATTGCCTTTGACGGTGATGGTGACCGGGTCCAGATGGTCGATCACACTGGCACTGTCGTCGACGGCGATGAGTTGTTGTTTATCATTGCTCGCGATCTGCAAGAGCGCGGCAAGTTGCAGGGCGGTGTGGTCGGTACGCTGATGAGTAACCTGGGGCTGGAGTTGGCCCTGGCGGATCTGGCGATTCCTTTTGTGCGCGCCAACGTTGGCGACCGTTACGTGATTTCCGAGTTGCTGGAGCGCGATTGGCAGGTGGGCGGGGAAAACTCGGGGCACATTGTCTGCTTCAGTCACACCACTACGGGTGATGCAATTATTGCCGCGTTGCAGGTGTTGATGGCCCTGAAGAGGCGCGTAGAAAGCCTGGCTCAGTCCCGTCAGGCGTTGCGCAAGTGTCCTCAGGTGCTGATCAATGTCCGGTTTGGCGGTGGTGCGAATCCAATCGAACATCCGACCGTCAAGGAGGCCAGCGACCGTGTTACTCAGGCGATGGCCGGTCGTGGGCGCGTGCTGTTGCGCAAGTCCGGGACAGAGCCGCTGGTGCGGGTCATGGTCGAGGGCGAGGACGAAACGCAGGTTCGCGGTTACGCCGAAGAGCTCGCAAAACTGGTAACTGAAGTTTCTGCCTGATTTCGGCTTGCCAGCCATGATTGTGTTGGGTAACATCTGCGCCCACTTTGACCGACGAGGTACAGCATGCGTCGCCCTATGGTAGCTGGTAACTGGAAGATGCACGGTACCCGCGCCAGCGTCGCTGAGCTGATCAATGGCCTTAGTCATCTGGCCTTGCCAAGCGGTGTTGATGTCGCGGTATTCCCGCCTTGCTTGCATATCAATCAAGTGATTGATGGCTTGAAAGGCAAGTCGATTTCGGTCGGCGCGCAGAATTCTGCAGTGGAATCCATGCAAGGTGCGTTGACCGGTGAAATTGCGCCGAGTCAGTTGGTGGATGCAGGTTGTTCCCTGGTGCTTGTCGGGCACTCCGAGCGCCGCCAGATAATGGGCGAGCAGGATGGAATGCTGATTCGCAAGTTCGCAGCGGCGCAGGCATGTGGCTTGATTCCGGTGTTGTGTGTCGGGGAGACCCTCGAAGAGCGCGAAGCTGGAAAAACTCTTGAGGTTGTCGGGCGTCAGCTTGGCAGTATCATTGAGGAGCTGGGTGCAGGTGTCTTTGCAAAGGCAGTAATCGCTTACGAGCCGGTCTGGGCCATTGGCACCGGGCTGACTGCTTCGCCGCAACAGGCGCAGGATGTGCACGCAGCCATTCGCGCTCAGTTGGCGGCAGAGAATTCTGAAGTCGCGCAAGGTGTGCGGCTTCTATACGGCGGCAGCGTGAAGGCGGCCAATGCGGTCGAACTGTTCGGCATGCCGGATATCGATGGGGGGCTCATTGGTGGAGCTTCCCTGAATGCAGATGAGTTCGGTGCGATTTGTCGCGCCGCGGGAAACTGAAAAAATGCTGGAAACAGTCGTAGTCGTTTTTCATCTGCTGGGTGCATTGGGCGTAGTTGCTCTGGTTTTGCTGCAGCAGGGTAAAGGTGCGGATGCTGGCGCGTCTTTCGGAGCAGGTGCTTCAAATACTGTGTTCGGAAGCCAAGGTTCCTCTACCTTTCTTAGTAAGTTTACTGCTATACTTGCCGCCGGTTTCTTCATAACCAGCTTGGGGTTAGGTTACTTTGCTAAAGAGAAGGCTCACCAGCTGACTCAAGTAGGTTTGCCAAACCCAGCAGTGTTGGAAGTTCCAAAGCAACAACCGGCTTCTGATGATGTACCGGTGCTTCAAGAGCAAAAGTCGGCTACTCCAGCGACTGACGTACCTCCAGCTCAAGAGCAGAAGTAAGAAGGGTTTCAAACGTAGTATTGCCGAGGTGGTGGAATTGGTAGACACGCAACCTTGAGGTGGTTGTGCCCATAGGGTGTAGGGGTTCGAGTCCCCTTCTCGGTACCAATTATCAGGAGAGCCCGCTGTTGCGGGCTTTCTTGTAGGTGGAAGGTTACATTGACCCTGTCAGGGATCGGTCGTATACTTCCGCCCCAGCTTTGTCGCGGGGTGGAGCAGTCTGGTAGCTCGTCGGGCTCATAACCCGAAGGTCGTCGGTTCAAATCCGGCCCCCGCAACCAGTTTAAGGAGCCCCTTTTAAGGGGCTTTTTGTTAGCTGGACACTTTCAACGCCGCTGTTCAACGGCGTATCAAGGATGGGCGTTTCGCCCATTTTTTTATTTTGCACAGCATGCACATACATGCACGAGGGGGTTCAGGTGTCGAGCAAGCTAGAAGAGTTGCAGGCCTTGCTGGCCCCGGTGGTCGTGGCCCTAGGCTATGAATGCTGGGGTATTGAGTTTTCGGCTCAAGGTCGCCACTCAATGTTGCGCGTTTATATTGATAAAGAGGGCGGCGTGCTGGTGGACGATTGTGCCATCGTCAGCCGTCAGATCAGTGGTGTACTGGATGTTGAAGATCCGATCGCCGTTGAATACACCCTTGAAGTTTCCTCGCCTGGCATGGAACGCCCACTGTTCACTATTGAGCAGTTTGCAAAATTTGCCGGTGAACAAGTGAAGATCAAGCTGCGCTCGCCTTTTGAAGGTCGGCGCAACTTTCAGGGCCTTCTGCGCGGTGTAGAAGAGCAGGACGTCGTGGTGCAGGTTGAAGACCATGAGTTCCTGTTGCCGATCGATATGATCGACAAGGCCAACATTATTCCCAGTTTTGACTGAGACGCGGATCCCGCGGATCCAATGGCTTGCGAAAGGCGAGGCGTACGATGAGCAAAGAAGTACTGCTGGTTGTTGAGTCGGTATCCAATGAAAAGGGCGTACCGGCAAACGTAATTTTTGAAGCGCTGGAGCTGGCCCTGGCCACTGCTACCAAAAAGCGTTTTGAGGACGAAGTCGATCTGCGTGTGGAAATCAATCGCCACACCGGTGCTTACGAGACATTCCGTCGCTGGACGGTCGTCGAAGAAGCAGACCTGGACGATCCGGCCATCGAAACCTGGCCGAGCAAGGTTGCAGAAACGCATCCTGGTGCCAAGGTCGGCGATGTTGTCGAAGAAAAGATCGAATCCATCGAGTTCGGCCGCATTGCTGCACAGACCGCCAAGCAGGTCATCGTGCAGAAAGTTCGCGAAGCCGAGCGTGCTCAAGTCGTTGACGCCTATCGCGAGCGCCTGGGAGAAATCATCTCCGGCACCGTGAAGAAAGTCACCCGTGACAACGTGATCGTCGATCTGGGCAATAACGCTGAAGCGTTGCTGGCCCGTGAAGACATCATTTCTCGCGAAACCTTCCGGGTTGGCGTGCGTCTGCGTGCGCTGCTCAAGGAAATCCGCACCGAGAACCGCGGCCCTCAGCTGATCCTGTCGCGTACTGCGCCGGAAATGCTGATCGAGTTGTTCCGCATCGAAGTGCCGGAAATCGCTGAAGGCCTGATCGAAGTAATGGCTGCGTCCCGCGACCCGGGTTCGCGCGCCAAGATCGCGGTCCGCTCCAAAGACAAACGTATTGATCCGCAAGGCGCTTGCATCGGTATGCGCGGTTCGCGCGTCCAGGCAGTGTCGGGCGAATTGGGCGGTGAGCGTGTGGATATCGTCCTGTGGGACGATAACCCGGCTCAGTTCGTGATCAATGCAATGTCGCCGGCTGAAGTGGCGGCAATTATCGTTGACGAAGATGCCCATGCAATGGACATCGCCGTTGGCGCAGACAATCTTGCTCAGGCCATCGGTCGCGGTGGTCAGAACGTGCGTCTGGCTAGCCAGTTGACTGGCTGGACCCTGAACGTGATGACCGAATCGGACATCCAGGCTAAGCAGCAAGCAGAAACCGGCGACATCCTGCGCAACTTCATCGACGAGCTGGAAGTCGACGAAGACCTGGCACAGGTGCTGGTAGATGAAGGCTTTACCAGCCTGGAAGAGATTGCCTACGTACCGTTGGAAGAAATGCTCAACATCGACGGCTTTGACGAAGAAACCGTCAACGAGCTTCGCGCTCGCGCCAAGGATCGTTTGTTGACTAAAGCCATCGCTACTGAGGAAAAGCTGGCAGACGCCCATCCGGCCGAAGACCTGCTCTCGCTTGAGGGTATGGACAAGGATTTGGCGATGGAACTGGCGGTGCGCGGCGTAATTACCCGCGAAGACCTGGCCGAGCAGTCTATTGACGACCTGCTCGACATCGACGGCATTGACGATGATCGTGCCGGCAAGTTGATCATGGCCGCCCGAGCCCATTGGTTCGAGTAATTAGGCGCGGCCTGAGGAGAGAAGTGCATGACGCAAGTCACGGTGAAACAACTGGCCGATGAGGTCAAAACACCGGTAGAGCGCCTGTTGCAGCAGATGCGTGAGGCAGGTCTGCCGCACACCGCCGCCGATGAAGGTGTGAGCGATAGTGAGAAGCAGTCTTTGCTGACTCACTTGAAGAGCAGCCACAAGGCGAAAGTGGAAGAACCGCGCAAGATTACATTGCAGCGCAAAACCACCAGCACCCTGCGTGTTGCTGGTAGCAAGAGCATCAGCGTTGAAGTACGCAAGAAGAAAGTCTTCGTACAACGCAGCCCGGAAGAAATCGAAGCCGAGCGCAAACGCGAACTGGAAGAACGCCGCGCAGTAGAAAATGCTGCACGTCAGAAGGCTGAAGAAGAAGCCAAGCGTCGCGCCGAAGAAGAAGCGCGTCGCCAGCCTGCTGCTGCGCAAACCGCTACTAACGACGCCGTTGCAGCGCCTGCTGCAGTCGCCGAACCAGTGCGTGAAAGCGCACCGGTTGTTGCAGCTGCACCAGCACCTGCGGCCGATACTCGCAAACGCGACGAACAGCGTCGTCCGGACAAACCACGTGCCGACGATAGCAATCGTCGTGGCAGTGGCGATGGCGAGCGCAAAAACGCTCCGCATCGTGCTTCGGTCAAGGAAAAAGCGCCTGCTCCACGTGTTGCGCCACGTACTACCGACGAAGAAAGCGATGGCTTCCGTCGTGGTGGTCGCGGCAAGGCCAAGCTGAAGAAGCGCAACGCCCACGGTTTCCAGAGCCCAACCGGCCCTGTTGTGCGCGAAGTGAAGATCGGCGAGACCATCACTGTTGGCGATCTCGCCCAGCAGATGTCGGTCAAGGCTGCTGAAATCATCAAGTTCATGTTCAAACTGGGTACTCCAGCAACCATCAACCAGGTACTGGATCAGGAAACTGCCCAACTGGTTGCCGAAGAGCTGGGCCACAAAGTGACCCTGGTCAGCGACACCGCCCTGGAAGATTCCCTGGCCGAGTCCCTGAAGTTTGAAGGTGAAGCGTTCTCCCGTGCACCGGTCGTGACCGTAATGGGCCACGTTGACCACGGTAAGACCTCGCTGCTCGACTACATCCGTCGTGCCAAGGTAGCTGCTGGCGAAGCCGGTGGTATCACTCAGCACATCGGTGCGTACCACGTTGAAACCGAACGTGGCATGGTCACCTTCCTCGACACCCCTGGTCACGCCGCGTTTACCGCCATGCGTGCCCGTGGTGCCAAGGCGACCGACATCGTGATCCTGGTGGTTGCAGCGGACGACGGCGTAATGCCGCAGACCGTTGAAGCCGTTCAGCACGCCAAGGCTGCTGGTGTTCCGCTGGTTGTTGCAGTGAACAAAATCGACAAGCCGGGCGCCGATCTCGATCGCATCCGTAGCGAACTGTCGGTTCACGGCGTGACCTCGGAAGAGTGGGGCGGCGACACCCCGTTCGTATCGGTTTCGGCGAAAGTCGGTACTGGCGTAGACGAGTTGCTCGAAGCTGTTCTGCTGCAAGCTGAAGTTCTCGAACTGAAAGCGACCCCTTCGGCTCCTGGCCGTGGCGTTGTGGTTGAATCGCGTCTCGACAAAGGTCGTGGCCCGGTTGCAACCGTTCTGGTTCAAGACGGTACCCTGCGCCAAGGCGACATGGTGCTGGTCGGTTCGAACTATGGCCGCGTTCGCGCCATGCTCGACGAGAACGGCAAGCCAATCAAGGAAGCCGGTCCTTCCATCCCTGTCGAGATTCTCGGCCTGGACGGTACCCCGGACGCTGGCGACGAGATGAGTGTTGTTGCCGACGAGAAGAAAGCCCGTGAAGTGGCTCTGTTCCGTCAAGGCAAGTTCCGCGAAGTCAAGCTGGCCCGTGCTCACGCCGGCAAGCTTGAAAATATCTTCGAGAACATGGGTCAGGAAGAGAAGAAGACGCTCAACATCGTCCTCAAATCCGACGTCCGTGGTTCGCTGGAAGCGTTGAACGGTGCCTTGAACGGCCTGGGTAACGACGAAGTGCAAGTGCGTGTGGTCGGTGGCGGTGTCGGTGGTATCACCGAATCCGACGCCAACCTGGCACTGGCCTCCAACGCTGTACTGTTCGGCTTCAACGTGCGTGCCGATGCCGGCGCTCGCAAGATCGTCGAGCAGGAAGGTCTGGATATGCGTTACTACAACGTGATCTACGACATCATCGAAGACGTCAAGAAAGCCCTCACCGGTATGCTGGGCAGCGATGTTCGCGAGAACATCCTGGGTACCGCTGAAGTGCGTGACGTGTTCCGTTCGCCGAAGTTTGGCGCGATCGCCGGTTGCATGGTTATCGAAGGTGTTGTTCACCGTAACCGTCCAATCCGTGTACTGCGTGAAGACATCGTTATCTTCGAAGGCGAGCTGGAATCCCTGCGCCGCTTCAAGGATGACGCTTCCGAAGTACGTGCCGGCATGGAATGCGGTATCGGCGTGAAGAGCTACAACGACGTCAAAGTCGGCGACAAGATCGAAGTCTTCGAGAAGGTGCAGGTTGCTCGCAGCCTCTAACTCGCGTACTTCAAGGGCCACGATGAGCCGCCGCATGCAGATGCGCGGCGCAACGTCCGGACTCTAAACGCAACGCCCGGTCTGGCTTTTGTCAGGCCGGGCGTTTGCCGCTTTCAGACCCCTCGGGTTTCACCGTGGGGCAGTAACAGGTAACAAGACATGGCAAAAGAATACAGCCGTACCCAACGTATCGGCGATCAGATGCAGCGTGAGCTGGCACAGCTGATCCGTCGTGAAGTCAAAGACCCGCGCGTCGGCCTGGTCACCATTACTGCTGTTGAAGTCAGCCGTGACGTCGGTCACGCCAAGATTTTCATCACCGTGATGGGCCAGGACAGCGCTGAAGACATCGCGCAAAGCATCAAGGTGCTCAACTCCGCCGCCGGTTTCCTGCGTATGCAGCTGGCTCGCGAAATGAAGTTGCGCAGCGTTCCGCAGTTGCACTTCCATTACGACGAAAGCGTCGTGCGTGGCGCGCACCTGTCGGCCCTGATCGAGCGTGCGGTGGCTGAAGACAATCAGCACCCGGTAGCGGCTGAACCCGAAGACGCCAAGGAGTAATCGGTGGCTCAGGTCAAACGTATCCGTCGTAACGTCAGCGGCATCATCTTGCTCGACAAGCCGCTGGGGTTCACCTCCAACGCGGCATTGCAGAAGGTCCGCTGGTTGCTCAATGCCGAGAAGGCCGGGCACACCGGCAGTCTTGATCCGCTGGCCACCGGCGTGCTGCCGTTGTGCTTCGGTGAGGCCACCAAGTTCTCGCAATACCTGCTCGATTCCGACAAGGGTTATGAAACCCTGGCGCAACTGGGCAAGACCACCACCACGGCCGATGCCGAAGGTGAAGTTTTGCTGGAGCGCCCGGTGACCGTTGGTCGCGCCGATATCGAAGCTGTGCTGCCGAAATTTCGTGGGCAAATCAGTCAGATACCGCCGATGTACTCGGCGCTCAAGCGTGATGGCCAGCCACTGTACAAGCTGGCCCGTGCAGGCGAAGTAGTGGAGCGCGAACCGCGTTCTGTTACTATTGCGCGCTTGGAATTACTGGCCTTCGAGGGTGATACTGCGCGGCTTGCGGTGGATTGCAGCAAAGGCACCTATATCCGCACCTTGGTGGAGGATATCGGTGAGCAACTCGGTTGTGGCGCTTACGTGGCTGAATTGCGACGTACCCAGGCCGGGCCTTTCACGCTTGCACAGACCGTCACTCTGGAAGAGCTTGAAGCGGTACATGCCGAAGGCGGCAACGAAGCGGTCGACCGCTTCCTGATGCCATCGGACAGCGGCCTGCTGGACTGGCCACTGTTGCATTTCTCGGAGCACAGCGCGTTCTACTGGCTTAACGGCCAACCGGTACGCGCCCCGGATGCACCGAAATTCGGCATGGTACGGGTACAGGATCACAACGGTCGCTTCATCGGTATCGGTGAAGTGAGCGAAGACGGGCGCATCGCGCCGCGTCGACTGATTCGGTCAGAATGACCGAACGAGTGTGGCTGTTAACAGGCACGGTCACTACTCATTTTTAGATACAGGGATTTGTCCCTGGCCTGTTGAAGCTGTTTCTTTGAAACAGTTTCCTGATAAAAGGATTGCCTCATGGCTCTCGACGTTCAAGAAAAAGCTCAAATCGTAGCTGACTACCAGCAAGCTGTTGGTGACACTGGTTCGCCAGAAGTGCAAGTTGCACTGCTGACCCACAACATCAACAAACTGCAAGGTCACTTCAAGGCCAACGGTAAAGATCACCACTCCCGTCGTGGTCTGATCCGCATGGTAAACCAGCGCCGTAAGCTGCTGGACTACCTGAAAGGCAAGGATCTGGGTCGTTATCAGGCTCTGATCGGTCGCCTGGGTCTGCGTCGCTAATAAGCGATTGCGCTAGAGGTTGGTTGTCTGTCGTGCGTCAGTGGGTTTCCCGCTGGCGCATGGCAGGCTCCCAGCCTCAAGTTTTATCTGGATATACGTTTTACCCTGGACAGGCGTTGGGCCGATTCCCGACATTGCCCAAGAATTTCGCAAGAAGACAAGTTCCCCAAGAGCCACAAAAGAAGGTAGGACACCGTGAACCCGGTAATCAAAAAATTCCAGTTCGGTCAGTCGACCGTTACCCTCGAGACTGGCCGTATCGCCCGTCAGGCCTCCGGCGCAGTATTGGTCACCGTTGACGACGACGTCAGCGTATTGGTGACTGTTGTCGGTGCCAAACAAGCCGATCCAGGCAAGGGCTTCTTCCCTCTGTCCGTTCACTACCAGGAAAAGACTTACGCTGCCGGTAAGATCCCTGGCGGTTTCTTCAAGCGTGAAGGCCGTCCTTCCGAGAAAGAAACCCTGACTTCCCGACTGATCGACCGTCCGATCCGTCCGCTGTTCCCAGAAGGCTTCATGAACGAAGTGCAGGTTGTCTGCACCGTCGTTTCCACCAGCAAAAAGACCGATCCGGACATCGCTGCGATGATCGGTACCTCGGCTGCCCTGGCCATCTCCGGCATTCCTTTCGATGGCCCGATCGGCGCTGCCCGCGTTGCGTTCCATGAAAGCACCGGCTACCTGCTGAACCCGACTTACGAACAGCTGAAAGCTTCGAGCCTGGACATGGTCGTTGCCGGTACTTCGGAAGCCGTGTTGATGGTTGAATCGGAAGCCAAAGAGCTGACCGAAGACCAGATGCTGGGCGCTGTACTGTTTGCTCACGACGAGTTCCAGGTGGTGATCAACGCCGTCAAGGAACTGGCCGCTGAAGCTGCCAAGCCAACCTGGACCTGGGCTCCACAGCCAGAAGCCACCGCACTGCTGGGCGCTATCCGCGCCGAGTTCGGCGAAGCGATCTCCCAGGCTTACACCATCACCGTCAAAGCCGACCGTTATGCACGTCTGGGCGAGCTGAAAGACCAGGTTGTTGCCAACCTGTCCGGTGAAGAAGGTCAGCCGACTTCCGCTGAAGTCAAAGCGGCTTTCGGTGAAATCGAATACCGCACCGTTCGCGAAAACATCGTTAACGGCAAGCCACGTATCGACGGTCGCGACACCAAGACCGTACGTCCGCTGAACATCGAAGTCGGTGTTCTGCCGAAGACCCACGGTTCGGCACTGTTCACCCGTGGCGAAACCCAGGCCCTGGTAGTCGCGACTCTGGGTACTGCCCGTGACGCACAGCTGCTGGACACCCTGGAAGGCGAGAAAAAAGACCCGTTCATGCTGCACTACAACTTCCCTCCGTTCTCGGTAGGTGAGTGTGGTCGCATGGGTGGCGCTGGTCGTCGCGAAATCGGTCACGGCCGTCTGGCCCGTCGTTCGGTTCAGGCCATGCTGCCTGCTGCCGACGTGTTCCCGTACACCATTCGTGTTGTGTCGGAAATCACCGAGTCCAACGGTTCGAGCTCCATGGCTTCGGTCTGCGGCGCTTCCCTGGCTCTGATGGATGCCGGCGTTCCGATGAAGGCACCGGTTGCCGGTATCGCCATGGGTCTGGTTAAAGAAGGCGAGAAATTCGCTGTTCTGACCGACATCCTGGGCGACGAAGATCACCTCGGCGACATGGACTTCAAAGTAGCGGGTACCGCCAAAGGTGTTACCGCGCTGCAGATGGACATCAAGATCAAGGGCATCACCGAAGAAATCATGGAAATCGCTCTGGGCCAAGCCCTGGAAGCGCGCCTGAATATCCTCGGTCAGATGAACCAGATCATTGGCCAGTCGCGTACCGAGCTGTCGGAAAACGCTCCGACCATGATCGCGATGAAAATCGACACCGACAAAATCCGTGATGTTATCGGTAAAGGCGGCGCGACCATTCGTGCGATCTGTGAAGAAACCAAGGCTTCGATCGATATCGAAGACGACGGTTCGATCAAGATCTTCGGCGAAACCAAGGAAGCGGCTGAAGCAGCACGTCAGCGCGTTCTGGGCATCACCGCTGAAGCCGAGATCGGCAAGATCTACGTTGGTAAGGTTGAGCGCATCGTCGACTTCGGCGCATTCGTCAACATCCTGCCGGGCAAGGACGGTCTGGTTCACATCTCCATGCTGAGCGATGCTCGCGTTGAGAAAGTGACCGACATCCTGAAAGAAGGCCAGGAAGTGGAAGTACTGGTACTGGACGTGGACAACCGCGGCCGTATCAAGCTGTCCATCAAAGACGTAGCAGCAGCCAAGGCTTCGGGCGTTTAATCACCCCCTTAGCCTGACCGCTTCAGCGTTATAAAAATGCCCCGCCGTGAAAACGGCGGGGCATTTTTTATGTGCAGGAAGATCAAAAGATCGCAGCCTTCGGCAGCTCCTACACAAGCCCAATGTAGGAGCTGCCGAAGGCTGCGATCTTTGATTTTGCGGTGCGCCAAGTTGCCGGACCCCGAAGCCAGTGCTAGGTTTAGCCCACAGCCCGTGTAGCTCAGCCGGTAGAGCAGCGCACTCGTAACGCGAAGGTCGCAGGTTCGATTCCTGTCTCGGGCACCATTCTCTTCTTCACTTCACCTTTCTGCTCAGGTCCTCGACGGTGCGCTTGAGCTGATCCATCGCGCGATCCTGATCGCTGATCTCCCGTTTGATACTGGAGATTTCGCTGTTGTTCGAGCTTGAGCTGGAGCCGCTGTTGCGCTTTAGCTCTTCCACTTGTTTGCCAAGGTTGTTCAGATCGCGCTCCTGCTCGTTGACCGTGCGCTTGAGATCGTCAATCTCCTTGCTGCTGGAGTTTGAGCTGGAACCGCTGTTGCGTTTGAGTTCTTCGATCTGACGGGCCTGCTCGCTGAGGGTGCGCTTCTGGCTTTCCAGTTCGGTGGCATTGGCCTTCACGGTTTTTTGCAGGTTTTCCAGATCATCGATGCTGACACTGGTTCTGACGAGCGTGTCCTTACCGAATGAATTGTGGAGGGCGGAGATTTTGTCGGAGTACAGCGAAGGGTCAGAGGTGACTTCGACAGCCGCTTGAGCGGCACTGGCCAATGTCAGGCTGCCAAGCAGCAGGGCAGCGGTGGCAAGCTGGGCAGACAAAAGCTTCGAAAAACTGCGCATCACTGGGGTTCCTTGTGAAGTGCCGATATGGCACATCGCTACGACTTGGGATTTCGACTTATGTTCCAAAGCCTCCTGCACCTTATGTTCGTGGCTTTTTGTGGAATAGATGTAAAGACCCGTGTGAATCCTCGACAAAACGTCCTATATTCGTTGTCTGCATGAGCATCGCCCAGCAGTTTTCAGATGATCCCGAATGGTTCTGAAGGCCAGACAAACCGGGCTTCAAACAGTTTTTCTGCGTCAGAGAGATCCTTGATGATCCAGATCCATCTTCCATTCCCCAGATCAGCGAGAACGCCATGACCGTTAAAGAATTGACCCAAGAAGCCAGAAACGAAGAAGCACTTAAAAAGTACCTGCTTGAGTCGCCTCAGTTGGCCGAAGAGATCAAGGACTTGCCAGCCGACGATCAGAAAGACCAGATCCAGTGGGCATTCGAGGATGAGGCTGAATCCCAGGGCTTGCAGCCGTGGGAGCTGACGCTCAAGTACACCTCTACCCCGGAAGAGTTCGAGGCTGCGCGCCTGGCCCTGCACAAGGAGGCGGCGGAGGTATTGGGCGTCGAGTGGGAAGAGTACTGCGAGATGAATAATCTGGTGGTCTAAAAAAAATGCCAGCTTTCATCAGGCTGGCATTTTTTATATCAAAGGCGTGATCAGAGACTCAGTCGCATCGACAGGTCTACAGCCTTCACATCCTTGGTCATCGCACCAATCGAAATATAATCCACCCCGGTTTCGGCGATTGGCAGCAACGTGCTTTCGTTGATACCGCCGCTAGCCTCCAGTTTTGCCTTGCCGGCGTTCAGTCGTACGGCTTCGCGCATGTCATCCAGGCTCAGTTCATCGAGCATGATGATGTCGGCACCGGCCGCCAGGGCTTCTTTTAGCTCCTCCAGACTCTCCACTTCAATCTCCACCGGTTTGCCCGGGGCGATCTTGTGCGCGGCTGCGATAGCCTCTGGAATGCCACCGCAGGCGGCGATATGGTTTTCCTTGATCAGAAAGGCGTCATACAGGCCGATGCGGTGATTGTGGCAACCGCCGCAGGTCACGGCGTATTTCTGAGCCAGGCGCAGCCCCGGCAGGGTTTTGCGGGTGTCGAGCAACTTCACCTGGGTTTCGGCGACGAAATCGGCCAGGTATTGCGCACGAGTGGCCACGCCGGACAGCAATTGCAGGAAATTAAGAGCACTGCGTTCACCCGTCAGCAGCGAGCGCGCCGGGCCTTCGAGATGGAATAGCACCTGATTGGGTTTCACCCGTTCGCCGTCGCGCACCTGCCAATGAACGGCAACCCGCGGGTCCAATTGCCGGAAAACCGCATCCACCCACGCGGTGCCAGCAATGACAGCCTCATCGCGGGTGATGATGGTGGCTTTGGCCAGGCGTTCGGCCGGGATCAGTTGCGCGGTGATGTCGCCGCTGCCGATGTCCTCGAGCAACGCACGGCGCACGTTGGCTTCGATTTCGGCGGTCAAATCGGCGAGACGTAGATTCGGCATAACGGGCTCCACAAACAAAGTGGCCCGATTATAGGGCCATGCTGCGAGGCAACCCAAGGCATCAACGGCCATTCCATCGTTCGCCAACCTGCATTTGGTCGATTCGCGCGAGCAATCAGTGCTAAGCAAGGGGCTCTCATAAACGTCTATTTCTTGGGGAAGGGCAGAGTCTGCTGGCACAAGGAAGGTCTTTTGCAGATAATCCGCCTTGCATTTGACGTCATGGCTTTGACGTAACTTTGGATTCCCGATTACTGAATGACAGCGGGTGGTAACTGTCCCCGTTGAGCGTCGGCTATATGGCCTGCGTACTCGATCTTTCTTACCGAACCGAACCGAAGAATCACCGTTTCAGGAGGCTGGATGCACAACGACGGGAATGTAGTGCCTTTGCACAAGGCGGCTACCGACCAGGCGACTCACTCGCCGCTCGCCCGCCTGCCCGTGATTCTGCTTCAGGTTCGCGACAAGGCCGCTCAACAACTCAAGCAAGGTTTGCAAGAGCTGTTCGATAATGCCGACGACACCCTGTTCGAAATGGCCGACCGGGCCCGAAACAACGTCGAGCAAAACATCTTCTTCGAGGCCATGCGCGATTTGCGCCTCAAGCGCAAAAGCATCGAACGCGGTTTTCTCGAGCAATTCTTCGAGGCTTTCGTCAGCCTCGCGCAGTACGACATTTCTCACGCTGCCTTGCCCCGGGCATTGGCTTTCGATGCCTCGGCGTCGATGCCCGATGACGACATGGAGCGCAATGTGGCGGTGGAGGCCATGGTCGGTAAAGTGCTGAATCGCGACGGTTTCGCCCTCGACCAGCTCACCGCCCGACTCAGCACACTGTTGAGCAAGACACTGGTCGAACAGCACAACCCCTTGGGGCCGACGCTGCTCTGCGAGTATTTCTTGCAGGCCGGGCGCAACCTGGGCATGGAGATCAAGGTCAAGCTGATCATCCTAAAGTTGTTCGAACGCTATGTGCTCAGCAATGCTGATCAGCTTTACGCCGAAGCCAATCAACTGCTGATCGCCACCGGCGTACTGCCGGACCTCAAGCCCGCCCCGGCGCGGCGTGCCACCGATCGGGCGGCTGCGAGTGTTCGTGCTGACCCCGCCGAGACAGGCGTGCGGACTGGCAATACACAGATCGACGAGGGCGTGCAGGAAGTCTTCGCCGCCTTGCAGGAGTTGCTGTTCCATGTGCGTGGCAGCGTTGCGCCGACCCTGGAAGTCAGTGCCCAGACCCAGCCTATTTCCACCCGCGACCTGCTACGCCTGCTCTCGCACTTGCAGCAATACGTACCGGAGCTGGCGGCTCCGGACGACTTCGATCTGCGTAATCAGCTCGAACAACTGCTGACCCGCGTCAGCGTCAAAAGCGGCAAGTCGCGCGTGGTGGGGGTGGCCGACGAAGACGTGATCAACCTGATCGCCATGCTCTTCGAATGCATCCTCGATGACCGTAACCTGCCGGACTCCCTCAAGGCGCTGATCGGCCGTTTGCAGATCCCGATGCTGAAAGTCGCGGTGCTCGACAAGAGCTTCTTCAGTCGTAGTAGCCATCCGGCCCGGCGTTTACTCAACGAAATCGCCGCTGCGGCCATGGGCTGGGGCGAGTGCGATGACCATGAGCGCGACAGCCTGTACCTGCGAATCGAGCAAGTGGTGCAGCGTTTGCTGAACGATTTTGTCGATGACCCGGCGATCTTTTCCGAATTGCTGGCGGATTTTCTCGCCTTCACCAGTGACGAACGCCGTCGTAGCGAATTACTCGAGCAACGCACCCGCGACGCCGAAGAAGGCCGTGCCAGGACCGATCTGGCGCGTCAGCGCGTTGAGCAGGCGCTGAATCAGGCGTTGGTGGGCAAGGTGCTGCCGCACAGCGTGGTGACGTTTGTCCAGGAGGCCTGGAGCAAAGTGCTGTTGCTGACCTGTCTCAAGCACGGTGATCAGTCCGCCGAATGGCATGCTGATGTGCAGACCATGGCGCAATTGATCTGGAGCGTGCAGCGCCATGACGAACCTGACGCGAGCCTGCGCTTGTTGTCGCTGGTGCCGGGGTTGCTCAAGTCGTTGCGCGATGGCTTGAACAGCTCGGCATTCGACCCGTTCGCCACCGGCGAATTTTTCAGCGAGCTGGAAGTTTTGCACCTTCAGTTGTTCGAACGCCCGGGCCAGAAAAGCACGGCTGTTGACGCACCGATGATGGTCGAAGTGCAGCAGCAGATCGTGCTTCGCACCGCTGACGAAGGCCCGGTCGAAACGGCATCGATGCGTTTGCCGGAGGACGATGTTGCTCTGCTTCAGGTCGATAAGCTGCACCTGGGCTGCTGGGTCGAGTTTCAGGAAGACGAGGAAAACACCCTGCGCTGCAAGCTGGCGGCGATCATTGAAGCCACCGACAAATACATCTTCGTCAACCGTACCGGGATGAAAGTGCTGGAGCACAGCCGTACCGGCCTGGCCCTGGAGTTCCGGCGTGGCGCGGTGCGAACGCTGGACGACACCTTGCTGTTCGACCGGGCGCTGGAGTCGGTGCTGGGCAACCTGCGGCGTCTCAATCGCGGCAAGTGATCGCGCGCCGAGGGTCTATCGCGGCATACTGGGCACCAACACAGTCGTCGTTGAAGGAACCTGTATGCAGTTGGACCCCGCGAGCGGTTGGTGTCAGGGCGTGCGCATATGCCCCTCGCCCAACTTCAATGCACGCCCCGAGGGCGAAATTTCCCTGCTGGTGATCCACAACATCAGTCTGCCACCAGCGCAGTTTCTGACCGGCAAGGTGCAGGAATTTTTCCAGAATCGTCTGGATGTCACGGAACATCCCTACTTTGCAGGAATCGCCGACCTGCGGGTGTCTGCGCATTTTCTGATTGAACGTGACGGCACCGTCACTCAGTTTGTCTCTTGTCTTGAGCGTGCCTGGCACGCTGGCATCTCATGTTTCGAAGGACGGGAAACCTGTAACGATTTTTCCGTGGGCATCGAGCTTGAAGGCACGGATGATCTGCCGTTCACCGACGCCCAATATCAAGCGTTGACGGCCCTGACGCGACAGCTGCAAAGCGCCTTCACGGGCATCACCGCACAACGCATCTGCGGGCATAGCGACATCGCACCCGGGCGCAAGACTGATCCGGGACCGGCGTTTGACTGGGCACGCTATCGCGCGGCTCTGGAAAAAAAGGAGCAACAATGAGTTTTCTGGTGCTGCTGTTGGCGGTGTGGATCGAGAAGTTCTCGGCCCTGCGCCATCGGGTTCAACGTGATGGCGGTTGGGTGCGCGAGCTGCACAAGCTTGAAGCCAACCCACGCATGACAAACCGTCCGTGGCTGATACTGGTGGTGCTGGTGTTGTTGCCGGTGGCGCTGCTGGGTTTGCTGTTGCTGGTGCTGGAGCCGGTAGCCTACGGTTTGCTGGCGTTACCGGTGCACCTGCTGGTGGTGATTTACAGTCTGGGCCGAGGTGATCTGCTGGCCGACCTCGGGCCGTTTCGCGATGCCTGGCGCCGGGAGGACCTGCAAGCCGCCGCCCATGTGGCCAAACGCGACCTGAATATTTGCGCCGACAACGGCGAGCAACTGCTGGAGCGAGTTGAAGGGCATCTGTTGTGGGAGGCCTATCAGAGCTTTTTCGCGGTGATTTTCTGGTACTTCCTGTTGGGCCCGGTTGCAGCATTGAGCTATCGACTGCTGGCGCTGGCCGAGGAGCACGGGCAGAACCCGGCCGTGGTCGAGCGAGCGGCACAGCTGCGTCACGCGTTCGATTGGGTGCCGGTGCGACTGCTGGCGGCGAGTTTTGCGCTGGTCGGCAACTTTGTCGCGGTCGGCCGGGTGATGCTGCACGAGCTGCTGAACTGGAACATCAGCGCCGCCCAACTGATCGAGAAAGTCGGCTTGGTGGCCGGTGAAATTCCGGCGCCGGTGGTGGGGCCGGACGGCATCAACAGCCTCGACCGGATCTGGGAACTGCTGCTGCGCGCGGCAGTGCTTTGGTATGCCGGGTTCGCGTTGTGGACTGTTTTGTCCTGATTTCTGCTTTGAATCGAAAAGATCGCAGCCTTCGGCAGCTCCAGGGATCGTGTGAATCTGTAGGAGCTGCCGAAGGCTGCGATCTTTTTCGTTAACCTTAAGTTACAAAACCCTCCGCCGATTTAGGCTATACAGAGATAGCGCCGATAGTGGCTATCTGCTGTCTCTGCGCGCCTGCCATAAAAATAAGAATTCAAAGGGAGACTTCACAGTGAAGAGCTTGCTCTATCCCGCCGTCGCGCTGATGAACCGCCTGAGCTTCGGCATGAAGTTCAGCCTGATCAGCGTGCTATTCCTCGTGCCGATGCTGGTGACCAACTTCTATCTGGTGCGCGATTCCTATCGCGAATTCCAGGGCACACGGGTCGAGCTGCAGAGCCTCGACCTGCTGGGCAGCGGCCTGAGCCTGCGCCGGGATCTGGAAACCCTGAACAACCTGGTGCAGATCAACGTCATCCTTGGCCAGTCCGGCAAGGCGGGTCATGTCGAGTCGAATATCAGTGCTCTGGAGCAAAGCGTTCTGACCCGTTTGCAAGGGCTGGCGGCGATGACCACTGACCCGGAACAAATCACCTTTTTCGATGGCAAGCGCGATGAAATGATCGCCGCGTTCAAGGCCCAGCAAACGGAAACCTCCCTGCAAAGCAAAAGTGCGCTGATCGGCAAGTTGCTCGGCAATGCGCAGATTTTCAGCCAGATCATTACCAGTCAGGCCGGCCTGAGCCGCGACAGTCAGAGCGACATGCGTCAGCTGAGCGAGCTCATTACCAACGTCACGCCGGCCGTCACCCAGACGCTCGGCGAAGGCCGGGCGATGGGTTCTTACTCGTTGGGGCTGGGCTTTCTCAATTCTGCGTCGAGCACTCGTTTCGATGAGTTGCTGGCGCAGATCGAAAAGCTTCAGGCCGAATACGGTCTGAAATTGCAGGATGCTCTGGGCTCCAGTAAAGCGGCGCACGAAACCCTGGCCGCTCAGGCCGAAAGCAGCAAGGCCTCCCTGAAAAAGGCCAGTGAACTGTTCGAAGAACAAGTGGTGATGGCTGACACCCTCGATGCACCGTGGCAGGCCTTTTACGATCAGGTTACGGGCCTGATCGACCAGACCTACCAACTCAATGAAGCCACCCTGAAGTTTCTCGGTACCCAGTTGCAGCAGCGGCTGGAGCAGCACCGCACCCACATGATCCTGCAGGCAGTGGCGCTGGCGCTGGTGTTTGTGTTGATTTTTTACCTCTATGGCGGTTTCTATGCCTCGACCCGCACCACCCTCAAGCGTCTTGGCGCGGTGATGGACAAGGTGGCGGCCGGGGACATGACCGTGACCTTCAGCGCCAACAGCCGCGATGAACTGGGCGAGCTGGGCGAGGTATTCACCGGCACCGTGAAGAAGATCCATGACCTGATCGAGCGGGTGGGCCAGACCGTCAGTGAGGTCGAGCGCCAGGCCGGCCAGGTCGAAAACGTGTCTGCCCAGAGCAATCAGGCGGTAGCGGGGCAGCGTACGCAGATCGAGCAGGTCGCCACCGCGATGAACCAGATGTCAGCCACTTCCCTGGAGGTGGCGCGCAGTGCCGCGGCGGCCGTCAGCAGCGCTCACAGCGTCAACGACGAGACCATCAGCGGTCGCGGCCTGGTGGAGTCCCAGCAGGGCAGCATCGCTGCACTGGCCAGTGAGATCGATCAGTCGGTGCGGGTGATCAATCAACTGGCCAGCGACAGCCAATCCATCAGTCGTGTGCTGGAAGTGATCAAAAGCATTGCCGAACAGACCAACTTGCTGGCGCTCAACGCGGCCATCGAAGCCGCGCGTGCGGGCGAGCAGGGCCGTGGTTTTGCGGTGGTGGCGGACGAGGTCCGGACCCTGGCCAAACGCACCCAGCAATCGACCGAAGAAATCGAGCAGATGATCGCCAAGCTGCACAGCGGTGTCGGGGCGGCGGTCAAGGCGATGGGCACCAGCCATCAGATGGCCAACGGCACAGTCGGGCAGTCGGAAAAGGTCCAGCAGGCGCTGGAAAACATCCTCGGTGCTGTCGGCATGATCGTCGACCAGAACCAGCAGATCGCCGCTGCGGTAGAGCAGCAGACCGCAGTGGCTCACGACATCGACCAGAACATCGTCGAGATCAACCGCGCCGGTGAGCGCACCGCCGACGGCGCGCACCAGACTGAAAATGCCAGCCGAGCGTTGTCGGCGCAGGTGGTGGAACTCAAACAATTGATCAGCGCGTTCCGGGTTTGATGCCACGGAGTTGATTTCCTGTGGGAGCGGGCTTGCCCGCGATAGCGTATTACCATTCAACATCAATGTTGACTGACAGTCCGTCATCGCGGGCAAGCCCGCTCCCACAGGTATTGCATGAATCAGTGGATTACCAGTTAAACAACTCACACGCATTGGCCGTGCTGGCGGCAGCCAGTTGTTCGGGGTTGATCGCCATGAGGGCGGCCAGTGCCTCGCAAATCGCCGGAAGATGCGCCGGGCTGTTGCGTTGGCCGGGGAACATGACGGGGGCCATGTCCGGTGAGTCGGTTTCCAGTACCACCGATTCAACGGGTAAACCGGCGAGCACGCGGTGCATGCGCAGGGCCTGCGGCCAGGTCGCGGCGCCGCCGAAGCCGAGTTTGAAACCCAGCTTGATGTATTCGCGCGCCTCTTCCTGGCTACCGGCGAAGGCATGAATGATTCCCGCCCGTTTCAAGCGAAACCGTTTGAGCGTGGCAATCACCGCCGCATGGCTGCGTCGCACGTGAATCAGCGCCGGCAGATTGAAGTCCGCCGCCAGTTGCAGTTGGGCGTCGAACAGCGCTTGCTGGCGTTCACGATCCAGGGTCTCGATGAAGTAATCCAGACCGATCTCGCCCACCGCGCATAGCTGTCGATGGCCGGCCATACGCGTCAGCCAGTCACCGAGCTCGGTCACATCCTCAGGGCGATGGTCATCCAGATACACCGGGTGCAAACCGAACGCCGCGTGCAGATCGGGATC
Source organism: Pseudomonas sp. BF-R-26 (assembly GCF_019947395.1). Classification (NCBI taxonomy): domain Bacteria; kingdom Pseudomonadati; phylum Pseudomonadota; class Gammaproteobacteria; order Pseudomonadales; family Pseudomonadaceae; genus Pseudomonas; species Pseudomonas sp. BF-R-26. Next base: position 212,921 of record NZ_JAGYGK010000009.1, on the reverse strand, counting down.
GCTTTGCACCAGGTCCCAGACCCGCTGCCAATTGGCCCGATAAACCCCCAGCACCACCATCCGCCGCACGCCGAGGGCGCGGCTCTCGGCCAGCAGCGCCTGACGATCCACGTCGAAATCCGGGAAATCCAGATGAGTGTGGGTGTCGATCAGTTCCACGGCTCAGTCCTGATGAATACGCTGCTTGAAGGTCCGCGCGATGGCCTGCACGCCGGGTTGGTAATCGGCCTGTTCAATGGCCGCCAGCGCCAGTTGCAAAGCTTTGTCGGCGATCAGTTGATGCTGCTGGGACATGGCGTTGACCGGCAGTGGCAGGAAGTCCAGCAACTGCGTATCACCGAAGGTGCCCAAGCGTAGCGGGCGGGACTTCAGAGGGAAGTCGTGCAAGGCATCGAACACGCCCTGAAGCAGCACGTAGGAGGTGGTCACCAGCGCATCCGGCAAATGGCCCAGGCGCTGAAGCAATTCTTCCATCAATTGTTTGCCGCACTCACGGCTGAACGACTCGCCGTGTTCGATCAGCGCCTCGCCTTTGAAACCGTTCAGCGCTTCCTTGAACCCTGCCGCCCGTTCCTGGCTGATACTCAATTCGGGACGGGCACCGATCAGCGCGATCTGCTTGGGCAACGGGTCCAGCAGGCTGCGGGTAAGCTGCAGACTGGCTTCGCGATCATCACTGATCACCGAGCAAAAGTGCTCAGGCTCCATCACCCGGTCGATGGCGATGATCGGAATGCCTTTGGCCTGCAACTGCCGATAACTGTCATCACCGGCCGGCAGGCAACTGGCGACGATCAGCGCATCGCAGCGGCGGGCGCGGAACAGTTGCAGCAATTGCCGTTCGCTGTCCGGCGCATCGTCGGAGCTGGCGATCAGCAGTTGATAGCCGCGAGCCCGGGCGCCTTGTTCCAGCAGTTTGGCGATTCGCGCGTAACTGGGGTTTTCCAGGTCCGGCAGAATGAAGCCCAGGGTGCGGGTGTGCCGACTGCGCAACCCGGCGGCCTGAGGATTGGGTGTGAAGCCATGTTGTTCGACCACCGCGCGCACGCGCTCGACGGTGGCGCTGCTGATGCGTTGCTGTTCAGCCTTGCCATTGATGACATAACTGGCGGTAGTCACGGAGACGCCGGCCAACTGTGCAATATCACTGAGTTTCAACCCGGGTTTTCCTTATTTGTTCGAGCTTGCCCGACATTTTCGCCAATCCTACCCGATTCGGGCAGGCGACCATTGTCGCAGCAGATCCGACAATTGGACTTCAAGGATGAGACATTATCGAGTAACGTGCCTAACATTCTAGATTAAACGTTTCAGCAGGCGTATTTTCTACGTTAAAGGTCGCTTTGGTCGGTTCTGCCGCGAAACCGCCAAAACTGCCCCTGAAAAGGCGCTCCCAAGGGCCTAAGCTGAATCAATCAAAACAATACCTGGCGTCACACGGCGCCAAAAAGGAGAAAGCATGCTCGAGCTCACCATAGAGCAGATATCCATGGGCCAGTCGGCTGTGGATAAAGCCACCGCCCTGCAATTACTCGCTGACCGACTTGTGACCGATGGCCTGGTGGCGGATGGTTACCTTGCGGGCTTGCAGGCCCGGGAAGTCCAGGGCTCGACCTTTCTCGGCCAAGGTATTGCCATCCCACACGGCACCCCGGAAACCCGTGATCAGGTGTTCGCCACCGGTGTGCGGCTGATGCAGTTTCCTGACGGCGTGGACTGGGGCGATGGTCAGATCGTTTATCTGGCGATTGGTATCGCTGCCAAATCCGATGAACACCTGCGCCTGCTGCAACTGCTGACTCGCGCCCTCGGTGAAACCGATCTGGGCCAGGCCCTGCGCCGCGCCAGTTCCGCCGAAGCCTTGTTGAAACTGCTGCAAGGCGCGCCGCAAGAGTTGGCGCTGGACGCACAGATGATCGGCCTCGGTGTTTCCGCCGATGACTTCGAAGAACTGGTCTGGCGCGGTGCCCGCTTGCTGCGTCAGGCCGATTGCGTGAGCAACGGTTTTGCTGGCGTCTTGCAGCAGGTCGACGCGCTGCCGCTGGGCGATGGCCTGTGGTGGCTGCACAGCGAACAAACGGTGAAGCGTCCGGGCCTGGCATTCGTTACCCCGGACAAACCCATGCGCTACCTCGGTCAGCCGTTGAGCGGGCTGTTCTGCCTGGCCAGCCTCGGTGAAGCCCATCAGGCGTTGCTCGAACGCCTTTGCGCGCTGCTGATCGAAGGCCGTGGTCATGAATTGGGCCGTGCCACCAGCAGCCGCGCGGTGCTGGAAGTCCTCGGCGGTGAAGTGCCGGCGGATTGGCCGAGCGCACGCATTGCCCTGGCCAACGCCCACGGTTTGCATGCGCGCCCGGCGAAGATCCTCGCGCAACTGGCGAAAAGTTTTGAAGGCGAAATCCGCGTGCGCATCGTCGATGGTCACGACAGCGCGGTGTCGGTGAAGAGTTTGAGCAAACTGCTCAGCCTCGGCGCCCGTCGCGGTCAGGTGCTGGAACTCATCGCCGAACCGACCATCGCCGCCGATGCCTTGCCGGCCTTGCTGGCGGCAATCGAAGAAGGCTTGGGTGAAGAAGTCGAGCCGCTGCCGATCGTGAGCCAACAACGTGAAGTAATCGCCGATGTCGCCGAAGTGCTGCTTGCACCGGCCTCCGGCAGTCTGATTCAGGCGATTGCTGCCGCGCCGGGGATCGCCATCGGCCCGGCGCATATTCAAGTGCTGCAAGTTATCGATTACCCGCTGCGCGGTGAGTCTGCCGCCATCGAGCGCGAACGTCTCAAGCAAGCGTTGGCGGATGTGCGTCGCGACATCGAAGGCCTGATCGAGCGCAGCAAGGCCAAAGCGATTCGCGAGATTTTCATCACCCACCAGGAAATGCTCGACGACCCGGAACTGACCGACGAAGTCGACACCCGTCTCAAGCAAGGCGAAAGCGCCGAAGCGGCGTGGATGGCGGTGATTGAAGCGGCTGCCAAACAACAGGAATCGCTGCAGGACGCCTTGCTCGCCGAACGTGCCGCCGACTTGCGCGACATTGGCCGTCGGGTGCTGGCGCAATTGAGTGGCGTCGAAACGCCAGCCGAGCCGGAGCAGCCGTACATTCTGGTGATGGACGAAGTCGGCCCATCCGACGTGGCACGTCTCGATCCAACGCGCGTCGCCGGTATCCTCACCGCTCGCGGTGGCGCCACTGCCCACAGCGCCATCGTCGCGCGTGCCCTCGGTATTCCCGCGCTGGTGGGCGCCGGTGCTGCGGTGTTGCTGTTGAAGCCGGGCACGCCGCTGTTGATCGATGGTCAACGTGGTCGCCTGCATGTGGACGCCGATGCCGCGACCTTGCAGCGCGCCACTGAAGAGCGCGACACCCGTGAACTGCGCTTGAAAGCCGCCGCTGAACAACGCCATCAACCGGCGTTGACGACTGACGGCCACGCGGTGGAAGTGTTCGCCAATATCGGTGAAAGCGCCGGCGTCACCAGTGCGGTGGAGCAGGGCGCCGAAGGCATTGGTCTGCTGCGTACCGAACTGATTTTCATGGCCCACTCCCAGGCACCGGACGAGGCGACTCAGGAAGTCGAATACCGTCGTGTGCTCGATGGCCTGGCCGGTCGACCGCTGGTGGTGCGCACCCTTGACGTCGGTGGTGACAAACCGCTGCCGTACTGGCCGATCGCGAAAGAAGAAAACCCGTTCCTCGGCGTGCGTGGCATTCGCCTGACCCTGCAACGTCCGCAGGTCATGGAAGCGCAATTGCGCGCCTTGCTGCGAGCGGCTGACAACCGTCCATTGCGGATCATGTTCCCGATGGTCGGCAGCGTCGATGAGTGGCGTCAGGCTCGGGACATGACCGAACGTCTGCGTCTGGAAATCCCGGTTGCGGACCTGCAACTGGGGATCATGATCGAAGTGCCGTCGGCCGCTTTGCTGGCGCCGGTGCTGGCCAAGGAAGTGGACTTTTTCAGCGTCGGCACCAACGACCTGACGCAATACACCCTGGCCATCGACCGTGGTCATCCGACCTTGTCGGCTCAGGCTGATGGCTTGCATCCGGCGGTGCTGCAACTGATCGACATCACCGTGCGTGCGGCTCATGCTCATGGCAAGTGGGTCGGCGTGTGCGGTGAACTGGCGGCCGATCCGCTGGCGGTACCGGTGCTGGTGGGCCTGGGTGTGGATGAGTTGAGCGTGTCGGGCCGCAGCATTGCCGAGGTCAAGGCGCGCATTCGTGAACTCAGCCTGACCCAGACTCAAACCCTTGCCCAACAGGCCTTGGCCGTGGGCAGCGCGAACGAAGTTCGTGCATTAGTGGAGGCCCTGTAATGGCCAAGATCTTAACCCTGACCCTTAACCCGGCGCTGGACCTCACCGTCCAATTACCGCTACTTACCCCCGGTCAGGTCAATCGCAGCGACGAAATGCACACCCACGCCGCCGGCAAAGGCGTGAATGTGGCGCAGGTGCTGGCCGACCTCGGGCATCAGCTGACCGTCAGCGGTTTTCTCGGGGAAGACAACCTCCAAGCGTTCGAAACCCTGTTTGCCAAACGCGGTTTTACCGACGCGTTTGTCCGTGTCCCCGGCGAGACCCGCAGCAACATCAAACTGGCAGAAAGCGATGGGCGCATCACCGACATCAACGGCCCGGGGCCGAGGGTCAGTGAAGTGGCGCAGCAGGCCTTGCTCGATCGACTCGATCAGATTGCTCCTGGGCATGATGCGGTCGTCGTGGCCGGTAGTTTGCCCCGTGGCGTGAATCCTCAGTGGTTGCGGGAGTTGATCCAGCGCTTGAAAAAGCGCGGTTTGAAAGTGGCGCTCGACACCAGCGGTGAAGCCTTGCGCGCAGGTCTGGCGGCCGGCCCATGGCTGATCAAACCCAACACCGAAGAATTGGCTGAAGCGCTGGGTTGCGAGGTGGTTTCCGTGGGCGCCCAAGCCGAGGCGGCGAGCCGCTTGCATGCGCATGGCATCGAGCACGTGGTGATTTCCGACGGTGCCGATGGGGTGAACTGGTTCAGTGTCGGCTCGGCCATGCACGCCACGCCACCCAAGGTCAGCGTGGTCAGCACTGTCGGCGCGGGGGATTCGTTGCTGGCGGGCATGCTGCACGGTTTGCTCAGTGCCGATACGCCCGAGCAAACCTTGCGCACCGCCACCGCAATTGCCGCCATGGCCGTTACCCAGATCGGTTTTGGTATCGGCGACACCGCGCAACTGGCGCACCTCGAACAGGGCGTGCGCCTGCGCCCCCTGACAGAACAATAAGAGGGTTTGCAATGAAGTTAGCCATTGTTACGGCCTGCCCGAACGGCATGGTCACCAGTGTGCTGTGCGCTCGTCTGCTCGATGCAGCGGCCCAGCGTCAGGGCTGGAGCACCAGTGTCGAAGTCGTTGATGCGGCCCATCCGGAACGTCAACTGTCGGCTGCGACCATCGAGGCCGCCGAGTGGGTGTTGCTGGTCACCAGCGCGCCGGTAGATATGTCGCGGTTCGTCGGTAAACGCGTGTTCCAGAGCACCCCGGCCCAGGCCCTGCAAGATGTCGAAGCGGTGCTGCGTCGCGGGGTGGAGGAGGCCGAGGTTTACGTCGCGCCCGAAGCCGTCGCCGAGCCGGCTGCCGTGGTTAAAAATGCGCCACGCCTGGTGGCTGTCACCGCGTGCCCGACCGGCGTCGCGCACACCTTCATGGCCGCCGAAGCCTTGCAGCAAGCGGCCAAACGTCTGGGCTACGACTTGCAAGTGGAAACCCAAGGCTCGGTCGGTGCGCGCAATCCACTCAGCGCAGAGGCGATTGCCGATGCCGACGTGGTGCTGTTGGCGGCAGACATCGAAGTCGCCACCGAGCGGTTCGCCGGCAAGAAAATCTACCGTTGCGGCACTGGCATTGCGTTGAAACAAGCCGAAGCGACGCTGAACAAAGCCCTGGCCGAAGGCAAACAGGAAAGCGCTTCGACCGGCGCCAAAGGCCCGGCCAAGCAAGAGAAGACCGGCATCTACAAACACCTGCTGACCGGTGTGTCGTACATGTTGCCGATGGTGGTGGCGGGCGGTCTGATGATCGCCTTGTCCTTCGTGTTCGGTATCACCGCGTTCAAGGAGGAAGGCACGCTCGCGGCCGCGCTGATGCAGATCGGCGGCGAGACCGCGTTCAAACTGATGGTGCCGCTGCTGGCGGGCTACATCGCCTACTCGATCGCTGACCGCCCGGGCCTGGCGCCGGGGATGATCGGTGGTTTGCTGGCGAGCACCTTGGGCGCCGGTTTCATCGGCGGGATCATTGCCGGCTTCATCGCCGGCTATGCGGCCCAGGCGATCAATCGCTATGCGCGTTTGCCGCAAAGTCTTGAGGCACTGAAACCGATCCTGATCATCCCGTTGCTGGCGAGCCTGTTCACCGGTCTGGTGATGATCTACGTGGTCGGCAAACCGGTGGCCGGGATGCTCGCGGGGCTCACGCACTTCCTCGACAGCATGGGCACCACCAACGCCATTCTGCTCGGTGTGCTGCTGGGCGGCATGATGTGCGTCGACCTCGGCGGGCCGATCAACAAAGCGGCTTATGCATTTTCGGTGGGGCTGCTGGCGTCGCAAAGTTATGCACCGATGGCCGCGACCATGGCGGCTGGTATGGTGCCGCCGATTGGCCTGGGCATCGCCACGTTCATTGCCCGGCGCAAGTTCGCCCAGACTGAACGCGAGGCCGGTAAAGCGGCGCTGGTGCTGGGGTTGTGCTTTATCTCCGAAGGGGCGATTCCGTTTGCAGCGAAAGACCCGCTACGGGTGATTCCGGCAAGCATCGCTGGCGGCGCGCTGACCGGCGCGATGTCGATGTACTTCGGCTGCAAACTCATGGCACCCCACGGTGGGTTGTTCGTGATGCTGATTCCGAATGCGATCAACCATGCGCTGTTGTATCTGCTGGCGATCGTGGCCGGGAGTTTGCTGACGGCGGTGACGTATTCGGTGCTCAAACGGCCTGAGACGGTGGAACTGGCGCTGGAGCCGGCCAAGGCATAGATCAAAAGATCGCAGCCTTCGGCAGCTCCTACCCGGGATTGTATTTGACCGTGATATTGCGGCGTACATCGAACCTGTAGGAGCTGCCGGAGGCTGCGATCTTTTTTGTGTCATGCCGGATTCACACAGCCATGCTTAAGTTTTCCTTTTTCAGGGAGAACACCATGAGCGAATTCGACCTCAGCCGTCGGCGTGTCATGCAGGTCGTTGGCGCCGGGCTGTTGATGCCTGGCTTGGCGCCGGCGGTGATTGCTTCGGTCAAGGATCGGCCACAACTCACCGATGGCGTGCAGTCCGGCGATTTGCTGGGCGACCGGGCGATGATCTGGAGCCGTAGCGACCGTGCGGCGCGGATGGTGGTGGAATGGGACACGCGCAGCCTGTTCAGTAACCCTCGTCGATTCGTCTCGCCCTTGGCCGATGCCCGCACCGACTTCACCGCCCGGGTCGAGCTCACTGGCCTGCCCGCCGATCAGGCGATTTTCTATCGCGTGACTTTCGAAGACGCCCAGAGCGGTGTCGCCAGTGAACCCTGGTTCGGCCATCTGCGCAGTGTGCCCACCGCCCGGCGGAATATTCGGTTCGTCTGGAGTGGCGACACGGTCGGCCAGGGCTTCGGCATCAACCCGGACATCGGCGGCATGCGCATCTACGAAGCCATGCGTCTGCGCCTGCCGGACTTTTTTATCCACAGCGGCGACACCATCTACGCCGACGGTCCCGTACCTGCGCAGCTCACAACAGAGAGCGGCCGGGTGTGGCGCAACCTAACCAGCGAAGCCAAGAGCAAAGTCGCCGAAACCCTCGACGACTATCGCGGCAATTACCGCTACAACCTGATGGACGAAAACATCCGCCGCTTCAACGCCGAGGTCCCGCAAATCTGGCAATGGGACGACCACGAAGTGGTGAACAACTGGTCGCCGGGCAAGCAACTGGATGAGCGCTACAAGAGCAAAGATATCCACAGCCTGGTCGGCCGTGCGCGCCAGGCCTGGCTGGAATACGCGCCGATGCGCTTGCAGAGCGCCAATGACGGCGGGAGGATTTATCGCAAGCTGAGTTATGGGCCGATGCTTGATGTGTTCGTGCTCGACATGCGCAGTTATCGCGAAGCCAATGACGACAACCTTGGTGCCGCCAAACCGTTTCTCGGTCGCGAACAATTGGACTGGCTCAAACGTGAGTTGAAAGGCTCCCAGGCCCAATGGAAAGTCATTGCCGCCGACATGCCCATCGGCCTCGGCGTACCCGACGGTGAAGTCAGCCCCGGTGTGGCGCGGTGGGAAGCGGTGGCCAATGGTGACCCTGGCCCGGCTCAGGGCCGTGAAGTGGAAATCGCTGAATTGCTCGGTTTTCTGCGGGCGCAGCAGGTGCGTAATTTCGTATTCCTCACGGCGGATGTGCATTACTGCGCGGCGCACCATTACCACCCGGACCGCGCGGCGTTCCAGGACTTCGAACCGTTCTGGGAGTTTGTCGCAGGGCCGCTGAATGCGGGGAGCTTCGGGCCGAATGCGCTGGATAAAACCTTCGGCCCCGAAGTGGTGTTCGAGAAAGCACCACCGGCGCAGAACACCTCGCCGTTTGCCGGGTTTCAGTTTTTTGGCGAGGTGAATATCGACGGGCAGACGGGGGAGATGAGTGTGGTGTTGCGGGATCTGGATGGGGTGGGGGTGTTTGAGCGCAAGTTGGCGCCGGTGTGAGAAGAAGTAAGCCGACACTCGATCAATGTGGGAGCGACCTGTGGCGAGGGGGCTTGCCCCCGTTTGAGTGCGTAGCACTCACAGGATCGTTGGTACTCAGAGATTTTGGGGCTGCTTCGCAGCCCAACGGGGGCAAGCCCCCTCGCCACAGGCTTGCTCCCACAGGGGATCGATGGTGTCAGTAAACGTCGCGGCGGTAGCGGCCTTGTTCGATCAGACGGTCGACTTCTTCAATGCCCAGCAATTCGTTGAGTGCGTGATCCACCCCTGAAGCCATCCCCTGCAAACTGCCGCAGATGTAAATCACGGCGCCATCGGCCAGCCATTTTTTCAACTCATCGGCCGACTCGCGCAGGCGATCCTGCACATAGATCTTCTCGGTTTGATCTCGGGAGAACGCCAGATCCAGCCGTGCCAGATCACCGTTGATCAACCATTCCTCAAGCTCTGCGCGGCACAGGTAGTCGTGCTCGCGATTACGCTCGCCGAACAGCAGCCAGTGACGCTGCTGCCCGTCGGCAATCCGTGCCTTGAGCAAACTGCGTAACCCGGCCAGCCCGGTGCCATTGCCCAGCAGGATCATAGGCACCGGTTCATTCGGTAGATGGAAGCCACTGTTGCGGCGTACCCGCAGGCTGATGCTGCTACCCACGGGCGCGTGTTCGGTCAACCAGCCGGAACCGACGCCCAGGCTGCCATCGGCGTGCAATTCCTGACGCACGATCAACTCCAGCACGCCGTCTGCGGCGATCGAGGCGATCGAGTATTCGCGCATGGCCAACGGCACCAGGGCGTCCGCCAGCGCTTGCGCGTGCAGACCGACCAGATGGGCGCGGTTCTCGGGCAATTGGCGGCTGGCGAGGGCTTGTTCCAGCGTTTGCGACAGGCCATCGAACTCAACCGTGGCCCGACCGTCAATCCCCAGGCCGTCGAGGAAATGCTCGATGGCCCACGGACAATTGCGCGGCAGTACTTCCACCAGATCCCCGGCCAGCCAGCTGCTGGTGGTGGGGGCGCTGAGGCCGAGCAAATACACGGGCGAACCGCTGCTGTCCGGGTTCATCAATTCGCGACGGGTCAGGGTCCAGTTGTCGTAGCTTGGCGCTTGCCAGGTATCTACCGGCGCCTGACCCGTCAGCAGGCCGAGTTGCTGTTGCCAGTGGCGCAGGGCGTAGGGGTCACCGCTGTCGACTTCCACCGGGGCGAACAAGGTCTTGCCGCCGTGCTCGCCCAACCAAGTGTGCAAGCGGCGGGCGAAGCCGCAAAAGTGTTGATACTGGCGGTCACCGAGGCCAAGCACGGCATAGTTAAGGCTGTCGAAGCTCAACGCCCGACCCAACACTTTGCGTTCGAATCCTCGGGCGCTGTCCGGCGCTTCACCGTCGCCGAAGGTGCTGACCACAAACAACGCGTTGCTGGAATCCTGCAGGTCTTGTTCGCTGACATTGGCCAACGGTTGAACCTTCACCGGCAACCCGGCGGCCTGCAATTGTCCTGCTGTCTGCCAGGCGAGCTGTTCGGCGAACCCGCTCTGGCTGGCGAAGCCGATCAGCCATGCCGGCGCATCACTGCCCGGTTGCGCGAGGCCTTTGCGGGCGTCCTTGATCTGACGTTTCTTGCGTCGACGATCCAGGTACAGCAACCAGCCAGTGATGAAAAACAGCGGCATGGCCAGTGCGGCGATCGTCACCATAATCCGCCCGATAATCCCGAAATAACTGCCGACGTGCAGCGCGTAGATACTGGTCAACAGCTGCGCCTTGAGGCTCTTGTCGCTGTAGCGGTCATGACGGTTGACGATACCGGTCGCCGGATCAAGGGTGAGCTGGTTCCGTGCCTGGTCGTGGGGTGAGTTCTTCAGCAGGTAGAACACAGTTGCCGGTTGCCCGGCCACGGGCGGCATACGAACGTTGTAGGACGAAAGACCAGGGCCGGCGGCGCTGTAGATGCTGCTCCATATCGCGGCGTAATCGGCAGTGGGGGCCGGGCCGCTTGGCGCAGGACCGCGACCACTGCGGACCCGCTCGTTTTGCGGCGAATCGGAAAGTAGCCGCGTCAGGCCCTTGTTGTACCACTCGTACGACCAGGTCAGCCCGGTCAGCGCTGCCAAAAGATAGAACATCAGGCACCAGGTACCGGCTACCGAGTGCAAATCCCAGTTGAAGCTGCGACCCTTTTTATTCCAGTCCAGGGTCAGCCACGCGCGCCAGTTTTTCCACTGACGCGGCCAGCGCAGGTACAGGCCGGACAAACAGAAGAACACCAGAATCAGCGTACAGGCGCCGGTGATCTGCCGGCCGATATCGTCCATGGCCAGGACCCGGTGCAGTTGCAGCATCAGGCCAAAGAAATCCTGGCCCGTGACGTCGCCCATGAACTCGCCGGTGTACGGGTCGAAGTACCGCATCGGCCCGCGACGTTCACCGGGTGGCGCGGTGAAGATCACTCTCGCGGCGTTGCCGCTGTCGGTCTCGACCCAGAGCATCGAGACTTTCTTGCCCGAAGCACCTTCGATTTTTTCCACCAGCTCGGCAGGCGGCAATACGCCGGCAATCTGCTTCTCGACGTGCAGCACAGAGGGGTTCAACGCCCGCAGGATTTCATCCTGGAACGATACCGCCGCCCCGGTGATGCCCATCAGGGCCAGGACCAGTCCGGCGCTGATGCCGAAAAACCAGTGCAACTGGAACAGGGATTTCTTCAACACGTCGCTCGCCTTGTTCGTTCAAAAGTCGTCATCACGGCGCGCATTATGCCGTGAGTTGTCGAGAAGCATTCTTTTTTACAGGCAAAAGCCCCGTTCACTTCGATGAACGGGGCTTTTGCCTAAGAGCTTTGGCCTTCACGCTTCTGTTATCAGAAGTGGAAGTTGGCACTCAGCAGGGCGGTACGGCCCGCCGCCACGTGGGCGTAGTGATTCTGGAGTATCTGGTCGAAATAACGCTTGTCGGTCAGGTTCTGTACGTTGAGTTGCAGGTCGACGTTCTTGGTCAGGCGGTAGCTGGCCATCGCGTCGTAACGCCAGTAGGACGGGATCTCTACCGAGTTGGCAACGTTGCCGAACTGGGAATCGACGAAGGTCGCACCGGCACCGACGGTCAACTTGTCCGGCACCAGATCGTAGGTCGACCAGAACGTGAAGTTGTTCCGTGGGGTGCTTGGCATGTGGTTGCCTTCATCGGCGGCGAGGGTGGTTTTGACCACTTCGCTGTCCATGTAGGTGTAGCCGCCAAAGACTCTCCAGTTACGGCTCAGCTTGCCGGCGTAACTCAGTTCCAGGCCGTTGACCTGCTGTTCGCCGTCCAGCACTTGCGTGGTGCCGCCGTCCGGATCGTTGATTCGCGCGTTGGTTTTCTCGGTACGGAACAGTGCAGCGGTCAGAGACAGGTCGTCACCGAAGAAGTCCCACTTGGTGCCGATTTCGTAGTTGCGGTTCTTTTCCGGATCCAGACGGCTGTTGTTCGCTGCCAGTTCCAGGCCACCGTTGCCGCTGGTTTCGCCGGCCGGGTTGCTGGAGGTCGAATAGGCCGCGTAGATGCTGCCGTTAGGCAACGGGTTGTAGACCACGCCGATCTGGTAGTTCACCAGGTCACTGGTGTTCGCACGGGAGAAATCGTTCGCTGGCGCTGTGCTGCTGGCGTTGGCGTGGCCGCTGGATTCGACCTGATAGTTGTCATAACGCAGGCCCAGGTTCAGGGACCATTGCTCGTTGAACTTCAGAGTATCGAACACGTAGGCCGCGGCGGTTTTGGTGTCTGTGTCAGTGAACGCGGTGCTGTCGGTGATCGTGCCGTTCCAGCTATCCCCAGGCGTCGGGTTGTACAGGCTGGTGCAGTCGCCGGAGGTGAACAGGGCGCCGTTGCATCGGGTGCCGCTGGCTGTGGAGGTCAGGGTGTACGGGCGGTTGTGGGTGTCCTGATAGGAAAACTCCAGGCCGGTCACCAGGCTGTGCTCGATGGAGCCAGTGTTGAACTTGGCGCTCAGGTCGGTCTGGTTGATCCAGCCGCTGGACGTCGAGTTACGGCTCTTCGCGCCACGATAAGCACTGCCATTGACCACATTGCCCTTGCTGTCGTCCGGGTTGGTGACGATGTAGTCCAGGGTCGAACGGGACATGCGGAAGCTGTTCGATACGGTCAGGTCTTCATTCAGATCGTGTTCGATCTTGATGGTGCCGCTGTCATTGGTGGTCTGGCGAAAGTCGCGACCGGTGAGGCCGTAGAAGTTGTCGCGGTCAACGTTGGCCGGCTTGTCGACGTTGTACTTGCTGCGATTGGGACTCAAGGTCAACGGGATGCCGTAGTCGGGCATGTCGTCGGTTTCGACGTGGTAGTAGCCGACGGTCAAACGGGTATCGGTGCCCAGGCCGAAGGCGAAGGACGGCGCCACACCCCAGCGACTGACATCCACGGTATCGCGGCCGGCGACGTTGGCTTCGTGCTTCATCAGGTTCAAGCGCAAGGCCGAGGTGTCGGTCATCTGCTGGTTCAGATCAAGGGTGGTGCGCTTGGTCTGGTCCGAGCCCCAAGTGAAGCCGCCGTTGTAGGAATTGCCCAGCTTGGGAGTCTTGCTCACCAGGTTCAGGCTGCCACCAGTGGAACCGGCGCCGGTGAAGGCCGAACCCGGGCCCTTGCTGACTTCGATCGATTCAACGTTGAAGATCTCGCGGCTCTGGGATGCAGGGTCGCGCATGCCGTCGACGAACGTGTCGCTTTCGGCGTTGAAGCCGCGAATGATCGGACGATCGCCGGCCGGGTTACCGCCCTCGCCGGCACCGAAGGTGATGCCTGGAGTAGTGCGCAGGGCGTCGACCAGGCTGGTGGCGCCGGTGTCGCGAATCACTTGTTGAGGGATCACGGTGACGCTTTTCGGCGTCTCGCGCAGTGGCGCGGTGTACTTCTTGGAGGCCGAAGTATCGGTCTTGTAGGAGGTGTCATCCTGCTCGCCCACAACGCTGGTCGCGTCCAGGGAAATCGCATTGTTAGGTGCTTTTTCGTCAGTCTTTTCGGCCGCGAAAACCATGTGGCCCGCAGAGCCGGCAGTGATCGCCACGCCAATTGCAGACGCGAGCAAACGCGGTGAATTGACCGTTAATTGTAGTTGTTGGCGTGACATGTGAATTCCCCTCCCCAAGGATTTGAGGCCGCGGAATATAGGGTAAACACGTATCTGTATCAATTGCGAAACGTTACTATTCGCGATAAATTTACATTCTTTACAATTTACCTTTACGGTTTTTGCCGTTTCATTCGTCACACGGGTTTTACATAGGCAATAAGAATCAATACCATTGGCGCTCCTTTGCCTTCAGGTGTCTTTCCATGTTGCTGCACATTCCCGGCGTGTTCGCGAAAGAAGAAGTGCAGCGCATTCGCGAGGCTCTGACGCAGGCGGATTGGGCCGATGGCAAAATCACCGCCGGTTACCAGTCGGCCAAGGCCAAGCACAATTTGCAACTGCCGGAAGGGCATCCGTTGGCCAAGGAAATAGGTGCGGCGATGCTCGAGCGGCTGTGGAAAAATCCGCAGTTCATGTCGGCGGCATTACCGCACAAGGTCTTCCCTCCGTTACTGAACTGTTACACGGCCGGTGGCAGTTTCGACTTCCACATCGACAACGCCGTGCGCCAGCCCAAGGGCAGCATCGAGCGAGTGCGCACCGACCTGTCGGCGACGCTGTTCTTCAGTGAACCGGAGGACTACGACGGCGGAGAACTGGAAATCCAGGACACCTTCGGTACCCAGCGCGTGAAATTGCCCGCTGGTGACATGGTCCTGTATCCCGGGACCAGCCTGCACAAGGTCAACGCCGTCACTCGCGGCACCCGTTACGCCTCGTTTTTCTGGACGCAAAGCCTGGTGCGTGAAGACAGCCAGCGCGCCTTGCTGTTCGAGATGGACGGGGCGATTCAACAGTTGACCCAGGACATGCCCGACCATCCTTCATTGATCCGCCTGACCGGTACCTACCACAACCTGTTGCGTCGCTGGGTCGAGGTGTAAGTGACGGACTTTCGGTTGCACCGCGAGGAAATCCTCGACGGCGACCGCCTCAAGTCGATGCTCGAAGAAAGCCCGGCGCGCGCGGCTCAGGCGATCCTGATCGCCGCCCGTGAGGGCGTGCTCGATGCTCAGGCGTTGCTCGGGCAGATCCTCCTGGACGGCCGGGGCATCGCTCAGGATCAAGCGCTGGCCGTGCGCTGGTTCGAGATCGCCGCCCAGGGCGGACACTCGATGGCGCGCAACATGCTCGGTCGTTGTCATGAACATGGCTGGGGTTGCACCGCCGATGCTTCGATAGCCGCGGGGCATTATCGTGTTGCCGCTGAAGCCGGACTGGATTGGGCGATGTACAACTACGCCAATCTGCTGGCTACTGGTCGTGGGGTGATCGAGGATCAGGTGCAAGCGCTGAGTCTGTATCGGCGGGCAGCTGAATTGGGCCACGCGAAGTCGATGAACCTGCTGGGGCGTTATCTGGAAGAAGGCCGGGTTTGTCCGGCAGATCCGCTAGCTGCCCGTGACTGGTATCGACGCTCGGCGGTCGGCGGGGATTTTCGTGGGCAGTTCAGTTATGCCGCGGTGTTGGCGGATGAGGAAAACATCGATGAAGCCTTGGTCTGGCTGCGTAAGGCTCTAGACGGCGGGAATCTGAACTTTTTGCGCGTGGCGAGCAAGGCACTGCTTAACGCAGATAATCTACAAATTCGGGAAATGGCGACCCTCTATGATCAACGCTTCGTTCAGATGAGCGATGAATGGAGCGTATCAGGGGTTGTTGAGTTGGTTTAAATCACTATGATTGAAAACTAATCAAATCTCGTCAAAATTGCTTTCTGGAGATGAAATCATGGCTGCAACCAAAGTCCTGACTGCCCATGTACCCATGGAGCTTGCTGATAAAGTCGATCAGATGGCTGCGAGGATGGAGCGCTCACGGGGCTGGATCGTGAAGCAGGCGCTTGCCGACTGGGTAGATCTGGAAGAAGAACGAAGCCGACTTACCCGCGAGGCAATGGCTGACGTTGATGCTGGGCGGGTGATCGATCATCAGTCTGTCCAGGCTTGGGCAGACAGTTTGAGTACCGATAAGCCGTTGCCGGTGCCTTACTGATGGAGTTGAAGTGGACGAGCAAAGCGTTATCGGATCTCGCACGACTTTTTGAGTTTCTTGCGGTGGTCAATCGTCCTGCAGCAGCGCGTACTGTGCAATCTCTTACTCAGGCCCCCACATCCTTGCTCAGCAATCCGCGAATCGGGGAGCGAGTCGACGAGTTCGCGCCGCGAGATGTGCGACGACTTTTGGTTGGTCATTATGAGTTGCGGTATGAGATTCAAGGCTCCACGCTCTACGTACTTCGTCTATGGCATGTGCGGGAAGACCGATAGCAACTACCTCGACAGCTTGGAACGTCAGACACAAAAAAGCCCATGACACGTCATGGGCTTTTTCATTTCTGCGCGTGGTTTTTACACGTAGAACGACTTCAACGGCGGGAAGCCATTGAACTCAACAGCGCTGTAGCTGGTGGTGTATGCACCGGTCGACAACCAGTACAAACGGTCACCGATCGCCAGGTTCAGCGGCAGGCCGTACTTGTAGTTTTCGTACATGATGTCGGCGCTATCGCAGGTTGGGCCGGCGATAACCACTTCTTCCATCTCGCCTTTCTTCTCGGTCCAGATAGGGAACTTGATGGCTTCGTCCATGGTTTCGATCAGGCCGGAGAACTTGCCCACATCCGTGTACACCCATCGCTCGACGGCGGTACGGGATTTACGCGCCACCAGCACCACTTCACTGACCAGAATGCCGGCGTTGGCGATCAGCGAACGGCCTGGTTCCAGGATGATTTCCGGCAGCTCGTCGCCGAAGTCTTCCTTGAGGAAGCGGATGATTTCTTCGGCGTAGGTTTCCAGGCTGTTGGTGCGGGTGATGTAGTTGGCCGGGAAGCCGCCGCCCATGTTGATCAGCTTCAGGTGAATGCCGTCTTCTTCTTTCAGGCGTTCGAAGATCACTTTGACCTTGGCGATCGCTGCGTCCCAGACGCTGATGTCACGCTGCTGCGAACCAACGTGGAACGAGATGCCGTAAGGCACCAGGCCCAGGTCGCGAGCGAGGATCAACAGGTCCATGGCCATGTCGGTCTGGCAGCCGAATTTACGCGACAGTGGCCAGTCGGCGGTGGTCGAGCCTTCAGTCAGGATGCGCACATAGACTTTCGAACCCGGAGCTGCCTTGGCGATGTTGCGCAGGTCGGCTTCGGAGTCGGTGGCATACAGACGCACGCCCTTCTCGTAGAAGTAGCGAATGTCCTTGGATTTCTTGATGGTGTTGCCGTAGCTGATGCGATCCGGGCCGACGCCCTGGTTCATCACTTTGTCGAGCTCGTAGATCGAGGCGATGTCGAAGTTCGAGCCTTTCTCTTTGAGCAGGTCGATGATTTCAACGGCCGGGTTGGCCTTGACTGCGTAGTAGACCTTGGCGAATTCGAAACCGGCGCGCAGGTCGTCGTAGGCCTGGCTGATCATCGCGGTGTCGATCACCACGAACGGGGTTTCTTGTTTGTCGGCGAAAGCCTTCATTTTCTGGAAGGTATCGCGCGCGAAATAGTCTTCGACGTTGATCGACATGCTGGGAACTCCTACTGGCAAACTGAAATTATCAATGGGTGCAAATGAACGCCCTCCGTATCCCCACTTTGGTTCGCCTACTTCCCAAGGCATGTCGCCGAAAGCAAAAAGGCCACGGGAGATGGGTCTACCCTTGGCCTTGCTGTCTCGTCGTCAGTACTTGAGCCGGATGGATCGTTTCCAGCATGGACGTTCGGCGCGAACTTTAGGGCGTGAGGAGCTCGAGATCAACAAAAAATGTCGCGTTTTTGCACGCTTCCGTCGTGCGGTCCCGGACAGCTACTGATGTAACCGACCTGCATGACAGTGTGATGTTCCCTGTGGAGGGATATTTGAGGGGATTCAGCAGGTATTTTTGGTGCCCCCAATCGCGGGCAAGCCCGCTCCCACAGTGATTTCTGTCGTACACAAGTCTCGTGTACGCCAAGAACCCTGTGGGAGCGGGCTTGCCCGCGATGGCGTCAGTCAGGCCAACGCAGTCTCGGCCGGCGAAACAATACTGGTCTTGCCCCCACGAGACTTACCGGAGCTCAAGTACTCGGCAATCGATTCCTGAGTCACCTCACCCAGGAACACCCGCTCCGCATCCATCACCGGCAGCCACGAGCGGTTGAACTCGTACATGCGCGACAGCAGGATGCGCAAATGCTCGTCGTACACCGCAGTGGCGTTGAACTCGCGCAGGTATTGCGCGCAGGTGCCGGTCTGGCGGTGCAGGTCGCGACGGCGCACGTAGCCCAAGGCCTTGTTCTCGGCGCAGGTAACCACCACGTAGCGACGGTCCAGTTCGTCCATCAATTCCAGCGCTTCGGCCACCGGAGTTCCCGGGCTCACCGAGGGTGCGTTGTCCGCCGCGTCTTCGGCTTTCACCAGCAACAGGCGCTTGAGGGTGCTGTCCTGGCCGACGAAGTTGCTGACAAAGTCATCCGCCGGATGCGCGAGAAGCGTGTCCGGATGATCGATCTGCAGCAGTTTGCCCGCGCGGAAAATCGCGATCTTGTCGCCAAGCTTGATCGCTTCGTCGATGTCGTGGCTGACCATGATCACGGTCTTGTTCAGCGCCCGTTGCATCTCGAAGAACTCGTTCTGAATCATCTCGCGGTTGATCGGATCGACCGCGCCGAACGGTTCATCCATCAACAACAGCGGCGCATCCGCCGCCAGCGCGCGAATCACGCCGATCCGCTGCTGCTGGCCACCGGACAACTCACGCGGATAGCGAGTCAGATACTGTTTGGGTTCGAGCTTGATCATGCTCATCAACTCGCGGGCGCGGTCGTGACATTTCTGTTTGTCCCAGCCGAGCAGGCGCGGAACGATGGTGATGTTCTCTTCGATGGTCATGTTCGGGAACAGACCGATCTGCTGGATCACATAACCGATGTTGCGACGCAGGGTCACGGCGTCGAGGTCAGTGGTGTCTTCGCCGTTGATCAGGATCTTGCCCGAGGTTGGCTTGATCAGGCGGTTGATCATCTTCAGCGTGGTGCTTTTGCCGCAACCCGATGGCCCGAGGAACACACAGATCTCGCCTTCATTGACGGTCAGGCTTACCGAGTCCACGGCTTTCACATCTTTGCCGTTGCTTTGGAAGGTCTTGCTGAGGTTTTGAAGTTCGATCATTTCAGGAGTCCAGGTAGGGGGTGTTCGCCGCAAATGGCGGAGCGCGTTGGAGCTGTGATCCCGCCGGGCAAGGCGTGGGACGCAGGAAATGTCGTTTCCTTTTCAAGTCCCGCAACGCAGCCCGGCGGGATCACAGCTCCAACCCGGAGGGCCGTGCCCCACAAAGCGCAATCCGTCGTTGCTCGTCGTTCATTTGAAGAAACCAAATCTCTCTCCTCGCGCCTAGTCTTGCGCTTTGTGGGGCGACGGCGCGCCCGCCATTTGCGGCGAACACCCCCTACTCGTCAGCGTGCGTTGCAGCCATTGCAGAAGCAGGTCGGCGAAGATGGCCAGGAGACTGACCAGCACGGCGCCGACGATCAGCATCGACATGTCGCTGCGGCTGATGGAAGCGAGAATGAGTACACCGAGGCCACCGGCGCCGATGGTCGCGGCGATGGTCATCACACCGATGTTCATCACCACGGCGGTGCGGACACCGGCGAGGATCACCGGCACGGCAATTGGCAGTTCGACCATGCGCAGGCGCTGGCCGAAGGTCATGCCGATGCCACGCGCTGCTTCGCGAATGCCCGGTTCGACGCCGGTCAGTGCCAAATAGGTGTTACGCATGATCGGCAGCAACGAGTACAGAAACACTGCGGTGATCGCCGGCATCGGGCCGAGGCCTTGGCCGAATTTCGAGTAGAACGGCAGCAGCAGGCCGAACAGCGCAATCGATGGCACGGTCAGCAACACCGTAGCGCTGGCTTGTAACGGGCCGGCCAGTGTCGGGAAGCGGGTCATCAGGATGCCCAGCGGCACGCCGACCAGAATCGCCAGGGTCACGGCGATGCCAACCAAAGTGATGTGCTGCCAGGTCAGGTGCAAAACCTGCGGCCAATCGAGATGGGAAAAGGCGTTCAAAAATTCCATGGCTTTTCCTCCTCAGTTGATGGGGTGCTGGCGCAGGAAATCTGCAGCAACGGATGAAGGGCTTTCATGATCGACATCGACCCGCGCATTGAGCTGACGCATGGTGGCGTCGTCGAACAGCTGGGCCAGTGGCTTGAGCTCTTCGGCGAGTTTCGGGTGGGCGTCGAGGTAAACCTGACGCACCACCGGCGCGGCGGTGTAGTCCGGGAAGTAATGCTTGTCGTCTTCCAGCAACTTGAGCTTGAAGGCGTTCAAGCGACCGTCGGTGGTGTAGACCAGACCGGCGAACACCTGGCCATTGCGCAGGGCGGTGTAGACCAGGCCGGCATCCATCTGGCGGATGTTGTTGCGGGTCAGGTTCATGCCGTAGAGATCCACCATGCCATCGAGACCGTCGGAACGGTTGGCAAACTCGGTGTCCAGGGCGACGAGGTGATTGGTCTTCGCCTCAGCCTGTAACACCGTGTTCAGCTCGCTCATGGTGTTGATCTGTGGGTAAGCCTTCGCGGTGTTTTCCGGCAGGGCCAGGGCGTAGGTGTTGCTGAACTTCGACGGGGTGAGCCAGACCAGGCCTTTTTTTGCGTCGAGTTCTTTCACTCGGGCGTAGGACTGAGCGCTATCGAGCTTGTCGGTGACGTGGTTGTAAGCCACCAGCGACACGCCGGTGTATTCCCACATCAAATCCAGCTGGCCACTTTCGTGGGCGCTGCGGGCCAGGTTGCTGCCCAGACCGCCGGTCACCTGGGTGTCGTAACCCTTGGTTCGCAGGTACTGGGAAGTGATTTCTGCCAGCAGGGTTTGTTCGGTGAACACCCGGGCGCCAATGCGAATCACGGGTTTTTCAGCGGCTTGGGCAAATCCTGCGAACAGCAGGACGCAGCCTAGTATTAAGCTTACTTTTTTCATGTTGATTCCTTTGCCGAGGCTTAAGACGGGCGCAAGCCGCGTTCGAGCCAGAGGCGGCTGGCGAGTGTCACCAGTCCGTCGAGCAGCAAGGCCAGCAGGGCGGTACACGCCGCGCCGAGCAGCAGTTGCGGCTGATTGTTCAGGGCTATGCCGGGGAAAATCAGGCTGCCCAGACTGTTGGCGCCGATCAGGAACGCCAGCGGTGCGGTACCGACGTTGATCGCCAGCGCCACGCGTACGCCGCCAATGATGATCGGCACGGCGTTCGGCAGTTCGACCCGCCATAGCACCTGAGTCGGTGTCATGCCGATGCCGACGGCCGCTTCCTTGAGTGAACCCTGGACGTTTTTCAGCCCTTCGTAGGTGTTGCGCACAATTGGCAACAGTGAGGCGAGGAACAAAGCGAAAATCGCAGGACCGCTGCCAATGCCGAGGATACCCAGGGCGATGGCCAGTACGGCGAGAGGCGGCACGGTGTTGCCGATGTTGAAGATCTGCATGAAGCGTTCGGCGCGTCCAACCATGGTCGGGCGGCTGAGGAAGATGCCGGCGGGTATGCCCACTACAAGGGCGGCCAGCATGGAAACGAGGACGAGAATCAGATGAGCTTGCAGGTAAAACAACAAATCGTCGCGGTACTGTTCGATCGTGTTGATGCCAATCCAGTGGACCAGCAGGGCCAGAAGGGCGACGACAACCGCACCTCCTATCAGCCCTTTGCCATAGCGAATAGCCACAGGCGGACTCCTTTTTTCAGTCGGCGGACGCAGTCCCGTGTTACGTGGCCGGGGTGGTCAGTTCTGTTTGCCCAACTTCGGCACCAGAAGCTCATATCCTGCGTTGCTGTTCCTCGCCATAGCGAGCTATGACTCGTCACAGCGCCTGGGCTATGAACTTCTGGCATCCGAATTTGAGCAACAGAACTGACCACCCCGGCCACCAGCCATTCCTGGCTGCCGGGAAATAAACGTTCGCGAGAAGCAGCTCTTCATGCTCGTGAAACCGCATGAAATCGAGCCATAAGCGCAGCCTCGTCAGGCTAACTTGCTGATTTTTCAACCCTGACGAATAGCCGTAACAGGGGAGTGGACGCCTCCACGCTCTGAAAGGTTCCCATCTGAAGCAGCATTTGGCCACCCCTAATGTGCTCAACGGTTCGGTTCTTCGATGAAGTTGGGCTATAATCGCGGCCCTTTTTTGAATCACCTGCCAGGCGATTTCCCATGACCAAACAGGCCGCCGAAGTCGCGAAACGCCGCACTTTCGCCATTATTTCCCACCCCGATGCCGGTAAAACCACCATCACCGAGAAGCTCTTGCTGATGGGCAAGGCGATTGCGATTGCGGGCACGGTGAAATCTCGAAAATCCGACCGCCATGCCACCTCCGACTGGATGGAAATGGAAAAACAACGAGGTATTTCCATTACCACGTCGGTCATGCAGTTCCCGTATCGCGATCACATGATCAACCTGCTCGACACCCCGGGCCACGAAGACTTCTCCGAAGATACCTACCGCACTCTGACGGCAGTGGACTCGGCATTGATGGTCCTCGACGGCGGTAAGGGTGTAGAGCCACGGACCATCGCGTTGATGGATGTTTGCCGTCTGCGTGACACGCCGATCGTCAGCTTCATCAACAAACTCGATCGTGACATTCGCGACCCGATTGAACTGCTCGACGAAATCGAAGCGGTCCTGAAGATCAAGGCTGCGCCGATCACCTGGCCGATCGGTTGCTACCGCGATTTCAAGGGTGTTTATCACCTCGCCGACGACTACATCATTGTCTACACCGCCGGTCACGGCCACGAGCGCACCGATGTGAAAATCATCGAGAAGCTCGACTCCGACGAAGCCCGCGCGCACTTGGGCGACGAGTACGATCGCTTCGTTGATCAACTGGAACTGGTGCAGGGCGCCTGCCACGAATTCAATCAACAGGAATTCCTCGACGGCCAACTGACTCCGGTGTTCTTCGGTACCGCACTGGGCAACTTCGGTGTCGATCACGTGCTCGATGCCGTGGTCAACTGGGCGCCGAAACCGCTGGCCCGTGTCGCCAACGAACGCACCGTGGAACCGGTTGAAGAGAAATTCGCCGGCTTCGTGTTCAAGATCCAGGCGAACATGGACCCGAAACACCGCGACCGCATCGCCTTCATGCGTATCTGCTCCGGCAAGTACGAAAAAGGCATGAAAATGCGCCACGTGCGCACCGGCAAAGACGTGCGGATCGGCGATGCGCTGACGTTCTTCTCTTCCGAGCGTGAGCAACTGGAAGAAGCGTTTGCCGGCGACATTATCGGCCTGCACAACCACGGCACCATCCAGATCGGCGACACCTTCACCGAAGGCGAAGTCCTGGGCTTCACCGGCATCCCGCACTTCGCCCCGGAACTGTTCCGTCGCGTGCGTCTGCGTGATCCGCTGAAATCCAAGCAACTGCGTCAGGGCCTGCAGCAACTGGCCGAAGAAGGCGCCACTCAGGTGTTCTTCCCCGAGCGCAGCAACGACATCATCCTTGGCGCCGTCGGTGTGCTGCAGTTCGATGTGGTCGCCAGCCGTTTGAAAGAGGAATACAAGGTCGAGTGCTCTTACGAGCCGATCACTGTTTATTCCGCGCGCTGGATTGATTGCGACGATAAGAAGAAGCTCGAGGAATTCCGGGTCAAGGCCGTGGAAAACCTTGCGGTCGATGGCGGTGGTCATCTGACCTACCTGGCTCCGACGCGGGTCAACCTGGCGCTGATGGAAGAGCGCTGGCCGGATGTGAAATTCCGTGCGACGCGTGAGCATCATTAAGCGCTGAGCCGTAACACCCAAAGCCCCGATGCGTAAGCCTCGGGGCTTTTTTGTGCCGCCTCGCTCTCACAGGGGGCATCATTGTTAGTGGGTTTGGATATAAGGCTTATTCGAAACCAATCTCTTCGCCAATGGCATTTTCTGCTACCCGGTAGCGTCCTGTCTGGAGAACCCGGTCAATCGGAACTAAATTTCACTCAGTACCTTTCAGGCATCCATGCGTCACCCAAGAAAGGATGGAATCGGCTATGAGTATTTTTCAACGCATTGTGTTGTTGCTTAAGGTTTTGGTGATGCTGTCCCTCGGCACGTCGGCGGTGGCGTGGGCAGAATGTGAGGACCATGAAAAACAGGCCTTGAACGGGCAAGGCGTGCACAGCGAGCAGATGATCGCTGCGACCGAATCAGACGATGACGACCCAGACGCCGATGAGGAGGATGAGGAAGACAAGCAAACGTAAATGACGGACCAAAGAAAACCCCTCCTGCCGGACTGATGCGCAGTCTGGCGGAAGGGGGCTGGTCAACTCAGAAAAAGCGCGCCCCGAAAGCCAAGGCGCGTTTTTTTATGCCGCGCCGTCGAGGAATTGCTCGGCGTAGTGACAAGCCACCTGGCGGGTGTCGAGCAGGCGCAAGGCCGGCTCTTCGACGCTGCAGCGCTCGGTCGCGTACGGGCAGCGCTTGTGGAAGGCGCAGCCGGACGGCGGGTTCAGCGGGTTCGGCAGTTCGCCGACGATCTTGATTTTCGGCTTGTCCGGATCCGGGTGGATGGTCGGAGTGGCCGACAACAGCGCCTGGGTGTACGGGTGCAGAGGACGGGTGTAGATGTCCTCTTTCGGGCCCATTTCCACCGGGCGACCGAGGTACATCACCATCACGTGATCGGCGACGTGACGCACCACGGCCAGATTGTGGGAGATGAACACGTAGGCGGTGTTGAACTCTTGCTGCAAATCCATGAACAGGTTGAGCACCTGCGCCTGGATCGATACGTCCAGCGCGGAAGTCGGTTCGTCCGCCACCAGCACTTTCGGTTGCAGCATCATCGCGCGGGCCAGGGCAATTCGCTGGCGCTGACCGCCGGAGAACATGTGCGGATAGCGCTGATAGTGCTCAGGCCGCAAGCCCACCTGTTTCATCATCGCCTGGACTTTCTCGCGACGTTCCGAGGCGCTCAGGTTGGTGTTGATCAACAGCGGCTCGGCGAGTTGGTCACCTACTTTCTGCCGTGGGTTCAACGACGCGTACGGGCTCTGGAACACCATCTGCACGTCTTTGCGCAGCTGCTTGCGCTGAGCCTTGTCGGCGCCGGAGACTTCCTGCCCGGCGATTTTCAAGGAACCGGAGGACGGTTCTTCGATCAGCGTCAGGGCACGGGCCAGGGTGGATTTGCCGCAACCCGATTCGCCCACAACGGCGAGGGTTTTGCCGGCTTCCAGTTCGAACGACACACCGTTGAGGGCGCGCACGGTCGCATGACCCTTGAACAAGCCACGGGACACTTCGTAGTGACGGGTCAGGTCGCGGGCGGTAAGTACGACGGCCATTACGCCACCTCCTGATTCAACGGGTAGAAGCAGCGGGCGAGGCTGTTGCTTTTCTGGTCAAGGGCCGGACGCTGGGTGCGGCAGTTGTCCTGCACGTAGGGGCAGCGCGGCGACAACAGGCAGCCTTGCGGGCGGTCGTAACGACCGGGAACGATGCCCGGCAGTGTCGACAGGCGCGCGGCACCCAGGCTGTGTTCCGGAATGGCCTTGAGCAGCGCTTCGCTGTAGGGGTGCGCCGGAATATCGAACAGTTGTGGCACCTGACCGACTTCAACCGCTTGGCCGGCATACATCACGCACACGCGCTGGGCGGTTTCGGCCACGACCGCGAGGTCGTGGGTGATCAGCACCAGGCCCATGTCCTGCTCTTTTTGCAGGGCCAGCAGCAGGTCCATGATTTGCGCCTGAATCGTTACGTCCAGCGCGGTGGTCGGTTCGTCGGCGATCAGCAGTTTCGGTTCGCCGGCAATCGCCATGGCGATTGCAACACGCTGGCTCATGCCGCCGGAAAGTTGATGCGGATAGGCGTCCATACGGCTGGCGGCGCCCGGGATTTCCACTTTTTCCAGCAGTTCGATGGCCCGCTTACGGGCGTCCTTTCTGGACATTTTCAGGTGCAGACGCAGCACTTCTTCAATCTGGAAACCGACGGTGTAGCTCGGGTTCAGCGCGGTCATCGGGTCCTGAAACACCATGGCCAAGTCTTTGCCGACGATTTGCCGACGCTGACGATTGCTGAGCTTGAGCATGTTCTTGCCGTCGAAATTCAGAGCGTCGGCAGTGACGATCCCCGGATGCTCGATCAGGCCCATCAGCGCCATCATGGTCACGGACTTGCCGGAACCCGATTCGCCAACGATGGCCAGCACTTCGCCCTTGTCCACGGTAATGTCGAGACCGTCGACCACCGGAACGGCGTTGGCGTCGCCGAAGCGAACGTTGAGATTCTTGATTTCTAACAGTGACATTTGAATCTCCTCAGGCGGCGTTCTTGAGTTTCGGGTCCAGCGCATCGCGCAGGCCGTCGCCCATCAAGTTGATTGCCAGCACGCTGAGCAAAATGGTCAAACCAGGCAAGCTCACCACCCACCAGGCACGTTCGATATAGTCGCGGGCCGAAGCCAGCATGGTGCCCCATTCTGGCGTTGGCGGTTGTACGCCAAGGCCGAGGAAGCCCAGTGCCGCGGCATCGAGAATCGCCGAGGAGAAACTCAGGGTGGCCTGAACGATCAGCGGCGCCATGCAGTTGGGCAGCACGGTGACGAACATCAGGCGTGGCAGACCGGCACCGGCCAGGCGCGCGGCGGTCACGTAGTCGCGGTTCAATTCGCCCATCACCGCGGCGCGGGTCAGACGAACATAGGACGGCAACGAAACCACGGCGATGGCAATAATGGTGTTGATCAGGCCAGGGCCGAGGATGGCGACAATCGCCACTGCCAGCAGCAGGGACGGCAGGGCCAGCATGATGTCCATCAGACGCATGATGGTCGGGCCGAGCACGCGCGGAAAGAACCCGGCGAACAGACCCAAAAGGATGCCCGGAATCAGCGACATCACCACCGACGACAAGCCGATCAGCAGGGACAGGCGCGAACCGTTGATCAGCCGCGACAGCAGGTCGCGACCCAGTTCATCGGTGCCGAGCAGGAACTGGATTTGCCCGCCTTCCAGCCAGGACGGCGGGGTCAGCAGGAAGTCACGGTATTGCTCGCTCGGGTTATGCGGCGCAACCCACGGCGCGAAGATCGCGCAGAAGATCACCAGCAGCATGAACATCAGGCCGGCGACGGCGCCTTTGTTCCTGGAGAACGCGTGCCAGAATTCTTTATACGGGGACGGATACAGCAGGCTTTGATCGACTGCTACCGGTGTAGTGAGAGTGGTCATGGTCTTGATCTCAGCGCTGATGACGGATGCGTGGGTTGGCAAAGCCGTAGAGGATGTCCACCACGAAGTTGACCAGAATCACCAGGCAGGCGATTAACAGGATGCCGTTCTGCACCACGGGATAATCCCGTGCGCCAATGGCTTCGATCAGCCATTTGCCGATGCCGGGCCAGGAGAAAATGGTTTCGGTCAGAACCGCACCGGCGAGCAACGTACCGACTTGCAGGCCGACCACGGTCAATACCGGAATCAGTGCGTTACGCAGGCCGTGAACGAACACCACGCGCGATGGCGACAGGCCTTTGGCGCGGGCGGTACGGATGTAGTCTTCACGCAGCACTTCGAGCATCGACGATCGGGTCATCCGCGCGATCACCGCCAACGGGATGGTACCGAGTACGATGGCCGGCAGGATCAGGTGATGCAGGGCATCGAAGAACGCCCCGACGTCATCGGCCAGCAGCGTATCGATCAGCATGAAACCGGTGCGCGGCTCGATGTCGTAGAGCAGGTCGATCCGTCCGGATACCGGCGTCCAGCCCAGGCTCACCGAGAAGAACATGATCAGGATCAGGCCCCACCAGAAGATCGGCATCGAGTATCCCGCCAGGGAGATGCCCATCACCCCATGGTCGAACAGGGATCCTCGCTTGAGTGCCGCGATCACCCCGGCCAGAAGGCCCAGGATGCCGGCGAACAACAGGGCGGCCATGGACAGTTCCAGGGTCGCGGGGAATAGAGAGCTGAACTCGGTCCAGACGCTTTCACGGGTACGCAGGGATTCGCCGAGATCGCCGTGGGCCAACTTGCCGATGTAATCCAGGTATTGGGCATACAGGGGTTTGTTCAGACCTAGGCGTTCCATTGCCTGAGCATGCATTTCGGGGTCGACTCTGCGTTCGCCCATCATTACTTCCACGGGGTCGCCTGGAATCATGCGAATCAACGCGAAAGTCAGCAAGGTGATGCCGAAGAACGTGGGGATCAGTAACCCCAATCGGCGGGCAATAAAACTAAACATCTTGTGTGGTACCTCATCAGCCGGTTAGGCGTGCCCGGCAGCGCTGGGGTCAGCGATGCCGGGCGTTTCTTATCTACTTCACCTGGGTGGTGGCGAAGTTATTAGTGGTGAGGGGGCTAATGTGATAGCCCTCTACGTTGGTGCGCATTGCGGTGAACATACGGGTGTGCGCCATGCTGATCCACGGCTGGTCCTGATTGAAAACGGCCTGGGCCTGTTCGTAGAGCACCGTGCGTTCGTCCGGATTAACTTTAGCCCGGGCTTCGTCGATCAACGTCTGGAACTTTTCATTGCACCAACGAGCGTAGTTTTCGCCGTTCTTGGCCGCTTCGCAACTGAGCATAGGCGTCAGGAAATTATCCGGATCGCCGTTATCGCCAGCCCAACCGGCGGACACCATGTCGTGCTCGCCGTTTTTCGCGCGCTTGAGCATTTCGCCCCATTCCATGACACGAATATCGACCTTGATCCCGACCTTGGCCAGGTCGGCCTGCATCATCTGCGCGCCGAGCATCGGGTTCGGGTTGGTCGGGCCGCCGCCGTTACGGGTGAACAGGGTAAACGTGGTGCCTTCCGGTACGCCGGCTTCCTTGAGCAGGGCGCGAGCCTTGTCCAGATCACGCGGCGGGTTGGTCAGTTTGTGGTTGTAGCCCAGCAGGGTGTCCGGGTACGGGTTGACCGCCACGGTCGCATTGCCTTTGCCGAACAGCGCGTTGACGTACGCAGCCTTGTCGAAGGCGATGTCGATGGCTTTACGCACGCGCACGTCGCTCATGTACTTGTGCGAGGTGTTCATCGCGATGTACGAAACGGTCATCGCATTGAGCTCATCAACCTTCAGGTTGGTGTCTTTCTTGATGCTCGGGATGTCATCCGGTTTCGGATACAGCGCGATCTGGCACTCGTTGGCCTTGAGCTTTTGCAGGCGCACGTTGTTGTCGGTGGCAATCGCCAGAATCAGCGAATCAGCCGGTGGTTTGCCGCGGAAGTAGTCCGGGTTGGCCTTGAAGCGAACCTGAGCGTCCTTGGCGTAACGCTGGAAGACGAACGGGCCGGTGCCGATTGGCTTGTTGTTCAGGTCACCGGCCTTGTTGGCCTTGAGCAACTGATCGGCGTACTCGGCGGAGTAGATCGAGGAGAAGGCCATGGCGATGTCGGCCAGGAACGGCGCTTCACGGCGGGTCAGGGTGAATTTGACTGTGTTGTCGTCGACTTTCTCGACGCTTTTGAGGAGCTCTTTGAAGCCCATGCTTTCAAAGTACGGGAAGCCCACGCTCGACAGTTTGTGCCATGGGTGTTTCGGGTCCAGTTGACGCTGGAAACTCCAGACCACGTCGTCGGCGTTCATGTCGCGGGTCGGCTTGAAGTAATCGGTGGTGTGAAACTTGACGCCTTTGCGCAGGTGGAACGTGTAGGTCAGACCGTCGTCGCTGATGTCCCACGACTCGGCCAGTGCCGGGATCACTTCAGTGGTGCCGGGCTTGAAGTCCGCCAGACGATTGAAGATGGTTTCGGCCACCGCATCGGCTGTGACTGCAGTCGTGTACTGGACCATATCGAAGCCTTCCGGACTGGCTTCGGTACAGACCACCAAGGGTTTGGCCGAGACGCCAACGGCGACACTCAGCAACGCGGCAGCGATGGCCGCTCGTAGGGGAAGCATTTTCATCTAGAGCCCTCTGCAATCGGTTGAACAGAAAAGCCAGACGGCCGACTCATCATGAGCCAGCCGCAGGCATACGTTTTACAAAATGTTGAACGGGATGGTGGTCACGAGACGGAACTCGTTGATGCTGCCATCCGCCTGGTTTTCGCTGGCGCGGTGAGCGGTGTAGGTCGCGCGGATAGCGGTGGCCTTGAGTGGACCGCTCTGCACTGCGTACGAAGCACCGATGCCGTATTCATAGTGGTGTTCGCCATCCTGGCTCTGGATACCGTCGTAACCCTTGTCCGCCACGCCGCCGTTGCCGGTGTAGTGAGTGCCGTCGATGCCCCAGCCGCGAGCCTGGTAGATGTTGAATTTCAGGCCAGGCACGCCGTATTCGGCCATGTTCAGACCGTAGGCAATCTGGAAGGACTTCTCGTTCGGGCCGTTGAAGTCCGACAGCAGGGAGTTGGCCAGGTAGATGCCGTTCGTTTCGTGCAGGTAGTCGAAGTACTCGTTACCGTTCACTTCCTGGTAGGAGAAGGTCAGGCTATGAGCCTGGTGGGTCAGGCCGAACGACAGGGAGTAGGTGTCGTTGTCGATTTTGCCTATGAGGGCTTTACCTTCTTCCTGGGTTTTGTAGTAGTTCAGGCCGGTGGTCAGGCTCAGGACCTGGCTGTCGCCCAGCACATGACTGGCGCCGAAGTAGTACTGGTTCCAGATGTCTTCGGCCTGGGTCGCCCAGAGGCTGGTGGTCAGGCTGGCGAATGGGGTGTAGGTGATACCGCCCGTGTAGACGTGATCGGTTTCAACGATGCCGTTGGCGTATTCGGTACGGAATTTACGCTGGCTTTCTTCGGTACGCGGAGAGTTGCGATCGAAGGTGGCCAGGTCGAAAGCCAGGTTGTTCAGCTCTTCGCTGTGGATGGCCACACCTTGGAAGCTCGAAGGTAGCGCACGGTTACCGATGACATCGACCATCGGGCTGCTGAAGTTCTGGCGGCCAGCGGTCAGGGTGGTGTTGGACACACGGGCCTTGACGTTGGCCAGGCCCAGTTTGCTCCACTGGCCGACGGCGTCGCCACCTTCTTCGGTCAGGGTACGGTTGTTGCCCGCGCCAGGACGGGTACCCGGTGCGCCGCCGTTGTTGGACGCCAGATCCTTGCGATCACGATCCAGAGCGATGGCGTTGTAGGCCGCCACTTCGGTGCTGAAACCTACGGTGCCTTCAGTGAAGCCGGAGTTGTACTTGAGGATGGTGCCCTGAACCCAGTTGATACGACGATCAGTCGGGGTCGATACACCGTCTTTCTTGTAGCTGAACTTGGCGCCACGTTTCAGTTGTTCGTTGGCGTACCAGTTACGCGTGCTGCCGGTGACCGATTGGCCTTCGACAAAGCCGGTTGCTTCGGCTTGAGCGCTTTTGGTGTTGACCGTAACCGGGGTGAAAGCCTGACTCTGGGATTCAGCGTAAGCCGTGGCGGTCACGCTGCTGATGGCCAAGGCCAATAACGCGGTGCTGCTCAGTTTCATGGGTGAAGCTCCTTACTTTCTTTTTTTTAATGCCGGTCTTTTTTGGTGATCCGGCTATTTGGTTTAGAACTCATGCAGGCATCGCAAACGTTTGCTATAGGCCAGATTGGCGAATTACGGCAATACGCTTGCATGAGGGCGGAATCCGCCCCCAGCGTTCTGGCTAATCGGTTATTGGTCGATACTGACGCCCGAGAACACGTTACGACCGAAAGGACTCACCTTGAATCCTTCGACTTTGGCGCTCAACGGCTGGTTAACCGTCGAGTGGGCGACCGGCGTGATCGGCACCTGCTGCTTGAGGTACTGTTGCGCCTGTTTGTAGAGCACGGTGCGCTGGTCACGGTCAGTCACGACCTTGGCCTGCTTGATCAGCTTGTCGTAAGCCGGATCACACCACATTGAGTAGTTGTTGCCGCCAATGGCATCGCAGCTGTACAGCGTGCCGAGCCAGTTGTCCGGGTCACCATTGTCACCGGTCCAGCCGATCAGACTGATGTCGTGCTCGCCGTTCTTGGTGCGCTTGATGTACTCGCCCCATTCGTAGCTGACGATCTTGACCTTGAGGCCGATCTTCGCCCAATCCGCCTGGAGCATTTCGGCCATCAGCTTGGCGTTGGGGTTATACGGACGCTGAACCGGCATGGCCCAGAGAGTGATTTCAGTGCCTTCCTTGACGCCGGCAGCCTTGAGTAGTTCCTTGGCTTTTTCCGGGTTGTAGGCGGCGTCTTTAATCGTCTCGTCGTAGGACCATTGGGTCGGTGGCATGGCGTTGACCGCCAGTTGGCCGGCGCCTTGATAGACGGCGTTGAGAATGCCTTGCTTGTTCACCGCCATGTCCAGCGCCTGGCGCACTTCGAGCTGATCGAACGGTTTGTGCCGCACGTTATAGGCGATGTAACCAAGGTTGAAGCCAGGCTTCTCGATCAGTTGCAGCTTCGGATCGTTTTTCAGCGCGGTCACGTCGGCCGGGCGCGGGTGCAGGGTGATCTGGCATTCGTTGGCCTTGAGCTTCTGCACGCGCACCGAGGCGTCGGTGTTGATGGCGAAAATCAGGTTGTCGAGCTTGACCCGGCTCGGGTCCCAGTACTGCTTGTTGCCGCTGTAACGGATGTTGGAATCTTTCTGGTAGCTCTTGAACACGAACGGGCCAGTGCCGATCGGCTTCTGGTTGATGTCGCTCGGCTTGCCGGAGGCCAGCAACTGGTCGGCGTATTCGGCAGAAAGGATCGCGGCGAAACTCATGGCGATGTTCTGGATGAACGCGGCGTCGACGCTGTTGAGCGTCATCACCACGGTCAGCGGCCCGGTCTTCTCGACCTTGGCGATGTTCTTGTTCAGGCTCATCCCGTTGAAATACGGGAACTCGGTTGGATAAGCCTTTCGGAAGGGTTGCTGCGGATCGAGCATGCGATTGAACGTGAATAGCACGTCATCGGCGTTGAAATCGCGGGTCGGTGTGAAGTATTTGGTCGTGTGAAATTTCACCCCTTCGCGCAGGTGAAAGGTGTACTTGAGGCCGTCCTCGGAAATATCCCAGCTCGTTGCCAAGCCCGGTACGACGTTGGTAGCGCCTTTTTCAAACTCTGCCAATCGGTTGTACAGCGGCTCGGCGGCGTCGTTATCGGTCGCCGTGGTGTATTGCGCGGTGTCGAAGCCCGCCGGGCTGCCTTCGGAGCAGAACACCAGGCTGTTATTGGCGGCCTGGCTAATGGAAGTGACGGCCAACAGGCCGGTGCCCAGCAATGCGGATAAAACCAAGGTATGGCGCATGACGCTCCCTCTTTTTAGTGTTGTGCAATGAGCCGTTGTCCCGTCCGGGGACGTGGGGCTTCATTGCTCTCAAACCATTGCATGCAGCAAACCGAGAGCCCACGCATGAACTGGTCAGATCCCGACGGTATGAGCCGTGGGTCTGGCAGTAAATGTGTAGAGTCTGAAAGACTCGTAGGAAAAGGCGACGCGTCCTAAGCCTCTGCTGTGGTGCGCAGTGGATTTGGCTGTCAGTGAATTCCTACTTTCTCGGTAGATAAAGCAACGGCGACGTGAAGAACGTCGCCGTTGCCAAACCTTATTTGCTGACGCTGACGCCGTAGAAGGAGTTCAAGCCAAACGGGCTGATCTTGAAGTCCTGCACGTTGTCGCGCATGGGTTGGAACACCGTCGAGTGAGCGATAGGTGTCATTGGAACGGCGTCTTTGAGGACGTGTTGCGCCTGTTTGTACAGTTCGGTGCGCTTGGCCTGATCGGTAGTGCGCTTGGCTTCTTTAACGATGCCGTCGAATTTCTTGTCGCACCACTTGGAGAAGTTGTTGCCCTGTAGAGAGTCGCAGCCGAACAGTACGTTCAGCCAGTTGTCCGGGTCACCGTTGTCGCCGCTCCAGCCAATCAGCATCGCGCCGTTTTCGCCGCCTTTGGAGCGCTTGATGTACTCGCCCCACTCATAGGTCACGATCTTGGCTTTGATACCGATCTTGGCCCAGTCGGACTGCAGCATTTCCGCCATCAGCTTGGCGTTCGGGTTGTAAGGACGCTGCACCGGCATCGCCCACAGGTTGATCTCGGTGCCTTCCTTGATGCCGGCTTCCTTGAGCAGCGCTTTGGCTTTCTCAGGGTTGTACGGGGCATCCTTGATGGTGGTGTCATAAGACCATTGGGTCGGTGGCATGGCGTTGACAGCCAGTTGGCCGGCGCCCTGGTAAACCGAGTCGATGATCTGTTGCTTGTTGACAGCCATGTCCAGTGCCTGACGCACTTTCAACTGGGCCATCGGGTTTGGCTGATCACTGCCCTTGATTTTGTCCATCACGTTATAGGCGATGTAACCCAGGTTGAAACCGGCCTGGTCAGGCACTTTCAGGGTCTTGTCTTCCTTCAGCGCCTTCAAGTCGGCTGGACGTGGGAACAGAGTGATCTGGCACTCGTTCTTCTTCAGCTTCTGAATACGCACCGACGGGTCGGTGGTGATGGCGAAGATCAAGTTGTCGATCTTCACGTCGTCAGGCTTCCAGTAGTCCTTGTTCCCGGTGTAGCGGATGTTGGAGTCTTTCTGGTAGCTCTTGAACACAAACGGGCCAGTACCGACCGGCTTCTGGTTGATGTCGGCGGCTTTGCCTTCCTTGAGCAGCTGGGCAGCGTACTCGGCGGACTGGACCGAGGCGAAACTCATGGCCATGTTCTGAATGAACGCGGCATCAACCTCTTTGAGTGTGAACTTGACGGTGTGGTCGTCGACTTTATCGATCTTGGTGATGTTGGTATCCATCCCCATGTCGGTGAAGTACGGGAATTCAGTCGGGTACGCCTTACGGAACGGGTCATCCTTGTTAATCATGCGATTGAAGGTGAACAGTACGTCGTCGGCGTTGAACTCACGAGTCGGCTTGAAGTACGGGGTGGTGTGGAACTTGACGCCTTCACGCAGGTGGAAGGTGTAAGTCAGGCCATCATCGGAAATGTCCCACTTGGTCGCCAGGCCAGGAATAACGGCGGTGCCGCCGCGCTCGAACTGGGTCAGGCGGTTGAACATGGTTTCTGCAGAGGCGTCGAAGTCGGTTCCGGTGGTGTACTGACCAGGATCGAAACCGGCCGGGCTCCCTTCGGAGCAAAACACCAGGTTAGTCGCCGCTTGGGCGAAAGGTGCGCTGGCTAATAAGCTTGCGCCGACTAAAAACGGAATGACCGCGTGTTTAAGCATGGTGGCCTCATGATTTGTTGTCATTTTTGGAATTAGAGGACGACCTCGTGAGTCGACCTGCGGATACTTATGCAGGGGCCATACCCAATGCAAGATCCTGAATGGCTCCAAACCTTAAACAGTGGAACGAACGTACCTTAATGTCGCATATGTATAAATACTGAGGTATTTGACCGTTTGCGCAGGTTTTTTACGGTGCAAATCGCGCACCGACAAGGGGCAACCGGGGCGTTTGGCGCACCCGGTTGGAGCCTGGTGTTACTTATTTATACCCACTCCATAGAAGGGGGTAAGGCCGAAAGGGCTGATCTTGAAGTCGGTAACTTCCTTGCGCAGTGGCTGGAACACCGTCGAATTCGCAATCGGTGTAATCGGCACTTGTTGCTTAAGGATTTGCTGTGCCTGTTGGTACAGGTTGACCCGCTGCTGTTTGTCCGTGGACACCTTGGCTTGCTGCACCAGCTTGTCGTAGGCGGGGTCACACCACTTGGCGTAGTTGCTGCCTTTCACGGCGGCGCAGCTATAGAGCACGCCGAGCCAGTTGTCCGGGTCACCGTTGTCGCCGGTCCAGCCGTAAATCATGGCGTCGTGTTCGCCGTTCTTGGCGCGCTTGATGTACTCGCCCCATTCGTAACTGACGATGTTGGCCTTGATGCCGACTTTCTCCCAATCCTGCTGGATCATCTGTGCCGACATCCGCGCGTTGGGGTTGGAGGCACGCTGCACGGTCATGGCCCACAAATCGATAGTAGTACCGGGCGCAACCCCTGCTTCTTTTAGTAGCGCGCGGGCTTTGGTCGGGTCGTGCGGTGCGTCTTTGATACTCGGGTCATAGGACCATTGCGCCGGCGGCAAAGCGTTCTGCGCCAGTTGCCCGGCACTCTGGTAGACCGCTTTGATGATCGCCGGTTTGTCGATAGCCATGTCCAGGGCCTGACGGACCTTGAGCTGGTCCAGTGGCGGATGGGTCACGTTGTAGGCGAGGAAGCCAAGGTTGAAACCGGCTTGCTTGAGTACCCGCAGGTTGGGGTCTTTCTCCATCACTTCGATGTCTGCCGGGCGCGGGTAGCCGCTGACCTGACACTCGCCGGCCTTGAGCTTCTGCAAGCGCACGGCGGCGTCGGGTGTGATCGAGAAAATCAGGTTGTCGAGTTTCACGTCCTCGGGTTTCCAGTAGGCCTTGTTGGCGGCGTAGCGGATCTGCGAGTCCTTTTGATAGCGCTTGAACACGAAGGGGCCGGTGCCGACCGGTTTCTGGTTGAGGTCGGCGGCTTTGCCTTCTTTCAACAATTGCGCGGCGTATTCGGCGGATTGCACCGAGGCGAAGCTCATGGCGAGGTTTTGCACGAACGCGGCGTCGATGTTGTTCAGGCTGAAGCGCACGGTGTGGTCGTCGAGTTTGTCGATGCTTTTGATCGTGGTGTTCAGGCCCATGTCGGTGAAGTACGGCGACTCGGCGGG
This sequence comes from Pseudomonas sp. BF-R-26, assembly GCF_019947395.1. Lineage (NCBI taxonomy): Bacteria > Pseudomonadati > Pseudomonadota > Gammaproteobacteria > Pseudomonadales > Pseudomonadaceae > Pseudomonas > Pseudomonas sp. BF-R-26. Next base: position 176,524 of record NZ_JAGYGK010000009.1, on the reverse strand, counting down.
GTAGGCTTTACGGAATGCATTGTCCGGGTCCAGCAGGCGCTGGAAGGTGAACAACACGTCGTCGGCGTTGAAGTCGCGGGTCGGGGTGAAGTAGTCGGTGGTGTGGAATTTCACGCCGTCGCGCAGGTGGAAGGTGTAGCTGAGGCCGTCCTTGCTCACATCCCAACTGGTCGCTAATCCGGGCTCGACTTCGGTGCCGCCGCGTTTGAATTGGGTGAGGCGGTTGAAGACGGTTTCGGCGGAGGCGTCGAAGTCGGTGCCGCTGGTGTATTGGCTGGGGTCGAAGCCGGCGGGGCTGGCTTCGGAGCAATAGACCAGGGTGGTGGCGGCTTGGGCGAGTGGGGCGGTGGTGGCGATTGTGGCGAGGGTAAGGGCGAGTAGAAGTGGTTTTACGGTGGTTCTTTCCATGGAGTCCCCGAGGGCTTGGCGGCGGTGTTTTCCTGAGGGTAGCGTTGTTGGTGAGACTGGCGGAAATATCCGTTTGTAAGGGAGACCCCTCTATCTCGGCATATTCAAGCGGGTTGTTGGCTTGGCGGCCTTCTAGCCGACCAACCGTTCCCTGGATGTACACAAATCAAACTGTGGGAGCTTGCCTGCGAAGGCGGCCTGACAGCCGACCAGTCTATTGCAGGTATACACCGCTCCACTGTGGGAGCGGGCTTGCCCGCGATGGCGGCCTTACGGGCGACAATGTTTATTGGTTGGTAAAAACATCAGAACCTTCCCACATGTTTTTCAGGTTGTCCGTCGGAAGCGGGCTCTCTAGTCTTTGGCTGTCGCTGCAAAACCAGCGAGCAGGTGTGGAAACCTGAACCTTAAGTAGTTGCATTGCATCACCACCGTAATCGTTGCCGATGCCTTCTTTCGTCTGCAAACTGCGTTATGGCGGCTGTGCGTGGGCAGACTTCGGTCTGGCCGGGTGCCTACTTACCGGTTTTCCACCCCGCGTACAGCTGCCACCTCTTTGTCGTGTGGAAACGACAAGCGGATGGCTCCACTCAATAAGTAGGAGTTTTTTATGGATAAGTTAATCCCGGATCCACCCTTCAATACCACCACCCCCAACGCCGAAGCATCGCGCACCGAAGAATTACTCAAAGACCGCGAAGCCATAAAACGCGCCCTCGACTACTACCTCGATCCGCCCAAACCTTACGCCGCAAAACCACGTCGCCCCAGCACGATGTTCCTGGTTTCCCCGGACAGCGATACTGAAAGTCTTCTGGCTCAAGCTTGTGAGTCATTGGCTTCGGCCAGTGTTCTGGCCAGCGATTTCGCTACCCACCTGATCGGCCCGCAGCGCAATACAGTGTTGGCAATTCAACAGATCATCATGCTGGCGGAGTTGGCGGTGAATCGGGCGTTGGATCGGGTTGATCCGCAGTCTTAATCCTGAATCACCGCGTCATCGTTCATCGCAGGCAAGCCAGCTCCCACAGGCTCTGCATAGATCTTGAAATGGCGCATGACCTTGTGGGAGCTGGCTTGCCTGCGATGGCGGCCGGCGTTCACCACAAAGCTGACTGTCACAACCAGATTCTTCTGGCACAAAAAAACGGCGATCACTTTGGTGTTCGCCGTTTTCGTTCCCGGGTTATCGAATCAAGGCATCAACACTTCAATCGCCCCATCCGCCGTCATGCTGACCTGGCTGGTGCCCGCTTCAACCTCGGGCGTCACCGGCGCAGAGTCCATGCCGGCAGCTTTCATCATCATCGGCCCACGCATGTACGGTTGTGGATAACCGTTGCTGTTGAGGTTCAGGTTGACGATTTTGTAGCTCTTGCCGCCCAGGGCGTCGGTGGCCAGTTGGGCGCGAGACTTGAAGGCGGTCACGGCTTCTTTGAGCAGGGCGTCTTCGCTGGCTTTGCGGGTTGGGGTGGCGATGGCGAAGTCCATGCCGCCCATTTTCAGGTCGGTGAGCAGTTCGCCGGTGAGTTTGGACAGGGCGGCGAAGTCCGAGCTTTCCAGGCGCAGTTCGGCGCGTTCACGCCAGCCGGTGATTTTCTGGCCTTTGGTGTCGTAGATCGGGTAGCTGTTGCGGCTGCCCTGGCGCAGGGTGATGTCTTTGACTTCTTTAGCCTGGGCCAGTGCTTTGTTCATGGTGGTGCTGACGTCGGCGGCGAGTTTGGCCGGGTCGGTGTTTTGCTCTTCAGTGTAGAGGGTCACGATCATCAGGTCGCGGGCCACTTCCTGGCTGACTTCGGCGCGCAGGGAAATCTGGTTGTAATGCAATTCGTCGACGGCCAGGGCCGGGAGGCTGGCGACGGTGCCAACGCTTAAGGCAAGAAGGGCGGCGCTGCGGCGCAATGTGTGCATGAAAAGCTCCTTGGACGATGCGCAGGGGTTGAGGTCCGAACCTGCGTGAAACCATCAGACTCTAGCTTCAATAGTCCGGTTCGCACAGTTACAACTTCTATACAGATCGACCACAGGTGACCGCTGCGCGGTCAATCGCGGGCAAGCCACGCTCCCACAGGGAACGCATTCCAATGTGGGAGCGTGGCTTGCCCGCGATGGCGGCCTTATAGACGCCACAATCCTTTCCGCCATGTGGTCGTTTGCCGCACTTTCGCCTCTCAGGCCCGCGGCTTGGTTATACTCCGTGCGATCCGCCTGGAGCGCTCATCAGGAGAGCTCATGCTCGCCCCCGTTCAAATCACTTCCGCCACTCGCCAGAACCTCTGGCGGCTCACGTTCATCCGCACGTTGGTGCTGGCCGCTCAGGCCGGTTCCGTAGGCCTGGCCTACTGGTTCGACCTGCTGCCGCTGCCCTGGCTGCAATTGGCGATCACCCTCGGTTTTTCCATGGTGCTCTGCGCGCTGACCGCGATTCGCCTGCGTACATCGTGGCCGGTGACCGAGCTCGAATACGCCGTGCAACTGGCCTGCGACCTGTTTATCCACAGTGCCTTGCTGTACTTCTCCGGCGGCTCGACCAATCCGTTCGTCTCTTATTACCTGGTGCCGCTGACCATTGCCGCCGTGACGCTGCCGTGGCGCTATTCGGTGATTCTGTCGGGTATCGCGTTGGCGCTTTATACGTTACTGCTGGCGCGGTTCTACCCGCTGGAAACGTTCCCGATCGCCCGGGAGAACCTGCAGATCTACGGGATGTGGCTGAGCTTCGCCCTGGCGGCAGCGGTGATCACGTTCTTCGCCGCCCGTATGGCTGAGGAGTTGCGTCGTCAGGAAGAACTGCGTGCCATTCGTCGCGAAGAAGGCCTGCGCGATCAGCAATTGCTGGCCGTCGCGACCCAGGCTGCCGGCGCCGCCCATGAACTGGGCACGCCGCTGGCGACCATGAGCGTATTGCTCAAGGAAATGCGTCAGGACCATCCAGACCCGCTGTTGCAGGACGATTTGAGCGTGCTGCAGGATCAGGTCAAACTCTGCAAAGAGACCTTGCAGCAGTTGGTTCGGGCGGCGGAAGCCAATCGTCGTCTGGCGGTGGAGATGCAGGACGTCACCGACTGGCTCGACGAAGCCCTGAACCGCTGGCACCTGATGCGCCCGGAAGCCAGTTACCGCTTCCAGCGCCTGGGCCAGGGGACCGTGCCGCGCATGGCGCCGCCGCCGGATCTGACCCAAGCCCTGCTAAATTTGCTGAACAACGCCGCCGATGCATGCCCCGAAGGCTTGCAAGTGACCCTGGACTGGAATGCCGAGGATTTGACCATCAGCATTCGCGACCATGGCGCCGGTGTGCCTCTGGCCATTGCCGAGCAGATTGGCAAACCGTTTTTTACCACCAAGGGCAAAGGTTTCGGCCTGGGCCTGTTTTTGAGCAAGGCCAGCGTGACACGCGCCGGCGGCTCAGTGAAACTCTACAGTCATGAGGAAGGTGGCACGCTTACCGAGCTGCGCCTGCCCCGTGTCGCCCGAGGAGACGAACATGAGTGACGAGATCCAAGTCGAAGGCGAAGAACTGCCGCATTTGCTGCTGGTAGACGACGACGCAACCTTTACCCGCGTGATGGCCCGCGCCATGGCCCGCCGCGGTTTTCGCGTCAGCACAGCTGGTTCCGCCGAAGAAGGCCTGACCATCGCCCAGGCCGACATCCCGGATTACGCCGCCCTTGATCTGAAAATGGACGGCGACTCGGGCCTGGTGTTGCTGCCGAAACTGCTCGAACTCGACCCGGAAATGCGCGTGGTGATCCTTACCGGTTATTCGAGCATTGCCACCGCCGTCGAGGCGATCAAGCGCGGCGCCTGCAATTACCTGTGCAAACCGGCGGACGCCGATGACGTGTTGGCCGCGTTACTCTCCGAGCACGCCGACCTCGACACGCTGGTGCCGGAAAACCCGATGTCCGTGGATCGCCTGCAGTGGGAGCACATCCAGCGCGTACTGACCGAGCACGAAGGCAACATCTCCGCTACTGCCCGCGCCTTGGGCATGCACCGCCGCACGCTGCAGCGCAAACTGCAAAAGCGTCCGGTCCGTCGCTGAACCGGCGCTGAACAATTGTTGTCACACCTCGTTACAAGCCGGGCCGATCATTTATGATCGGCTCGTGTGTGTTCTTTTCTTTATCGAGCCTTATCCATGAATCAGAACGCTGAATATTCCGCGGTCAACGATGCTGTGCGCGGGCAGTTTTTTCGCAAAGTCTGGGCGATGACCACGCCTTACTGGCGCAGCGAAGAGAAGGGCAAGGCCTGGACATTGCTGATCGCGGTGATCGCGCTGTCATTGTTCAGCGTGGCGATCTCGGTGTGGATCAACAGTTGGTACAAGGATTTCTACAACGCCCTGCAGAAGAAAGACGAAGCGGCGTTCTGGCAGTTGATCCTGTATTTCTGCGGTATTGCCGCCGTGGCGATTCTCGGCGCGGTGTACAGGCTCTACCTGACTCAAATGCTGACCATTCGCTGGCGAGCCTGGCTCACCGAAAAGCATTTCGCCCGCTGGCTCGGCAACAAAAATTACTACCAGCTGGAGCAGGGCGGTTACACCGATAACCCGGACCAGCGGATTTCCGAAGACCTTAATAAATTCACCACCAACACCTTGGGCCTGGGCCTGGGTTTGATCCGTAACATCGTCAGCCTGGTGTCGTTCTCGATCATTTTGTGGGGCGTGTCGGGCAGCATCGAAGTGTTTGGCTTCACGATCCCTGGCTACATGTTCTGGTGCGCGCTGGTTTATGCCGCCGTCGGCAGCTGGCTGACGCATGTGATCGGTCGTCGCTTGATCGGCCTCAACAATAACCAGCAACGTTTTGAAGCCGACTTGCGTTTCTCCATGGTGCGGGTCCGTGAGAACGCCGAAAGCATTGCGCTGTACAACGGCGAGCCCAACGAGAATCGTCGCTTGAGCAGCCGTTTCGGGCTGGTCTGGCACAACTTCTGGGACATCATGAAGGTGTCCAAGCGCCTGACCTTCTTCACCTCCGGTTATGCCCAGATCGCAATCATCTTTCCGTTCATGGTCGCGGCGCCGCGTTACTTCGCTGGCAAGATCGAGCTCGGTGAACTGATGCAAATCAACTCCGCGTTCGGCAACGTCCAGGAGAACTTCAGCTGGTTCATCAGCGCGTACCAGGACCTCGCCGAGTGGCGTGCCACTTGTGATCGTCTGCTGAGTTTCCGTCAGGCCATGACCGACAACGAAGAACGCGCACCGGCCATCGACGTGCAGAATCAGGGCTCGGCGTTGAAGGTGCATAACCTTGGCCTTGACCTCGCTGACGGTCGTCACCTGCTGACCAACGCCGACATGACGGTGGAGGAGGGCGAGCGCGTCATGCTCAGCGGTCGTTCCGGCAGCGGCAAATCGACGTTGCTGCGGGCGATGGGGCACCTTTGGCCGGCCGGCCACGGCAGCATCCGCCTGCCAACGGGGCGTTATCTGTTCCTGCCGCAAAAACCGTATCTGCCGATCGGCACCCTGCGCGAGGCGCTGAGTTATCCACAGCCCGGCGACACCTACCCGCACGAGCGCTACGTCCACGTGCTGGAAACCTGCCGCTTGCCGCACCTGGTTTCGCGTCTGGATGAGGCTAATCACTGGCAGCGCATGCTTTCGCCGGGCGAGCAGCAACGTCTGGCCTTCGCCCGCGCGCTGCTTTATGCGCCGCAATGGCTGTACATGGACGAAGCGACTTCGGCCATGGATGAAGAGGATGAAGCGTCGCTGTATCAGGCGTTGATCGATGAATTGCCGGGGCTGAGCATCGTCAGCGTCGGGCATCGCAGCAGCCTGAAGCGTTTCCATCCACGGCATGTGCGGATCGAGAATGGCCATCTGGTGGACCAGACGGTGACCGCATAAACACCACTTGACCTGTGGGAGCGGGCTTGCCCGCGATGGCCTCGACGCGGTTCACCTGCAGAACCGCGTTATCGTTCTTCGCGGGCAAGCCTCGCTCCAACAGAGGCGGTGGTGATCGTACAACCGTGTTGAGCTATGATGCGGTTTCAGCCGCTTTTTTCGAGACAGACGTTCACCATGGAAAACCCGATCGACGCACCTCGCCTCCCTCGCAAGCGCCGCAGCCTCGCTCAGGAACTGGTGACGGTGCTGTCCGAGCAGATCCGCGACGGTCATCTCAAACGTGGCGACAAGTTGCCCACCGAGTCGGCGATCATGGATGCCCATGGCGTCAGCCGCACTGTGGTGCGCGAAGCGATTTCCCGTTTGCAGGCCGCCGGGCAAGTTGAAACCCGTCACGGCATCGGCACCTTCGTGCTCGACACGCCGAGCCCGAGCGGTTTCCGTATCGACCCGGCCACCGTAGTGACCTTGCGCGACGTATTGGCGATTCTGGAATTGCGCATCAGCCTGGAAGTGGAATCCGCCGGCCTTGCCGCGCAACGACGCAGTGCTGAGCAATTGGCCGCGATGCGCGCCGCTCTCGATGCACTGAACGAAAGCGCCGCCCACGCCAGTGATGCCGTGGCTTCGGACTTTGCCTTCCATCTCGAAATCGCGTTGTCCACCGGCAACCGCTACTTCACCGACATCATGACCCACCTGGGCACCAGCATCATTCCGCGCACGCGCCTGAACTCCGCGCGCCTGGCCCACGACGACCAGCAGCACTACATGAGTCGCCTGAGCCGTGAGCATGAAGAGATTTATGATGCTATCGCCCGCCAGGATTCCGATGCGGCGCGGGCGGCTATGCGGTTGCACCTGACGAATAGCCGCGAGCGGCTGCGCCAGGCCCATGAAGAGGCGCAGGCGCAGCGTTGATTACTGCTTACGGTTTGAGATAGACAGTCAGAGGCGGGGAGACAATCGGATTACTGAATGCGTGGGTAATGGTGTAATACAGTGTGGCGCTGGCACCTGCGATCAACCCCTTCGCAAATGTTTCTTTCAGAATACCGAATATGACTGGTTTCTCAAGCGAGCTTTCCGTCAGTACGAACGACCCACGCCACTGGTTATTGGTAGAGGTCTTTACCGTCAATTCGACTCTGTCACCCACAGTAGCGTTAGCGTATGGGGGCACGTCACCCCGCACTGGGTCCTTTAAGTTATCAACGTAAAGCACACCATTGCTGGCGTCTGGAAGCACCGGTGGTGGCAAGACTTGTTGTTGCGCAGTCATGATCAAAATCCTTTTAGCGATGAAATTGAACCGTTCGAGAGGTGCGCATTACGGCATCGCGCTGACGGAGCCGGTCCGTTAACTCCTGAGCCATTTAGGCTTAGGCAGCAGTGAGCGGGCTACTGTTAGAAATAACAGTTTCGACGAATGGCATGCGTGGGCATTTCAGAACAAGCCCCCGCCTCGGCGCTCGCAGTGTGATGCAGAGCATCAGGTGCATGAAGCGGGCTCAGGTTTTCTGATTGAGGTGATTTCTTGCCGGACAGATAGCCATCGCGGGCAAGCCCGGCTCCCACAGGTTTTGTGTCGATCACAATAGTGTGAACACACACAGAACCTGTGGGAGCCGGGCTTGCCCGCGATGGGGTCAGTAGCCATCAATTAATCTTTCAGATTGTCTTCAAAATTCCCCGATCCACCCTCACCGCCAACTCAGCAGCCCCAGGTTTGGCATCGAAAACCGCATGCCCGCGCTCATTCACAAGCGCCCGGGCAATTGGCAAGCCTTTCGACAGCAACTCCAGCGGCGCGCCTTTCAGCGATTGGCCCGAAGCCAGTTCCAGTTTCAGTTTGATAGTCATCAGTGATCTCCTTATCAGGCATTGGCCGCTGAGTTCAGCACGCCGGTTGGTTGGTAGTCCTTGAGCAGCAGATAGGTACTCCAGCCCCACCAGTCGTCAACGGTGGCGGTATCGTTGAGGTTGTTGACGTCCTTGCGCCGCAACACCTTGTTGCCCTCGACCTTGAACAGTGGCGAGAAATTGCCTGCCGGGTTCAGTACCGCTTGCAGGTCGGGCAGCCTTTTCAACGCTGCAAAGCTGCCGGCCGACAGGGCAGTGCCACTGAGGTACGCCGCGAACACTTCATCCGCAGACACCTGAACCGCTTGATTCACCTGGGCGCGATTGGCGCTGTCGATGGCATCGAAGTAGCGCTTGTCGCCGTAGGCGTGCCAGCGATCGCCGTTGCCGTTGCTCACGTTGAGGCCGAACTTGCTGTCTTCATCGTGCATGAAGCGGGTAATCAACGAACCGAGATCGCTGGGCGTAACCACCGCCGCCAATTGTTTGCGCGGTACTCGCAGGTGGCCGGCGGAATACAGGTCGGTCAGGTAGTGATCGGCAAAAGCGTTCATCGCATAGGCCAACTCCAACTGCTTTTCATCGCCGCTGTTGTGGGCGAGCACTGCTTGTTGCAGCGCTGCCGTGTGCCCGGCGATGTAGGCCAGTAACGCCCATTCGGCAAAATGGTCGGCGTTGTTGGCGGCCAGTTTCAGATAACGCCCCAAAGGGAACAGCGCCGAGACGAAACTGCCGCCGCCGGTGATCTTGTTCCACTCTTCCGACAACGTATCACCGAGGGCGTCATAAGCTTCGTGAGGTTGTTTACCGTCCCTGATCGCTTGATTGATGGCGGCGATTTCTTTCTGCATGACGCCGAGGATCAACTTCGCCTCGGCGTTTGAGGCCGGCAGTACCGCCAGGGAGTTGAAGGCGTTGGTAAAGCGCTGGATTCGGTCCGCCGCTGTTGAGCCTTCGCAGATCGGTTGGTCGGGAATTCCATAAAAATCACCCCCCAGCGCAATCACTTGTCCATAGGTCAATGCCAGGCCATTGGGCAGGTGCAACTCCACCTGCGAGGCCGGGATGGCAGGTGCATCCTTGACGAAGTGCAGCAGGGTGCTGTCGCCGATCGCGGTATGTTCTGCACCCTCAAACCTCAACTGGGGCGCGCCTTTCAGCGCATTTTTTGGTGGCGTCGACAGCAGGCCCTGGCGCTGATGTTCGAGGCCGTGATGGCTGCCGGCGGTGAGTGTAAGCGTGTCGACATCGCCAGAAATGGCGATGCCGTACTCGGTAAAAAGATCATCCAGATCGGCAATGACCTGTCGGGTATTTTCCTTCGATTGTGCGTGTAGACCTGACATTTCTAGCTCCTTGATATGTCGTAGGTAGAATCAAATTTAACTGTATATATATACAGTTGTCTGGATCATAGATGAGAACTTTCCTACGTCAAGGAATTACTTTTTCCGACGCGAATTTTGCGGCTCGCGATGAAATGCAGTTGACGGTTGTATTTTAAGTTGTACGATGACCTACAACTTCGGCGAAGGCTGAACGGTTTTCTCACACAACGTTGCTACCCAGGGTGTTCGAATAATGAATCCACAAGAACTGAAGTCCATCCTCTCTTCCGGCCTGCTGTCGTTCCCGGTCACCGACTTCAATGCTCAGGGCGATTTTCATCGCGCGGGCTATATCAAACGTCTCGAATGGCTGGCCCCATACGGCGCCTCGGCATTGTTCGCCGCGGGCGGCACCGGTGAGTTCTTCTCTCTGGCGGCCAGCGAATATTCGGAAATCATCAAGACTGCCGTCGACACCTGCGCGACCAGCGTGCCGATCCTGGCGGGTGTCGGCGGTTCGACTCGTCAAGCCATCGAATACGCTCAGGAAGCCGAGCGTCTGGGCGCCAAAGGCCTGTTGCTGCTGCCGCACTACCTGACCGAAGCCAGCCAGGACGGTGTTGCCGACCACGTTGAAGCGGTCTGCAAATCGGTAAAAATCGGCGTGGTGGTTTACAACCGCAACGTCTGCCGCCTGACCGCTCCTTTGCTGGAACGTCTGGCCGAGCGCTGCCCGAACCTGATCGGTTACAAGGATGGCCTGGGCGATATCGAGTTGATGGTGTCGATCCGTCGCCGCCTCGGTGATCGTTTCAGCTACCTGGGCGGTTTGCCGACCGCTGAAGTCTACGCCGCGGCGTACAAGGCGCTGGGCGTGCCGGTTTATTCCTCGGCGGTGTTCAACTTCATCCCGAAAACCGCGATGGATTTCTACCACGCCATTGCTCGCGAAGATCACGCCACCGTCGGCAAGATCATCGACGACTTCTTCCTGCCGTACCTGGACATCCGTAACCGCAAGGCCGGTTACGCCGTGAGCATCGTCAAGGCCGGGGCAAAAATTGCCGGCTATGACGCAGGTCCTGTGCGTGCGCCACTGACCGATCTGACGGGCGAAGAGTACGAAATGCTCGCCGCGCTGATCGACAAGCAGGGTGCGCAATAACACTCGATAAAACCAAGGCCGCTGAGCGATCAGCGGCTTTTTGCGTGAGGAGAGATTTCTGTGGCTGATTCAAAGCGTTTCGATAACTACATCAACGGCGAATGGGTGGCGGGCAGTGATTACTGCGCCAACATCAACCCGTCCGAGCTGACCGATACCATCGGCGACTATGCCAAGGCCGATCTGGCTCAGGTCCACGCCGCTATCGACGCCGCTCGCGCCGCGTTCCCGGCCTGGTCCACTTCGGGCATTCAGGCTCGCCACGATTCACTGGATAAAGTCGGCAGCGAGATCCTCGCCCGTCGCGAAGAACTCGGCACCTTGCTGGCCCGGGAAGAGGGCAAGACTCTGCCCGAAGCCATCGGCGAAGTGACTCGCGCCGGCAACATCTTCAAGTTCTTCGCCGGTGAATGCCTGCGCCTGTCCGGCGACTATTTGCCGTCGGTGCGTCCGGGCGTCAACGTTGAAGTGACCCGTGAAGCGTTGGGTGTGGTCGGCCTGATCACCCCGTGGAACTTCCCGATCGCGATCCCGGCGTGGAAAATCGCTCCGGCTCTGGCTTACGGCAACTGCGTCGTCCTGAAACCTGCTGATCTGGTTCCGGGCTGTGCCTGGGCGCTGGCGGAAATCATCTCCCGCGCAGGCTTCCCGGCCGGCGTGTTCAACCTGGTGATGGGCAGCGGTCGCGTGGTTGGTGATGCGCTGGTGCAGAGCCCGAAAGTTGATGGCATCAGCTTCACCGGTTCCGTGGGCGTGGGTCGACAGATCGCTGTTAGCTGCGTGTCGCGTCAGGCCAAGGTTCAGCTGGAAATGGGCGGCAAGAACCCGCAGATCATTCTGGATGACGCCGACCTCAAACAAGCGGTTGAGCTGTCGGTACAGAGCGCGTTCTATTCCACCGGCCAGCGTTGCACCGCGTCGAGCCGCTTCATCGTCACCGCCGGGATTCACGACAAATTCGTCGAGGCCATGGCCGAGCGCATGAAGTCGATCAAGGTTGGCCACGCGCTGAAAACCGGCACCGATATCGGTCCGGTCGTCTCGCAGGCTCAGCTTGAACAAGACATGAAATACATCGACATCGGCCAGTCCGAAGGTGCGCGTCTGGTCAGTGGCGGTGGTTTGGTGACATGCGACACCGAAGGTTACTACCTCGCGCCAACCCTGTTTGCTGATAGCGAAGCCGCGATGCGCATCAGCCGCGAAGAGATCTTCGGCCCGGTGGCCAACATCGTTCGCGTGGCCGATTACGAGGCGGCGCTGGTCATGGCCAACGACACCGAGTTCGGTCTGTCGGCGGGCATCGCTACCACGTCGCTGAAGTATGCCAACCACTTCAAGCGCCACTCCCAGGCCGGGATGGTGATGGTCAACCTGCCGACCGCCGGCGTGGATTACCACGTTCCGTTCGGTGGGCGTAAAGGTTCATCCTATGGATCACGTGAGCAAGGTCGCTATGCGCAAGAGTTTTACACGGTCGTGAAGACCAGCTACATCGGCTCCTGACAGGAAACACCGCGGTATCGGCATCGATACCGCAACACAACAGCTTTACCCGCGCATAAAAATAATCAGTGGGAGTACATCTACAATGCAATCGACCAAGCCGACTCACGTCCGCTATTTGATCCTGCTCATGCTGTTTCTGGTGACCACGATCAACTACGCCGACCGGGCCACCATCGCAATCGCCGGCTCCAGCCTGCAAAAAGACCTCGGCATCGACGCGGTCACCCTCGGTTATATCTTCTCCGCATTCGGTTGGGCCTATGTGGCCGGGCAAATTCCCGGTGGCTGGCTGCTGGACCGTTTCGGCTCAAAAAAAATCTACGCACTGAGCATTTTCACTTGGTCGCTGTTCACCGTGCTGCAGGGCTATGTTGGTGAGTTCGGCATGTCCACGGCGGTGGTTGCGCTTTTCATGCTGCGCTTTTTGGTGGGCCTGGCCGAAGCGCCATCCTTCCCCGGCAACGCGCGCATCGTGGCGGCCTGGTTCCCGACCGCTGAACGCGGTACAGCGTCTGCGATCTTCAACTCGGCGCAATACTTTGCCACCGTGTTGTTCGCGCCGCTGATGGGCTGGATCGTCTACAGCTTCGGCTGGCAGCACGTGTTCATCGTCATGGGGGTGATCGGCATCATCTTCTCGGGCATCTGGCTGAAGGTGATCTACAGCCCGCGCCAGCACCCGATGATCAACGACGCCGAGTTCAAGCACATCGCCGACAACGGCGGCATGGTCGACATGGACCAGGACAAAGGCAAAGGCAAAAAAGGCGACGGTCCGAAGTGGGACTACATCCGCCAACTGCTCACCAACCGCATGATGCTCGGCGTGTATCTGGGCCAATACTGCATCAACGGCATCACCTACTTCTTCCTGACCTGGTTCCCGGTGTACCTGGTGCAGGAACGCGGCATGACCATCCTCAAGGCTGGTTTCATTGCCTCGTTGCCAGCGATCTGCGGGTTTATCGGTGGTGTGCTCGGTGGGGTGATTTCCGATTACCTGCTGCGCAAAGGTCACTCGCTGACCTTCGCCCGCAAGGCGCCGATCATCGCCGGCCTGTTGGTTTCCAGTAGCATCGTGGCTTGCAACTATGTAGACGTTGAATGGATGGTCGTCGGCTTCATGGCCCTGGCATTCTTCGGTAAAGGCGTCGGTGCGTTGGGCTGGGCCGTTGTGTCCGACACCTCGCCGAAACAGATCGCCGGTCTCAGCGGTGGCCTGTTCAACACCTTCGGCAACATCGCGTCGATCACCACGCCGATCGTTATCGGTTACATCATCAGCTCCACCGGCTCGTTCAAATGGGCGCTGGTGTTCGTCGGTTGCAACGCGCTGGTGGCGGTGTTCAGCTATCTGGTGATCGTTGGCCCGATCAAACGTGTGGTGCTCAAAGAGCCGCCAGTCAGCGGTCCTGAAACCAACAATAAGTTATCTGAAGCGCATTCCTGAGGAGCGGCGTCATGCAGTTGATTGAACATTCCGACTCGCCGCGCTACATCCGCCTGCACGAGCGGGACAATGTGGTGATCGTGGTCAACGATCAGGGCGTGCCGGCCGGCACTGAATTCCCCGATGGCCTGGTCACCGTGGATTTCGTGCCGCAGAGCCACAAGGTCACTCTCGAGGACATTCCCGAGGGCGGCCAGGTGATTCGTTACGGCCAGACGATCGGCTACGCGTTGCAGCCGATTCCTCGCGGCAGCTGGGTCAAGGAAGATCAACTGCGCATGCCGACCGCGCCACCGCTGGACAGCTTGCCGCTGTCCACCGAAGTGCCGGCCGCGCAGGCACCGCTGGAAGGCTTCACCTTCGAGGGTTATCGCAACGCCGACGGCACCGTCGGCACGCGCAACATTCTCGGCATCACCACCACCGTGCAATGTGTCACCGGGGTGTTGGATCACGCGGTGAAGCGCATCAAGGACGAGTTGCTGCCCAAGTACCCGAACGTCGATGACGTGGTGGCGCTGACCCACAGTTACGGCTGCGGTGTGGCGATCACCGCCACCGATGCGTACATCCCGATTCGTACCGTGCGCAACTTGGCGCGCAACCCGAACCTGGGTGGTGAAGCGCTGGTGATCAGCCTGGGCTGCGAGAAGTTGCAGGCCTGGCAGGTGATGCACGAGAACGACAGCTCGGTGGATTTGAGTGATCCGTGGTTGTACCGCTTGCAGGATTCCAGTCACGGTTTTACCGAGATGATCGAGCAGATCATGGCGCTGGCCGAGACTCGTTTGAAGAAGCTCGATCTGCGCCGTCGGGAAACTGTACCGGCGTCCGAGCTGATCCTCGGCATGCAGTGCGGCGGCAGCGATGCGTTCTCTGGCATCACTGCCAACCCGGCGCTCGGTTATGCCTCGGATCTGTTGTTGCGGGCGGGGGCGACGGTGATGTTTTCCGAAGTCACCGAAGTGCGTGATGCGATTTACCTGCTGACGTCTCGCGCCGAAACCGAGGAAGTGGCTCAGGAGCTGGTGCGGGAAATGGACTGGTACGACCGTTACCTGGCCAAGGGCGAAGCGGATCGCAGCGCCAATACCACGCCGGGAAACAAGAAGGGCGGGTTGTCGAACATTGTCGAGAAGTCCCTGGGCTCGATCGTCAAATCCGGCAGCAGCGCGATCAACGGGGTGCTCGGCCCTGGCGAGCGATTCAAGCGCAAAGGGCTGATTTTTTGCGCGACCCCGGCCAGTGATTTTGTCTGCGGGACGTTGCAGTTGGCGGCGGGGATGAACCTGCATGTGTTCACCACCGGGCGGGGTACGCCTTATGGGTTGGCGATGGCACCGGTGGTGAAGGTGTCGACCCGCACAGAACTGGCGCAGCGCTGGCCGGATTTGATCGACATTGATGCCGGGCGGATTGCCACGGGGCGGGCGTCGATTGAAGAGCTTGGCTGGGAGTTGTTCCACTACTACCTGGACGTGGCCAGCGACAAGAAACAGACGTGGGCGGAGCAGCATAAGCTGCATAACGACATTACCTTGTTCAACCCGGCACCGATCACGTAAACCGCGTCATCGTTCATCGCGGGCAAGCCCGCTCCCACAGTGATCTTAGGTGTTCACCAAATTTGATTAACAACACTGAAACCTGTGGGAGCGGGCTTGCCCGCGATGGCGATCTACCAGACGGCAGGGGACTTGGTGGCTTATCATTAGCCCCCTAACGACGCCCACCCAAGGTTCTCCCGGCATGCTGGCTATTTTCCTCGAAACCCTGAACATCACCGCGCCGGTGTTTGCCATGCTGTTTCTGGGGGTGCTGCTCAAGCGCATCGATTGGATCAACGA
Source organism: Pseudomonas sp. BF-R-26 (assembly GCF_019947395.1). Lineage (NCBI taxonomy): Bacteria > Pseudomonadati > Pseudomonadota > Gammaproteobacteria > Pseudomonadales > Pseudomonadaceae > Pseudomonas > Pseudomonas sp. BF-R-26. The sequence goes on along the minus strand of NZ_JAGYGK010000009.1, from coordinate 161,079 downwards.
CAACTTCATTCATACCGCGTCGGCCCTGGTGTTCAACGTCACCATGCCGGCGTTGCTGTTTCTGGGCATCTTGCATGCCGACCTGCATGCCGCGCTGCAACCGGCACTGCTGATCTACTTCTCGGTCGCCACGCTGCTGTGTTTTGCGATTGCCTGGGGCTGGGCGATCTGGAAATGCCCGCGGGAAGACCGAGGCATCTACACCCAAGGTGCGTTTCGCGGCAACAACGGCGTTATCGGTCTCGCACTGGCGGCGAGCATGTACGGCGATTACGGGATTTCCCTCGGGGCAATTCTCGCGGCGTTGGTGATCCTGTTCTACAACACGCTTTCGACCATCGTGCTGGCGGTCTACAGCCCGGTGATCAAGTCTGACCCGTGGAGTATCTGCAAAAGTGTGATGGTCAACCCGTTGATCATCAGCGTGTTTGCGGCGGCGCCATTCGCCTATTTCGAAATCGGTTTGCCGGGGTGGCTGGAAAAGTCCGGCCAGTACCTGGCACAAACCACCTTGCCGTTGGCGTTGATCTGCATCGGTGGCACGTTGTCGCTGGCGGCGATGCGCAAAAGCGGCACGATGGCGCTGAGTTCAAGCCTGGTGAAGATGATCGGCCTGCCGGTGCTGGCGACACTCGGTGCCTGGCTCTGGGGTTTTCGCGGGGCGGAGTTGGGGATTCTGTTTCTGTACTTCGGCAGCCCGACCGCTGCGGCCAGTTTCGTCATGGCTCGGCAGGCCAATGGCAATCATGAACTGGCGGCGGCGATCATCGTGATTACCACGCTGATGGCGGCGGTCACCACCAACGTCGGGATCTTTTTGTTGCAGTGGGGTGGGTGGATTTAACCGATGGTTTTGCGGCGTCCTGTAGGGCCTCATCGCGGGCAAGCCCGCTCCCACAAGGATTGCGCTGTACCTGTGGGAGCGGGCTTGCCCGCGATGACGGCAGAACAATCAATACAAATTCCGACGATTACTCCGGCTTCTGGTAGCTATCAATCACTTCCTGCGCCGCCCGAAACGCATCGATCGCCGCCGGCACGCCGGCATACACTGCGCAATGCAGCAGCGCCTCGCGAATTTCTTCCACGGTGCAGCCGTTGTTCAGCGCGCCACGCACGTGACCTTTCAATTCTTGCGGGCACTTCAACGCGGTCAGCGCGGCGAGGGTGATCAGGCTGCGGGTTTTCAGCGGCAGACCTTCACGGTTCCACACGCCGCCCCAGGCGTGTTCATTGACGAAGTCCTGCAGCGGCTGGGTGAACTCGGTGGCGTTGTCCAAGGCGCGGTCGACGAAGGCGTCGCCCATCACTTGGCGACGGACTTCAACCCCAGCCTTTTTATCAGTGCTCATGGCAATTCCCTCTTGTGGTGTTGGCGACGCCAGGCGCGCAGCGACGTGAACAGCAAAAACGCCCCCAGCGCCGGCAGGACGAAAAACAGCATCAGGTGTTCAAGCTTGCCGGCCAGCGGCATGCCCGTGGTGAACGACACCACGTGCAGCCCATAGGCCAGGTACAAACCCAGAAACAGCAGGCCTTCGGCGCGAGTCACCCGGTAGCCGGAATAGAACACCGGCAGGCACAGCACCGCGACACCAAGCATCACCGGCAGGTCGAAATCCAGGGCGTTCGGCGAGACCGACAGCGGCGAGGGCGCGATCAATGCGGTAAGCCCGAGTACGCCCAAGAGGTTGAGCAGGTTGCTGCCGATCACGTTGCCCACCGCGATGTCTCGCTGACCGCGCAACGCGGCGATCAACGAAGTGGCCAGCTCCGGTAGGGACGTGCTGACCGCGACGATGGTCAGGCCGATAATCCGCTCCGACAATCCCAGGTCGGTCGCGACCGCCACTGCGGCGCCGAGCAACAAGTGCCCGGCGAACACCAGCATCGCCAGCCCGGCAACAATCATCAGCAGGCTGCTGAACCACGGTGCCTGTGGCGCTTCATGCGCTCCCGATGGCGGGCGGGTCGAGTGCCGCGACTGGCGCAGCAGCAAGCCGAGGTACAGCACCAGCGCGCCCAGCAGAATAATGCCGTCTGTGCGGTTCAGTTCTTCGTTCCATGCCAGTACGAACACCAACAGGCTGGCGCCGATCATCAGCGGAATATCCAGGCGCACCAATTGCCGCGAAACCCGTAGCGGAATAATCAGCGCCGAGAGCCCGAGGGTGACGAGGATGTTGAAGATGCTGCTGCCGATCACGCTGCCAACGGCGATGTCGGCGTTTTGCGCCAGGGTGGCTTGCAGGCTGACCGCCATCTGCGGTGCGCTGCTGCCGAGGGCCACGATGGTCAGGCCGATGATCAGCGGCCGCACATGCAGTCGCGCGGCCAGGCGCACGGCGGCGCGCACCATCAGTTCGGCACCGGCGATCAGTAAAAACAGACCGCTGAACAATTCAATCACGCTGATCAGGGGTAAATCGGCAAGTCCGAAAATAGTCAGCGCTCCGTCTATCAGTCGTCGAGGGCTTGCACGCGAACTTTCGCGGTGCCACTGCGCAGCATGCCCAACTGTTCGGCCGCTTCACGTGACACGTCGATCAGGCGCCCACGAGAGTATGGCCCGCGGTCGTTGACGCGCACCACGCAGGACCTGTCGTTATTCAGATTGGTAATCTTCACCCGGGTGCCAAATGGCAACTGGCGATGGGCGGCGGTCAGGCCGTGCTGGTTGAAACGCTCGCCACTGGCGGTGCGTTTGCCATGGTGTTTGGCGCCGTAATACGAAGCTACGCCGGTCTTGTCGTAGCCGTGTGGATCAACAATATCCGTGCTGGCGCAACCGGCCAGCAAAGAGAGCAGGGCGCAGGCACTGAGCAGACGCTTCATTTAAAAGGCTCCCAAAATAAATGTGGGAGCGAGCTTATGTGGCGAGGGGGCTTGCCCCCGTTGGATTGCGCAGCAGTCCCAGAACCTGAACTCTCGGTTTGTCAGATACAACCCGAATCCAGATATTGGGGCCGCTTCGCGACCCAACGGGGGCAAGCCCCCTCGCCACAAAAGACCGCTCCCACAGGGAATGGAGCCAGGCTTTGAATCTGGCTCCATTCTCATCAGCCTTCGAGCTTGCTTTTAAGCAGTTCGTTGACCTGTTGCGGGTTGGCCTTGCCTTTGGAGGCTTTCATGGCCTGGCCGACGAAGAAGCCGAACATCTTGCCGCGTTTGGCTTCGTCTGCCGCGCGGTATTGTTCGACCTGCTCGGCGTTGGCCGCGAGCATTTCGTCCAGCACTGCCGAAATTGCGCCGGTGTCGGTCACTTGCTTGAGGCCGCGCTTGTCGATGATCTCGTCTGCGCTGCCTTCGCCGTTGGCCATGGCTTCAAAGACTACCTTGGCAATCTTGCCGGAGATGGTGTTGTCCTTGATGCGCAACAGCATGCCGCCCAGTTGCTCGGCCGAAACCGGCGACTGGTCGATGTCCAGACCTTGCTTGTTCAACAGGCTGCCCAGTTCAACCATCACCCAGTTAGCCGCCAGTTTGGCGTCGCCGCCGATGCTCACGACTTTCTCGAAGTAATCGGCTTGCTCGCGGCTGGTGGCCAGGACGCTGGCGTCGTAGACCGACAGACCGAACTGTTCCTGGAAACGCTCGCGTTTCTGCGGTGGCAGTTCCGGCAGGGTGGCGCGCACGTCGTCGAGGAACGAGTCTTCGATGACCACCGGCAGCAGGTCCGGGTCGGGGAAGTAACGGTAGTCGTTGGCTTCCTCTTTGCTGCGCATCGGACGGGTTTCGTCCTTGTTCGGATCGTACAGACGGGTCTGCTGGATCACCTTGCCGCCGTCTTCGATCAGCTCGATCTGACGTTGCACTTCGCTGTTGATCGCCTTCTCGATGAAGCGGAACGAGTTGACGTTCTTGATCTCGCAGCGCGTGCCGAATTCAACCTGGCCCTTTGGACGGATCGACACGTTGCAGTCGCAACGCAGCGAACCTTCGGCCATGTTGCCGTCGCAGATGCCGAGGTAGCGCACCAGCGCATGGATCGTCTTGACGTAGGCCACGGCTTCCTTGGCGCTGCGCATGTCCGGCTCGGAAACGATTTCCAGCAGCGGCGTACCTGCACGGTTCAGGTCGATGCCAGTGGCACCGGTGAACTCTTCGTGCAGGCTTTTGCCGGCGTCTTCTTCCAGGTGCGCACGGGTCACACCGACACGTTTGATCGTGCCGTCTTCCATGGCGATGTCCAGGTGGCCCTTGCCGACGATCGGCAATTCCATCTGGCTGATCTGGTAGCCCTTGGGCAGGTCCGGGTAGAAATAGTTTTTACGGGCGAACACGTTGTGCTGACCGATCTCGGCATCGATGGCCAGGCCGAACATCACCGCCATGCGCACCGCTTCCTGGTTCAGCACCGGCAATACGCCGGGCATGCCGAGGTCTACCAGGCTGGCCTGAGTGTTCGGCTCGGAACCGAAGGTGGTGGAACTACCGGAAAAGATTTTCGACCGGGTGGTGAGCTGGGTATGAATCTCCAGCCCGATCACGACTTCCCATTGCATGTGTTTCTCCTCAGAAGCCGGTTGGGGTGCGGGTATGCCAGTCAGTGTTTAGCTGATACTGATGGGCAACGTTCAACAGGCGACCTTCCTGGAAATACGGGGCGAGCAGTTGCACGCCGACCGGCAGGCCATCGACAAAACCTGCAGGCATGGACAAGCCCGGCAGACCGGCGAGGTTGGCGGTGATGGTGTAGACGTCTTCCAGGTACGCAGCGACCGGGTCGCTGTTCTTGGCGCCGAGCTTCCAGGCCGGGTTCGGCGTGGTTGGGCCGAGGATGATGTCGACCTCATTAAAGGCAGCCATGAAGTCGTTCTTGATCAGGCGACGGATTTTCTGCGCCTTCAGGTAGTAGGCGTCGTAGTAACCGGCCGACAGCGCGTAGGCACCGACCATGATCCGGCGCTGTACTTCCGGGCCGAAACCTTCGCCACGGGAACGCTTGTACAGGTCTTCCAGGTTTTTTGGGGCTTCGCAGCGATAGCCGAAACGCACGCCGTCGAAACGCGACAGGTTGGAAGACGCTTCCGCCGGGGCGATCACGTAGTACGCAGGGATTGCGTGCTGCATGTTCGGCAGGCTGATTTCCTTGACCACGGCGCCGAGCTTTTTCAGCTCTTCAACGCTGGCCATGACCAGGTCGGCGATGCGTGGGTCCAGACCTGCGCTGAAGTATTCCTTCGGCACGCCGATGCGCAGGCCTTGCAGCGAACCGTTGAGGCCGGCGCTGTAATCAGGCACGGGCTCGTCGATGCTGGTGGAGTCCTGCGGGTCGAAACCGGCCATGCCTTGCAGCAGGATCGCGCAGTCTTCGGCGGTGCGGGCCAATGGGCCGCCCTGATCGAGGCTGGACGCGTAGGCGATCATGCCCCAGCGCGAAACGCGACCGTATGTCGGTTTCAGGCCGGTGAGGTTGGTCAGCGCGGCGGGCTGACGAATCGAACCGCCAGTGTCGGTGCCCGTCGCCGCTGGCAACAGACGAGCGGCAACCGCAGCAGCCGAACCGCCAGACGAGCCGCCCGGAACGTGTTCCAGGTTCCACGGGTTTTTCACCGCGCCGTAGTAACTCGACTCGTTGGCCGACCCCATGGCGAATTCGTCCATGTTGGTCTTGCCCAGGGTCACGGCCCCGGCAGCGGCCAGTTTGGCGACCACGGTGGCGTCGTACGGTGCTTTAAAGTTGTCGAGCATCTTCGAGCCGCAGCTGGTGCGGATGCCCTGGGTGCAGAACAGGTCTTTGTGTGCGATCGGCGCGCCGAGCAGGGCGCCGCTCTCACCGTTGGCCCGACGAGCGTCAGCAGCTTTCGCCTGCTGGAGCGCCAGGTCTTCGGTGAGGCTGATGAAACTGTTGAGCTGCGGGTCGAGCTGGGCGATACGCGCCAGCAGGACTTTGGTCAGCTCTTCGGAAGAAAACTTTTTATCGGCGAGTCCGCGGGCGATCTCGGCCAGAGTCAATTGATGCATTGCAGGCTCTTTCCCTTTAGTCGATGACTTTCGGAACCAGATACAGGCCGTTTTCGACCGCTGGTGCGATGGACTGATAGGCCTCGCGATGATTGGTTTCGGTCACGACGTCTGCACGCAGGCGCTGGCTCGCTTCCAATGGGTGGGCCAGCGGCTCGATACCGTCGGTATTGACCGCTTGCATTTCGTCGACCAGCCCGAGAATGCTGTTCAGGGCCGAAGTGATGTGTGGAAGATCGGCTTCATTGAGGCCAAGGCAGGCCAAATGAGCGATTTTTTCCACGTCGGAGCGTTCAAGCGCCATGGGATTCTCCAGTGGAAAACAGAACGGACGGCGTCCGTGTGTTAGATTGTCGGAACACTACCGCATTTCTACGGTCTCAAGGCCGCGATTGTGGGGCTTGGTGCACAGAAAAGCTGCCAATTTAACATATTGGCGCCTTGCCCAAAATCCCTGTCGTTGTTAGAGTTTGCCGCACTTTTTTACCCACGCGTTGCCTAGGGTCCCTTTCCCATGTTCAAGAAACTGCGTGGCATGTTTTCCAGCGATCTTTCCATTGACCTGGGCACTGCCAACACCCTTATTTACGTGCGCGAGCGCGGTATCGTCCTGAATGAGCCCTCCGTTGTGGCTATTCGGACACACGGTAACCAGAAAAGTGTCGTTGCTGTCGGCACCGAGGCCAAGCGCATGCTCGGCCGTACGCCGGGCAACATTGCTGCCATTCGTCCGATGAAGGACGGTGTGATCGCCGACTTCAGCGTCTGCGAAAAAATGCTGCAGTACTTTATCAACAAGGTTCACGAAAACAGCTTTCTGCAGCCTAGCCCTCGTGTGCTGATCTGCGTTCCATGCAAATCGACCCAGGTTGAGCGTCGTGCCATCCGTGAATCGGCCCTTGGTGCCGGTGCCCGTGAAGTGTTCCTGATCGAAGAGCCGATGGCTGCTGCGATCGGTGCTGGCCTGCCGGTAGAAGAAGCTCGCGGCTCGATGGTTGTCGATATCGGTGGCGGTACCACTGAAATCGCGCTGATCTCCCTTAATGGTGTGGTTTATGCCGAATCCGTACGGGTTGGCGGCGACCGCTTCGACGAAGCGATCATCACCTACGTGCGTCGCAACTACGGCAGCCTGATCGGCGAATCCACCGCCGAGCGCATCAAGCAGGAAATCGGTACGGCCTACCCGGGCGGCGAAGTTCGTGAAGTCGACGTTCGTGGCCGTAACCTGGCCGAAGGCGTTCCACGCGCATTCACCCTGAACTCCAATGAAGTGCTGGAAGCTCTGCAAGAGTCCCTGGCCACCATCGTTCAGGCAGTGAAAAGTGCGCTGGAGCAATCGCCTCCGGAGCTGGCGTCGGATATCGCCGAACGTGGCCTGGTACTGACCGGTGGTGGCGCCTTGCTGCGCGACCTCGACAAGTTGCTGGCCCAGGAAACCGGTCTGCCGGTGATCGTCGCCGAAGACCCGCTGACCTGCGTTGCTCGTGGCGGTGGCCGTGCATTGGAAATGATGGATAAACACACCATGGATCTGCTTTCCAGCGAATAAGTCGCCGGATCGCCTCTATGCTGTTGAGCGCGCAGGCAGCACTTTGCAGTGCTGCCTGTTGGCGTTTATCTTCTGTCAGTCTGCATCCAGGCCGGTTTGATGCCGTATGAATAAAGAGAACATTTGCCTGGGAGGAGCGGCTTATTAAACCGCTTTTCACCAAAGGCCCCTCACTGGGCGTGCGCTTGTTGGTGCTGGCCGTGCTATCGGTCGCGCTGATGGTGGTCGATGCCCGCTTCACACTGCTCAAGCCAGTGCGTAGCCAAATGTCGCTGGTGCTGATGCAGTCTTACTGGATCACCGACCTGCCGCAGCGGCTATGGCAAGGTGTGGCCAGCCAATTCGGCAGCCGGACCGAACTGGTCGCCGAAAACGAAAAACTCAAAACCGAAAACCTGCTGTTGCAGGGGCGCATGCAAAAGCTGGCCGCCCTCACCGAGCAGAACGTTCGGCTGCGCGAGTTGCTCAACTCTTCCGCACTGGTCAACGAAAAGGTCGAAGTGGCCGAGTTGATCGGCATGGACCCCAACCCCTTTACCCATCGCATCATCATCAATAAAGGTGAGCGCGACGGTGTGGTCCTCGGTCAGCCAGTGCTCGATGCCCGCGGTCTGATGGGGCAGGTGGTGGAGTTGATGCCGTACACCTCCCGCGTACTGTTGCTGACTGACACCACCCACAGCATTCCGGTGCAGGTGAACCGTAACGGTCTGCGGGCGATTGCCAGCGGAACCGGGAACCCGGAACGCCTTGAGCTGCGTCATGTGGCCGATACCGCCGACATTAAAGAAGGCGATCTGCTGGTCAGCTCCGGCCTCGGCCAGCGTTTCCCGGCGGGTTACCCGGTGGCGACGGTCAAGGAAGTGATTCACGATTCCGGTCAGCCGTTCGCCATCGTCCGTGCGGTGCCGACCGCCGCGTTGAATCGCAGCCGTTATCTGCTGTTGGTGTTCAGTGACGGTCGCACAGCCGAGGAGCGCGCCAACGAAGCCGCGCAGGCTCAGGAAGCTCTGGACCAGCACGGCGGTGGGCCGATCATTCCAGCGACCGTGCCGAAACCGGCCGTGTCGGTGATCCCGGCTACTGTCGCTGCTCCGGCTGTTCCGGCGGCGGCACCTGCTGCCGCGCCTGCTGCCGCGACCCCGGCAAAACCTGCCGCTGCCCATGCTGCCAGCAAGCCACCCGCATCGACACCAGCCGCCAAACCACCGGCAGCCCAACCCGCTGCCGTGAAGCCTGCTGCCAAACCGCCTGTCTCCGCGCCGGCTACCACTGGGGGAAGAGAATAATGGGCGGTGCAACTTCCTCCCGGAACGGCTGGATGGTCTGGCTGACCTTTGCCATTGGCATGCTGCTCAGCGTTTCGCCGTTGCCGCAATTCATGGAAATCCTGCGTCCTCTGTGGCTGGCCTTGCTGTTGGCCTTCTGGGCGTTGGCCCTGCCGCAGAAAGTCGGCATGGTGACCGCCTGGTGCCTGGGGCTGGCCGAAGACGTGCTGTATGGCACGTTGTTGGGCCAGAACGCATTGATCCTCACGCTCATTACCTTCCTGGTGCTATCGCTGCAACAGCGCCTGCGCATGTTCCCGATGTGGCAACAGAGCCTGGTGATCCTGGTGATCTTCGGCCTCGCCCAACTGGTTCAGTTGTGGCTGAGCGCCCTGACCGGCAATCGTCAGCCGACCTTGGCGCTGGTGTTGCCGGCACTGGTCAGCGCGTTGCTCTGGCCATGGATCAGCTACGGTTTGCGCGGTTTGCGTCGACGCTACAAAATCAATTAATTCGGTCAGGCATGTGCCCGCACCGGTGCCCTGTCTCGCCAAAAAGGAACAGTATTTGTGAGACAGGGCGCCAAGCAGGGAGATGTCTTGATGAAGCAGCTGTACCTCGCCTCAGGCTCGCCGCGTCGGAGTGAACTGCTCACGCAGATCGGCGTGTCGTTCTCCGTCATCAGCGCGGACATCGATGAAACCCCTTTACCTGAAGAATCCCCATCGGCCTATGTCGAGCGTCTGGCACGCGGCAAGGCTGAAGCCGGGCACGGGACGATCGTGTCCGACGCGGATTTCTGCGTGCTGGGCGCTGACACTGCCGTGGTACTGGACGGGAAAATTCTCGGCAAGCCGGTGGACGAAGCCGACGCATGCGCCATGCTTATGCTGTTGTCCGGGTGTGAACATGAAGTGCTGACGGCGATTGCGGTGCGCGATGGCGAGCGCTGCGAGTCTTTGGTGGTGCGCAGCCTGGTGCGTTTTCGCACCATCGACCGTGACGAAGCCGCGGCCTACTGGGCCAGCGGCGAACCTCGGGACAAGGCTGGCGGTTATGGGATTCAAGGGCTGGGCGCGGTGTTCGTCTCCGGGCTCAACGGCAGTTATTCGGCGGTGGTCGGATTGCCGCTGTGCGAAACCTGCGAGCTACTCGGCCATTTCGGCATACCCTGTTGGCAAACCTTTAACGCGCGTTGAGCGTCGTACTGACAAGATGCGGCCATTATCGTGAACATGCCTGAACGAGACCCTGCCATGAGTGAAGAGATCCTGATCAACATCACGCCGATGGAATCGCGCGTGGCGGTGGTCGAAAACGGTGTCCTGCAAGAGGTCCACGTCGAGCGCACGCAAAAGCGCGGGATCGTCGGCAACATCTATAAAGGCAAGGTCGTGCGGGTATTGCCGGGCATGCAGGCAGCCTTCGTCGATATCGGGCTGGACCGCGCCGCGTTCATTCATGCCTCGGAGATTTCCCTGCGCGAAGGCCCTGCGGTGGAGAGCATCAGTGCGCTGGTTCATGAAGGTCAGAGCCTGGTGGTACAAGTCACCAAGGACCCGATCGGTTCCAAAGGCGCACGCCTGACGACGCAACTGTCGATTCCGTCGCGCTATCTGGTGTACATGCCGCGCACCGCCCACGTTGGCATTTCCCTGAAGATCGAGGACGAAGCCGAGCGTGAACGCCTCAAGCAAGTGGTCACCGACTGCGTGGCCAAAGAAGGCATCAAGGAAGCCGGCGGTTTTATTCTCCGTACCGCGGCCGAAGGGGCCGGGGCCGATGAAATCCTCATGGACATCCGCTATCTGCGCAGGCTCTGGGACCAGATCAACGAACAGATCAAGACCATCAGCGCGCCGAGTGTGATCTACGAAGACCTCGGCCTGGCGTTGCGTACCTTGCGTGACCTGGTGAGCCCGAAGATCGAGAAGATCCGCATCGACTCCCGGGAAACCTTCCAGAAAACCACGCAATTCGTCGCCGAACTGATGCCGGAGATCGCCGACCGTCTGGAGCATTACCCTGGCGAACGGCCGATCTTTGACCTGTATGGCGTCGAAGACGAAATCCAGAAAGCCCTGGAACGCAAGGTGCCGCTCAAGTCCGGCGGTTATCTGGTGGTCGATCCGGCTGAAGCCATGAGCACCATCGACGTCAATACCGGCGCCTTTGTCGGTCATCGCAACCTCGAAGAAACTATCTTCAAGACCAATCTCGAAGCCGCCACCGCCATTGCCCGTCAGTTGCGTCTGCGTAACCTGGGCGGGATCATCATCATCGACTTCATCGACATGGAAGATGAAGAGCATCAGCGTCAGGTGTTGCGCACCCTCGAGAAGCAACTGGAACGCGATCACGCCAAGACCAACATCATCGGCATTACCGAGTTGGGCCTGGTACAGATGACCCGCAAGCGCACCCGCGAAAGTCTTGAGCAAGTGCTGTGCGAACCGTGCAGCAGCTGCCAGGGTCGCGGCAAGCTCAAGACTCCGGAAACCGTGTGCTACGAGATCTTCCGCGAAATCCTGCGTGAGGCCCGGGCCTATCAGGCCGAAGGGTATCGGGTGCTGGCGAATCAGAAAGTGGTCGACCGTTTGCTCGACGAAGAGTCGGGCAACGTCGCCGAGCTCGAAGGCTTTATCGGGCGCACCATTCGGTTCCAGGTGGAAACCATGTATTCCCAGGAACAATACGACGTGGTGTTGCTCTGAATCGTTGTGTTTCACCTCCACTAGAACGGCTGGCCTCAGCTTTTTGCAGTATTTTTGCCATGGGAGCCAACTGACATGGAGCGTCTGACACGCATTTTGGCCGCACTGACCCGCTGGGGTCTGGGCCTGTGTGCGTTGGTTTTGGTGCTGATGGCGTTGTTCGTCAGCCTCGGCCGAGAGCTGACGCCGCTGGTGGCCGAGTACCGTGCCGACGTTGAAGACAAAGCCAGTGATGCCTTGGGCATGCCCCTGCAGATCGGCAAGCTGGAAGGCAACTGGAGCGGCCTCGCCCCGGTTCTGCTGGCCCATGACGTGATGGTCGGCGAGGGTTCCAATGCCCTGCGCCTGGATCAGGTGCGCGCGGTGCCGGATCTCTGGGCCAGCCTGCTGGCGCGCGAAGTGCGCATCGCACACCTGGAACTCAACGGTCTGAAGATCAGCCTCAAGGAAGGCGAAGACGGTCATTGGGCGCTGGAAGGTTTGCCAGTGCAGCAGGACCAGCCGCTGAACCCGGAGCAACTGCTCAATCGCATGCAGAGGGTCCAGCAGCTGTCGGTACTCGACAGCCAGATCACCTTGCAGCCGTTGGGGGAGTCGCCGCTGACCCTGACGTACGTCGGCCTGAATCTGAAAACCGGTCCATCCCGCCAGCGGCTCGATGCCCGTTTGACCCTGCCCGACGGCCAGCCGGTGGCGATGAGCCTGCGCACCCGTTTGCGCGCAGCCCAATGGAAGGACGGTGAAGCGGACGCTTACCTGAGCCTGCCGCAGAGTGATTGGTCGAAATGGTTGCCCGAGCGCCTGACCCAGCAATGGAATTTTTCCGAGATCAAGGCCGGTGGCGAGTTCTGGATAAACTGGAGCAAGGGCACCGTGCAACGCGCCGCGATTCGTTTGAACGCGCCGCAACTCAAGGGTGCCTATGCCGAGCGCAAGCCGATCCAGATCAATAATCTGGCGCTGAACGGGTATTTCCAGCGCAGTTCCAAAGGCGTTCTGGTGACCCTGGATTCTCTGGCGATGAGCCTGGGTGACACCCGCTGGGAATCGAAGCTGCAATTTCAACAAACTGCTGCGACAGACCAGGTGCCAGAGCTCTTGCACCTGCAAGCCGACCGTCTCGATCTCACACCGCTCACTCCGTTGCTAAACGCCTTGGGCCCACTGCCCGAAGGGATCGCCACGGCGGTCGAGCGGCTCAAGGTCACCGGAGTTTTGCGCAACGTACTGATCGACTTCCGCCCAGCCGCTACCGATGACAGCAAATTCAGCTTTGCCGCCAATCTGGAAAAGGTCGGCTTCGACGCTTATCGCGGTGCACCAGCGGTGCGAAATGTCAGCGGCAACATCAGCGGCGACCTCGGGCAGGGCGAGCTGCGCATGGACAGCAAGGATTTCTCCCTGCACCTGGACCCGATTTTCGCCAAGCCATGGCAGTACATTCAGGCCAACGCCCGGTTGACCTGGAAACTCGATAAAGAAGGTTTCACCCTGATCGCACCGTACCTGAAGGTACTGGGCGAGGAGGGCAAGATTGCCGGCGACTTCCTGATCCGCCTGCATTTCGATCACACCCAGGAAGATTACATGGACCTGCGTGTCGGCCTGGTCGACGGCGACGGTCGCTACACCGCCAAGTACCTGCCCACGGTTCTCAGCCCGGGGCTGGACGAATGGCTGCGCACCGCGATTCTCAAAGGCGCGGTGGATGAAGGCTTCTTCCAGTACCAGGGTTCGCTGAACCACGGCGCCGCCGAAACGGCTCGCAGCATCAGCCTGTTCTTCAAGGTTCACGATGCCGAGCTGGCGTTTCAGCCAGGCTGGCCGCATGTCGGCAAGGTCAGCGGCGATGTGTTCATCGAAGACAGCGGTGTGCGGATCCTCGCCAGCAAGGGCCAATTGCTCGACACCCAGGTCAGCGACGTCTACGTCAATATTCCCCGTGTACCTGCCGGGCAGAGCACTCATCTGTTCCTCGACGGCGCGTTCGCTGGCGGGTTGGGCGATGGCCTGAAGATTCTGCAGGAAGCGCCGATCGGCACCGCCGACACCTTCGCCGGTTGGGAAGGTGAGGGCGATCTGCAAGGCAAGCTCAAACTCGATATCCCGCTGGTCAAAGGCGAGCAGCCGAAAATCCTTGTCGACTTCAAGACCGACAAGGCCCGTTTGAAGCTCCGCGAGCCCACCCTGGAACTGACGCAACTCAAGGGCGATTTCCGTTTCGACAGCACCAAGGGGCTGAGTGGGCAAAAGATCACGGCGCGAGCGTTCGACAAGCCGGTAACCGCACAGATCTTCGCTGAAGGCAGCCCGGGCAAGCTCAACACTCGGGTTGCCGCATCGGGTGAGGTCGAGGTCAAGAAACTCACCGATTGGCTGAATGTCACTCAGCCATTGCCAGTGACGGGGATGATTCCTTATCAGTTGCAGCTGAACCTTGATGGCGCCGACAGCCAATTGATGGTCAGCTCCAACCTGAAGGGCGTGGCGGTGGATTTGCCGGCACCGTTCGGCATGGCGGCCGATGTCGGGCGCGATACCGTGTTCCGCATGACCCTGCAAGGACCGGAGCGGCGTTACTGGGTCAACTACGGTGAGCTGGCGAACTTCACGTTTGCGGCACCGACCGGCAATTTTGCCGACGGTCGCGGCGAGTTGCTTCTCGGTGGCGGCAATGCCGTGTTACCCGGTGCCAAAGGCTTGCGCGTGCGTGGTGTACTGTCCGAGCTGGATGTCGCTCCTTGGCAGGATCTGGTAACCAGGTATGCCGGCCAGGATCCGGGTGGCAGTGCCAAACAGTTGCTCAGTGGCGCGGATTTGAAGGTTGGCAAACTCACTGGTTTCGGCACCACCCTCGATCAGGCGTCGGTGCAGTTGGCGCGTAAGCCGGCCGCGTGGGCCTTGCAACTCGACAGTCAGCAGGCCAAGGGCAGCATCGGTATTCCCGATGCGAAAGCCGCACCGATTGCGGTCAATCTGCAATACGTACGTTTGCCGGCACCAGACCCTACGGTGCTGGCTGACGAGAATTCGCCGGATCCGCTGGCCACCGTGGATCCGACGAAGATCCCGGCGCTGGATGTCACCATCAATCAGCTGTTCCAGGGCCAGGATCTGGTGGGCGCCTGGCGTCTGAAAGTCCGGCCGACCGCCAAGGGCGTTGCCTTCAATACCCTGGATCTGGGCCTCAAGGGCATCCTCTTGCAGGGCAGCGGTGGTTGGGAAGGCATGCCGGGTAATTCCAGCAGCTGGTACAAGGGCCGAGTCAGTGGCAAGAACCTTGCCGACGTGCTCAAGGGCTGGGGTTTTGCGCCGAGCGTCACCAGTGAAGAGTTTCATATGGATGTCGACGGTCGCTGGCCTGGGTCACCGGCGTGGCTGGCGACCAAACGTTTCTCCGGCAGCCTTGATGCGTCACTGAATAAAGGTCAGTTCGTTGAAGTCGAGGGCAGCGCCCAGGCGCTGCGGGTATTTGGCCTGCTCAACTTCAACTCCATTGGCCGCCGCTTGCGCCTGGACTTTTCCGACCTGTTTGGCAAAGGCTTGAGCTATGACCGGGTCAAAGGCCTGCTGGTCGCCAGTAACGGGGTCTACGTGACCCGTGAACCGATTCTGCTGACCGGTCCGTCGAGCAATGTGGAGCTCAACGGCACACTGGACCTGGTGGGTGATCAGGTCGATGCCAAGTTGTTGGTGACTTTACCGGTGACCAACAACCTGCCGATTGCCGCGCTGATCGTCGGTGCACCGGCCGTCGGCGGGGCGCTGTTCCTGATCGATAAGCTGATCGGTGACCGCGTGGCGCGCTTTGCCAGCGTCAAATACACCGTCAAAGGCCCATGGAAAGAACCGAAAATCACCTTCGACAAGCCTTTTTGAATTCTTTTGAAAAAGCACTCTTTGGGCCTATGGAGTAGCATGTTTTCATGCGACGCCGATTGCCCCTGTAGGAGCTGCCGCAGACTGCGATCTTTTGACTTTAAAAATCAAGGTCAAAAGATCGCAGCCTCGTTTCACTCTGCAGCTCCTACAGGTATGCGTAGATTTCACATAGGGAATAGGCCATGTCTGTAGCGGTGATTCAAATGGTCAGCCAGAGCGACGTGCTGGCCAATCTGGCCCAGGCCCGTCGTCTGCTTGAGCAGGCGGCGACCGGTGGCGCGCGGCTTGCCGTGCTGCCGGAAAACTTCGCTGCCATGGGCCGTCGCGACATTGCCGACATCGGCCGCGCCGAAGCCTTGGGCGAAGGCCCGATCCTGCCATGGTTGAAACAGACCGCCCGCGACCTCAAGTTATGGATAGTGGCCGGCACATTGCCGTTGCCGCCGGTGGATCAACCGACGGCCAAAGTGCATGCATGTTCCTTGCTGGTTGATGACCAGGGCGAGACCGTGGCGCGGTACGACAAGCTGCACCTGTTCGACGTAGACGTGGCGGACAATCGCGGGCGTTATCGCGAATCCGATGACTATGCTTATGGCAGTGGCGTGGTGGTTGCCGACACGCCCGTCGGTCGAGTCGGTCTGACCGTCTGTTACGACTTAAGATTTCCGGAGCTTTACAGTGAATTGCGTGCGGCCGGCGCGGAGTTGATTACCACGCCATCGGCCTTTACCGCGGTGACCGGCGCGGCCCATTGGGACGTGCTGATTCGTGCGCGGGCCATCGAGACTCAGTGTTACATGCTCGCGGCCGCCCAGGGTGGGACGCATCCGGGGCCACGAGAAACCTTTGGTCACGCCGCCATCGTCGACCCATGGGGACGTGTGCTGGCACAACAGGACCAAGGCGAGGCCGTGCTGCTGGCCCAACGCGACAGCAGCGAACAGGCGTCCATCAGGGCGCGGATGCCGGTGTCCACTCACCGGCGCTTTTTCTCGCAGGGCGCCCAGCGACCTGCATCAGAACGACGAATTTAAGGCGTAAAGCATATGAGCGAGTTGTTGTCCTCCGTCAGTGAACACCTCCTGGCGCCCGGCGGCGTAACGATCGAGAGCCTGCAAGGTGTGCTCGGCGATCTGGCCGGTCCGGGCATCGATGCCGCCGACCTGTATTTCCAGGGGCAGATTTCCGAGTCCTGGGCACTGGAAGACGGGATCGTCAAGGAAGGCAGCTTCAACCTCGACCAGGGTGTCGGCGTGCGTGCGCAATCGGGTGAAAAGACCGGTTTCGCCTACAGCAATGCGATCACCCTCGAAGCGCTGGGCGCGGCTGCCCGTGCGGCCCGTTCGATCTCCCGGGCCGGGCAGAACGGCACTGTGCAAGCGTTCACCACCCAGGATGTCGCCCAATTGTACGGGCCGGATAACCCGCTGGAAGTGATGACCCGTGCCGAGAAAGTCGAGCTGCTCAAGCGCATCGATGTGGCGACTCGTGCGCTCGACCCGCGTATCCAGCAAGTCACCGTGAGCATGGCCGGGGTCTGGGAACGGATCTTGATTGCTTCCACCGACGGTGGGCTGGCGGCGGATGTGCGACCGTTGGTGCGTTTCAACGTTAGCGTGATCGTCGAGCAGAATGGCCGTCGTGAGCGCGGTGGTCATGGCGGTGGCGGTCGTACCGATTACCGCTATTTCCTCAGCGATGACCGCGCCATGGGTTATGCCCGCGAAGCGTTGCGTCAGGCGCTGGTGAATCTGGAAGCGATCCCGGCTCCGGCCGGTACGTTGCCGGTGGTATTGGGTTCGGGTTGGTCCGGCGTGTTGCTGCACGAAGCCGTCGGCCATGGTCTGGAAGGCGATTTCAACCGCAAGGGCAGTTCGGCCTACAGCGGGCGCATGGGCGAGATGGTTGCCTCGAAGCTCTGCACCATCGTCGATGACGGCACACTTGCCGGGCGCCGTGGTTCGTTGAGCGTCGACGATGAAGGCACGCCGACCGAGTGCACCACGCTGATCGAAAACGGTGTGCTCAAAGGTTACATGCAGGACAAGCTCAACGCGCGCCTGATGGGCGTAGCCCGCACCGGCAACGGTCGTCGCGAATCCTACGCGCACCTGCCGATGCCGCGCATGACCAACACTTACATGCTCGGTGGCGAAAGCGACCCGGCGGAAATCATCGCCTCGGTGAAAAAGGGCATCTACTGCGCCAACCTCGGCGGCGGTCAGGTGGACATCACCAGCGGCAAGTTCGTGTTCTCCACCAGCGAGGCGTATCTGATCGAAGACGGCAAGATTACTGCCCCGGTCAAAGGCGCGACGTTGATCGGCAACGGGCCGGAAGCCATGAGCAAGGTGTCGATGGTCGGTAACGATCTGGCGCTGGACAGCGGTGTGGGAACGTGTGGCAAGGATGGGCAGTCGGTGCCGGTGGGTGTCGGCCAGCCAACGCTGAAAATTGATGCGATCACTGTGGGTGGCACGGGATCGTAAGAAGGGATGGAGCTTCGGGTGAGCCGCTTGGCAACTCACCCGATTCGAGACTTAACGCAGACCGCGTTGAGTCTCGTCCAGCTCACGGATGTACTTGAAGATTTTACGGCTCGAAGCCGGTGGCTTATTGGTCGCCAGTTCGTGCTGGGCCTGACGGATCAGGGAGCGCAATTGCTGACGATCAGCTTCCGGGTAGTCGAGCACGAACTTCTCCAGGACTGCATCGTCGCCCGCGATCAAGCGATCGCGCCAGCGTTCCAGGCCATGGAAACGTTCGTTGTACTGCCGAGTGGAGGCATCGAGTTGATCGAGCAGAGTCAGAATGGCGTCAGTGTCCTGATCGCGCATCAGTTTGCCGATGAACATAAGGTGCCGTTTACGCGCGATATTCGCGGTGTGCTTGGGCGCATCAGCCAGGGCCCGGCGCATAGCGTCGGTCAGCGGCAGTTTTGCCAGCAAGTCAGGCTTGAGTGTTGTAAGGCGCTCGCCAAGGTCAACCAGAGCATGAAGCTCGCGTTTAACCTGGGATTTGCTTTTTTCTCCCGTATCGAGGGAGTCGTCGTAAGAATCAACCATGGTGGCCGTCCGCAAAGAAACGCCGCCATGATAACCAGTCGGGGGCCGCTTGTCCGGCCCGGTCGCTCGAAGGCCCTAGCCGAAAGCAGAATTTGAGTGGAGAACAGCATGAGTGCAGTTGAAAGCGTCGGCCCACAAGCTTTGCCGGCACTGCAAGAACAAGTCGAGCAGATCATCGCTGAAGCCAAGCGCCAGGGCGCCAGTGCCTGTGAAGTGGCCGTGTCGCTGGAGCAGGGCTTGTCGACCACGGTGCGTCAGCGGGAAGTCGAAACCGTTGAGTTCAATCGCGATCAGGGCTTTGGCATCACCTTGTATGTGGGGCAGCGCAAAGGCTCGGCCAGTACCTCGGCCAGCGGTTCGGACGCGATTCGCGAAACCGTCGCCGCCGCGCTGGCCATTGCCAAGCACACCTCCGAAGACGAAGCCTCGGGCCTGGCGGATGCCGCGTTGATGGCCAAGGATCTGCAGGATTTCGACCTGTTCCATCAATGGGACATTACCCCGGAGCAAGCCATCGAGCAGGCCCTGGCCTGTGAAGCGGCGGCGTTTGCCACCGACAGCCGGATCAAGAACGCCGACGGCACTACCCTCAGCACTCACCAGGGCTGCCGGGTTTACGGCAACAGCCACGGTTTTATCGGTGGTTACGCGTCGACTCGTCACAGCCTCAGCTGCGTGATGATCGCCGAAGCCGATGGCCAGATGCAGCGCGATTACTGGTATGACGTAAACCGTCAGGGCAATTTTCTGGCTTCTCCGGAGAGCATCGGCCAACGTGCCGCGCAACGGGCGGCGAGCCGCCTGGGCGCGCGTCCGGTGCCGACTTGCGAAGTGCCGGTGCTGTTTTCCGCGGAATTGGCCGGTGGCTTGTTCGGCAGTTTCCTGTCGGCGATCTCCGGCGGCAGTCTGTACCGCAAATCATCGTTTCTCGAAGGCACGCTGGGGCAGAAGCTGTTCCCGGAATGGTTGACCATCGATGAACGTCCGCACCTGATGCGCGCCCTAGGCAGTTCGGCCTTCGACGGCGATGGCCTGGCGACCTACGCCAAGCCGTTCGTGGAGAAGGGCGAGTTGGTGTCCTACATACTCGGCACCTACTCCGGCCGCAAGCTGGGCATGCCGAGCACCGCCAACGCCGGCGGCGTGCACAACCTGTTCGTCACCCATGGCGATGAAGATCAGGCAGCCTTGCTGCGCCGCATGGGGCGTGGCCTGCTGGTCACCGAACTGATGGGGCAGGGCTTGAACATGGTCACAGGCGATTACTCCCGTGGCGCGGCGGGTTTCTGGGTCGAGAACGGCGAAATCCAGTTCGCGGTTCAGGAAGTGACCATCGCCGGCAACATGCGCGACATGTTCAAGCAGATCATTGCGGTCGGTAATGACCTGGAGTTGCGCAGCAACATTCGCACCGGTTCGGTGTTGATCGAGCGGATGACAGTGGCGGGTAGCTAACCTCCGACTGCGGCACAAAAAAGGCGCGCCATCTATCGGATGGCGCGCCTTTTTTATTGGCCACAACCCAGATCCTGTGGGAGCGGGCTTGCCCGCGATAGCGTCATTTCAGTCGACATCGATGTTGAATCTTCTATCGTCATCGCGGGCAAGCCCGCTCCCACAAAGAGCTCAATGCTTTGCTGTGCTTGTTTTGGTTCTCATTATCATATAATAATAAATCTCATTACCGAATGAGCCCGGATCATGAGTTCTGCCTTGCACGAGCAGCCTTACCTCGAAAGCTGGCGCTGGATGAGTCGCCAGATCCGTTGCGCCATGGACCCTGACGAGCCGCGTCTAATCGAGCATTACCTGGCCGAAGGCCGGTATCTGGTGTGTTGCACGGCCACCTCTCCTTGGACTATCGCCGAAACCTCTTTCCGTTTGCTGCTCGACACCGCCGTCGATGTCGCGCTGCCCTGGCACTGGCGCAGCCTGTGTCTCGACCAGGCCTGGCGACCATTGCGCGATCTCGAACGGAAATCACTCTGCGGCTGCCGCCTCAAGCGCTGGCAAAGCTATGCCTGGCAACTGGCGACCTGCGAGTTGCAACCCTCCATCCCTCTCATAGAACTGGTGCAAGGATCTCCTGATGAGTAACACACGTATCGAACGCGACAGTATGGGTGAGCTGCAAGTCCCGATAGACGCCCTTTACGGTGCGCAAACCCAGCGCGCAGTGGATAACTTCCCGATCAGCGGCAAACCGATGCCCGTGCAGTTCATCCGGGCGCTGATTCTGGCCAAGGCTGCGGCCGCCCGAGCCAACGTCGAGCTCAAACAGATCAGCGAATCCCAGGGCAAAGCCATCGTCGACGCAGCTCAAGGCCTGCTCGAAGGCGACTTCATGCAGCACTTCCCGGTGGATATCTTCCAGACCGGTTCCGGCACCAGTTCCAACATGAACGCCAACGAAGTGATCGCCACCTTGGCCAGCCGCTTGTTGGGCGAGCTGGTGAATCCCAACGATCACGTCAATTGCGGCCAAAGCAGCAACGACATCATCCCGACCACCATCCATGTCAGCGCCGCATTGAGCTTGCATGAGCAGTTGCTGCCGGCGCTGGTGCATCTGGTGCGGGTGATAGAGCACAAGGCCGAGCAGGTTCATCCGTTCGTCAAAACCGGGCGTACCCATTTGATGGACGCGATGCCCGTGCGCATGAGTCAGGTGCTCAATGGTTGGGCGCAACAGCTCAAGGCCAATATCGGTCACTTGCAGGATCTGCTGCCAAGCCTGCAATCCCTGGCCCAAGGCGGCACGGCGGTGGGCACCGGGATCAATGCCCATCCGGAATTTGCGGCGCGTTTCAGCCAACAACTTAGCCAACTGACCCAGGTGCAGTTCACGCCGGGCAAGGACCTGTTTGCGCTGATCGGCTCGCAGGACATGGCGGTCAGCGTTTCAGGGCAGCTCAAGGCCACAGCGGTTTCCTTGATGAAAATCGCCAATGACCTGCGCTGGATGAATTCCGGCCCGTTGGCCGGGCTCGGTGAAATCGAGCTCGAAGCCTTGCAGCCGGGCTCGTCGATCATGCCCGGCAAGGTTAACCCGGTGATCCCGGAAGCCACCGCGATGGTCGCCGCTCAAGTGATCGGCAACGACACGGTGATCACCGTCGCCGGTCAGTCGGGCAATTTCGAGCTGAACGTCATGCTGCCGATCATCGCCCAGAACCTGCTGAGCAGTATCGAGTTGCTGGCCAACGCCAGCCGTCTGCTGGGCGACAAGGCTATTGCCAGCTTCAAGGTCAACGAGGCCCGGCTCAAGGAAGCGCTGTCGCGCAATCCGATTCTGGTCACCGCACTCAACCCGATCATTGGTTACCAAAAAGCCGCTGAAATTGCCAAGAAGGCTTATCAGCAGGGCCGGCCGGTGATCGATGTCGCCC
The DNA here is from genome assembly GCF_019947395.1 of Pseudomonas sp. BF-R-26. NCBI lineage: Bacteria > Pseudomonadati > Pseudomonadota > Gammaproteobacteria > Pseudomonadales > Pseudomonadaceae > Pseudomonas > Pseudomonas sp. BF-R-26. The sequence goes on along the minus strand of NZ_JAGYGK010000009.1, from coordinate 139,239 downwards.
TGGAACATACCGACCTGACGCGCAGCCAACTGGAAGAATTGCTCAACCCAGAGAAGCTCACCGCAGGCGGCGTGTAATCACTGCTACCGCTTTGGAGGCTCACCATGGAGCACTGGAAACGCACGATCGAAAGAGCAAATCGCTGTTTCATGCTGGGCGAGCTGGTCGATGCCCGCGAGGCTTATTTGCAGGCATTGGCCTTGGCCCAGGTGTTGTTCGAGCGCTGGGCGGATGCCGACGAAGCGGTGGCGGCTTGCGTGATTTCCCACCATAACCTGGCGGACCTGCACTTGCGCCTGAACCAGCCGGAGGAGAGCGCCGAGTACCTGTGCGCGATCCATCAACGACTGTTGCAGACCATGCAGAACACACGACTGGCGTCAGCTTTGCGTGAAGCCGCGCTGCGCCAGAGCAGCAAAACCTATGTCGAGCTGCTGAATTTCATCAGCGATCACGGCGAGTATCCGCGTACCCACCGTTTGCTGCACACCGACACCGCTTCGCCCTCGCATCAGCCTGCGCCCCTACAACATGGAGTTCATTGAAATGGCTTTTACCCTGCCTGCCTTGCCGTACGCCTACGACGCCCTGGAACCGCACATCGATGCGCAGACCATGGAAATCCACTACACCAAACACCACCAGACCTACATCAACAACCTCAACGCTGCAGTCGAAGGCACTGAGTTTGCTGAATGGCCGGTGGAAAAACTGGTGGCGGCTGTGCAGCAATTGCCGGAAAAACTTCGCGCGGCGGTGATCAATCAGGGCGGTGGGCACGCCAACCATTCGTTGTTCTGGGAAGTCATGGCACCCAACGGCGGTGGCCAACCTGAAGGCGCGCTGGCCAAGGCGATCGACGAGCAACTGGGTGGTCTCGACAACTTCAAGGAGGCTTTCACCAAAGCTGCGCTGACCCGTTTCGGCAGTGGTTGGGCCTGGTTGAGCGTGACACCGCAAAGGACCTTGATCGTTGAAAGCAGCGGCAACCAGGACAGCCCACTGATGAACGGCAATACGCCGATTCTCGGCCTGGACGTTTGGGAACACGCTTATTACCTGCGCTATCAGAACCGTCGTCCGGAATACATCAATGCGTTCTACAACGTGATCAATTGGCCCGAAGTCGCCGCGCGTTATCAGGCTGCGCTGGTTTAGGGGGCGTTCTCAACTAGTTTCCCCTCCGCGCCGGGTCTGCTGTTGTGCAGGGCAAGGCGCGAGAAGCGTGGTTTGGTCATTCCAAATAAGCTTCGAGCAACGCAGCCCTGCACAACAGCAGGCCCGGCCCTTCGGGTTGTGCCTTAAAGCGGGCCAGGCTGCGTTGCAGGCCTAGGAAAGGGAACAACCATTCCCAGCGGCCTGCGCCTTGCCTGGCCCGCTTTAAGGCGACAACGCGGAGGGGGAACTAGTTGAGAACGCCCCCTAAGTCTCTATAAAAACAATCCAGGGCTGACTATGGGCACTGAAACACTGGCGGTCGGAAGTGGACGAATGTTTCGTTACGCACTGGGATCGCTGTTACTGCTGGCGGGCATGACGTTATTGGCTGCCCAAGGGCTGAGCTGGCTGGACCTCGAACCGAAACTGCAGCGTGCCCTGCAAGGCGGGGCGATTTGCGCCTTGGGCACGGCTTTGGGCGCGGTGCCGGTGCTGGTGATTCGGCAGATGCCTCAGGTAGTCAGCGACATATTGCTCGGTTTCGGGGCCGGGGTAATGCTCGCGGCGACGGCGTTTTCGCTGATCGTGCCGGGCATTGCCGCGGCCGAAAACCTCGGCCTGACGGCTTGGGCGGCCAGCGGCCTGATCAGCTTCGGCATCATGCTGGGTGCATTCGGGCTGTTTCTGGTGGATCGCAAGGTGTCCGGCGCTACGCCTGAAATGCTCGTGGGGACACTGGAGCGATCGGTGATTCCACCGCGGATCTGGTTGTTTGTGTTTGCCATCATCGCCCACAACATCCCCGAAGGCATGGCGGTCGGCGTCTCGGCCGGCGGTGGCATGCCTGACGCCGACAGCCTGGCCATGGGCATAGCGTTGCAGGATGTGCCGGAAGGGCTGGTGATTGCGTTGGTGTTGGCCGGAGCAGGGATGTCGCGGGTCAAGGCGTTCCTGATCGGTGCTGCGTCAGGTTTGGTTGAGCCGGTCTTCGCATTGTTGTGCGCCTGGCTGGTTAGCCTGGCCGAACTGCTGTTGCCTTTAGGGCTGGCACTAGCGGCCGGTGCGATGCTGCTGGTGGTGACTCACGAAGTCATTCCCGAATCGCGTCGCCATGGTCACGACAAACTGGCAAGCCTTGGGCTGCTGATCGGGTTTTGTCTGATGATGGTGATGGATACAGCGTTGGCTTGAGGTGTGCAAACTTGGCGAAGAGGTGCTTTTGTGGCGAGGGAGCTTGCTCCCGTTCGGCTGCGGAGCAGTCGTGAAATCAGCGAATGCGGTTATGTTTGGCGTACAACGGTGGCAGTTTTTGGGGCCGCTTCGCAGCCCGGCGGGAGCAAGCTCCCTCGCCACAAGAGCCTGCGCTGTTTATTCGCCTTCGTCGAAGTAACGGTTGATCAAGTCTGTCAGCGCATCCAGCGCTCTTTGCTCGTCTTCGCCTTCGGTACTGATATAGATTTTGGTGCCCTTGCCTGCAGCGAGCATCATCATGGCCATGATGCTTTTGCCATCGACCGTGGATTCCGGAGTGCGTCCTACTCTGATCGTGCAATCCTTGAACTCACCGGCGACGCCAACGAATTTTGCAGACGCGCGGGCATGCAGGCCCAGCTTGTTGATGATTTCGATTTCCAGAGCAGGCATCGCGATGTGAATCCTTTAGCTGAGGTCGCGGTGGCGGACCTGGACGTTCTTCAGGGTTTTTTGCAGGACCTGACCCAGACGTTCGGTCAGGTAGACAGAGCGGTGATGCCCGCCGGTGCAGCCAATGGCAATGGTGACATAGGCACGGTTGCTGGCGGCAAAGCGGGGCAGCCACTTGAGCAGGTACGAGGAAATGTCCTGGAACATCTCTTCGACGTCAGGCTGTGCCGCCAGGTACTCGGCCACCGGTTGATCGAGCCCGGACTGTGCCCGTAGCTCCGGCTTCCAGTAAGGGTTGGGCAGGCAGCGCACGTCGAACACCAGATCGGCGTCCACCGGCATGCCACGCTTGAACCCGAAAGATTCCACCAGGAACGCAGTGCCCGGTTCCGGCTGATTCAGCAGGCGCAGCTTGATGGTATCGCGCAGCTGATACAGGTTCAGATTGGTGGTATTGACCTTGAGGTCGGCCAGATCGGCGATAGGCCCCAGCAGATTGGTTTCGTCCTGTATCGCCTCCGCCAATGAGCGATTGGCGCTGCTCAGCGGGTGACGACGGCGAGTTTCCGAAAAGCGTTTGAGCAAGGTTTCTTCGTCGGCGTCCAGGTACAGCACATCGCACTGGATATGCCGGCTGCGGACCTCTTCCAGCAATTCGGGGAACCGTGACAGGTGGCTCGGCAGGTTGCGCGCATCAATGGACACGGCCACCAGCGGTTGTGCCAGCTCGGTGTGAATCAGCGCGCGTTCGGCCAGTTCCGGCAGCAAACCAGCAGGCAGGTTGTCGATGCAGTAGTAGCCGTTGTCCTCGAGCACATCGAGGGCGGTACTTTTACCTGAGCCGGAGCGGCCACTGACGATGATCAGGCGCATGATTAGTGACCGTTTTGCTCGTCCAGGACAACCTGATACAAGGCTTCGTTGCTCGGGGCGCTGCGCAGCTTCTCACGCACTTCCTTGCGATCCAGCATGCTGGCGATCTGACGGAGCAATTCCAGGTGTGCATCGGTGGCAGCTTCCGGGACCAGCAGAACGAACAGCAGGTCAACCGGGGCGCCATCAATGGCGTCGAAATCGATAGGGGCTTCCAGGTGCAGCAGCGCACTGATTGGCGAGGTGCAGCCTTTAAGCCGGCAGTGGGGGATGGCGATGCCGTTGCCGAAACCGGTAGAACCGAGTTTCTCACGGGCAATCAGGGCCTCGAATACGTCCTGCATTTCCAGATCCGGTACTTCGCGGTGGATAAGGTTGGCAATTTGCTCGAGGGCTTTCTTTTTACTGCCACCCGGCGCGTTCACTTGGGAACGGCCGGGGGTCAGGATGGTTTCTAGTCGGATCATGGATTGGGGGTGTTAACGACCGGTCGCGCCCTGGAGGAGGCTCTGGGTCTTTTCCTTATGCTTTTTAAGTTGGCGATCCAGCTTGTCGGTCAGCAGGTCGATGGCGGCATACATGTCCGTATGCTCGGCATTGGCGACCACTTCTCCGCCGGGAATATGCAGCGTGGCTTCGATCTTCTGCAGCAGTTTTTCGACGTTCATCGTGACTTGCACATTGGTGATCTTGTCGAAATGCCTCTCTAATCGGTCGAGTTTTTCGCCGATGTAGGTGCGCAGGGGTTCGGTCACTTCCAGTTGGTGTCCACTGATGTTGACTTGCATACAGCTTCTCCTTCGTTGCCAGTGCATAAAGCGGCAGGCAGAAATGCCTGCCACTGGAACGCTGTGGCGAGCCCGGCGGCTACATCAACCGCTTCCGTTCGCTGGAAGGCGCGATCCCCAGGGATTCGCGGTACTTGGCGACGGTGCGACGGGCTACCTGAATGCCTTGTGCCTCCAGTAAACCAGCGATCTTGCTGTCACTCAACGGCTTTTTCTGATTTTCCGCAGCAACCAGTTTTTTGATGATCGCGCGGATCGCCGTGGACGAGCATTCACCGCCTTCGGAGGTACTGACGTGGCTGGAAAAAAAGTATTTCAGTTCATAGATGCCCCGTGGGGTATGCATGAATTTTTGCGTGGTCACCCGTGAAATCGTCGATTCATGCATGCCCACCGCTTCGGCGATGTCGTGCAGCACCAACGGCTTCATGGCTTCGTCACCGTATTCTAGAAAGCCGCGTTGATGCTCGACGATCTGGGTGGCGACTTTCATCAGGGTTTCATTGCGGCTTTGCAGGCTCTTGATGAACCAGCGAGCTTCCTGCAACTGATTACGCATGAAGGTGTTGTCGGCGCTGGTATCGGCGCGGCGCACGAAACCGGCGTATTGGGCGTTGACCCGCAGGCGTGGCACCGATTCCTGGTTCAGCTCCACCAGCCAGCGCTCGTTGTCCTTGCGCACGATCACGTCGGGAACGACGTATTCGGCTTCGGTGGACTCGATCTGTGAGCCCGGGCGCGGGTTGAGGCTCTGGACCAATTCGATGACCTGACGCAGTTCATCTTCCTTGAGCTTCATGCGGCGCATCAGCTGGCTGTAGTCGCGGCTGCCGAGCAGGTCGATGTAATCGGTGACCAGGCGCTTGGCCTCGGCCAGCCAAGGGGTCTTGGCGGGCAGCTGGCGCAGTTGCAGCAGCAGGCATTCGCCGAGATTGCGGGCGCCGATGCCAGCGGGTTCGAATTGCTGAATGCGGTGCAGGACGGCTTCGATTTCGTCCAGTTCGATGTCCAGTTCCGGGTCGAAGGCTTCGAGGATTTCCTCAAGGGTTTCGTCCAGGTAGCCCTGATTGTTGATGCAGTCGATCAGGGTCACGGCGATCAGGCGATCGGTGTCGGACATCGGTGCGAGGTTCAGTTGCCAGAGCAAATGGCTTTGCAGGCTTTCACCGACCGATGTGCGGGTGGTGAAATCCCACTCGTCGTCATCGTTGCTCGGCAGGCTGCTGGCGCTGGTCTGGTAGACGTCTTCCCAGGCCGTGTCGACGGGCAATTCGTTAGGAATGCGCTCATTCCAGTCGCCTTCCTCGAGGTTATCCACCGTTGGGGCGGTTTCCTGGTAGGAGGGTTCCTGAATGTCGGCGTTGGGTTTCTGTTCGGCGCTATCGGCCAAGGGGTCGGCATTATCGAAGTCGTCGCCTTCTTCCTGGCGTTCGAGCATCGGATTGGACTCCAGGGCCTCCTGGATTTCCTGTTGCAGGTCCAGGGTCGACAATTGGAGCAGGCGGATGGCCTGTTGCAGCTGCGGTGTCATCGTCAGCTGCTGGCCCATTCTCAAGACTAGCGATGGTTTCATGGCAGGGGCTTAACACCTTATTCGCCGGCGCACATGCGCCATCCACTACAGGGCGCCGAAGCGCCAAACATAAGCAAATTATATGCCCGAAACTGAAGTGTTTGCCTAGAGCGCTGTAACAATAAAAACTTATTGATTTTTTATTGAAGTGAGCGCTCTCTCGGCGACCCGGGCACCTCAGTGCTTACAGGCGGAACTCATGACCCAGATACACTTCCTTGACCAGTTCATTGGCCAGGATGGTGGCGGAGTCACCTTCAGCGATCAGTTGACCATCGTTGACGATGTAGGCGGTTTCGCAGATATCCAGGGTTTCACGGACGTTATGGTCCGTGATCAGCACACCAATGCCTTTGGCCTTGAGGTGATGAATGATCTGCTTGATATCACCCACCGAAATCGGGTCCACACCGGCGAAAGGTTCGTCGAGGAGGATGAATTTCGGATTGGTGGCCAGTGCCCGGGCAATTTCCACGCGGCGGCGTTCACCACCGGACAGACTCATGCCGAGGTTGTCGCGGATGTGGTGGATGTGAAATTCCTGCAGCAGGCTTTCCAGCTCTTGGCGACGACCGGCCTTGTCGAGTTCCTTGCGGGTCTCGAGGATGGCCATGATGTTGTCGGCCACCGACAATTTGCGGAAGATCGACGCTTCTTGCGGAAGATAGCCGATACCCGCCTTCGCACGACCGTGCATCGGCTGGTGGCTGACATCCAGGTCATCGATCAGTACGCGGCCCTGATCGGCCTGTACCAGGCCGACAATCATGTAGAAGCAGGTGGTTTTACCGGCGCCGTTAGGGCCAAGCAGGCCGACGATCTGACCGCTGTCGATGGACAGGCTGACGTCGCGCACGACCTGACGGCTCTTGTAGCTCTTGGCCAGATGCTGAGCTTTCAGAGTTGCCATTACTGGGCCTTTTGCTCGTCAGTTTTCTTCTTCGGCTGGATCACCATGTCGATGCGAGGACGCGCCTCGGTAACCTTGTTACCCGTGGCGCGACCGGCGCTCGCAAGCTTTTTGACCGTGTCGTAGACGATTTTCTCGCCTTGGGTGACGTTGTTGTCTTTATCGATGACTTTGGCGCGATCGATCAGCACGACGCGGTTTTGCGAGGCGTGGTACTGAATAGTCACTCCGTAACCCTGAACAGGCTTGGTGTCGCCCGCCGTTTGCAGTTGCTCGAAGTAGGCGAGGTTGCCTACCGAGGTCACCACGTCGATGTCGCCGGCCGGGGTGCGGGTGATGGTCACGGTGTTACCGGTGACCTTCATCGAGCCCTGCGTAATGATTACATCGCCTTTATAAGTGGCAACGCCATTCTTGTCGTCCAGTTGGGCATCGTCGGCCTGAATGCGGATAGGCTGCTCTTGATCGTTCGGCAGAGCCCAGGCGCTCACGCTTCCCAGTGCTGCGCCCAGACTGAGCAAAATAGGGAGAGTTTTAACGAGCCTCATACTGTCCTCTTACGTTCGATAGCAGGTGTATCCTGCTTTCTTTCAAGTACGCTTTCATTCCGTTGCCTGTCGATACACCGCCGGCGCCGTCGATTCTAACGGGTTGATCGGTCTGCGCATATTGCTGCTGCGGGAACACTGTCATACGGGTGGTGGTAATCAGGGTTTTGCGGTTTTTTTCGTCGAAACGGGTGATACGTACCGAGTCAATCAGCTCGACTTGAGTACCGTCCGGGTTGACTTCGCCGCGCTCGCTCTGGACGTGCCAGGGGAATTCGGTGCCACGGAACATGTTCAGGTCAGGATTGGTCAGCAACGTCACTTCGGTCGCTTTCAGGTGTTCAACCTTGTCCGACGTCATCTCGTATTGCAGTTTGCCGTCGGGCAGGTACTGCACGCTGTGGGCGTTGACGGCGTAATAGTCGATCGCGCTTTCATCGACCTTCACCACCGGTTTGTCGAGGAAGCGTTCCGGGCTGATGTTCCAGTAGCCGACCGCTGCAAAAATCGCTGCGATGCAACCGAACATCAGGATGTTGCGAATCTTTTTGCTCAGCATGATGGGCTCACAGGTACGCGGCGTTGGCCGCATCGAGGCGGCCCTGGGCGCGCAGGATCAATTCGCAGAATTCGCGAGCAGCACCCTCGCCACCGCGGGCCTGGGTGATGCCGTGGGCGTGTTCGCGCACGAAACTGGCAGCGCTGGCCACCGCCATGCCAAGGCCAACACGGCGAATCACCGGCAGGTCTGGCAGGTCGTCGCCAAGGTAGGCCACTTGTTCATAGCTCAGGTTGAGCTGGGCAAGAAGTTCGTCGAGCACCACCAGTTTGTCTTCGCGACCCTGGTACAGGTGTGGAATGCCGAGGTTCTTCGCACGCCGTTCAACCACCGGGGTCTTGCGGCCGCTGATGATAGCGGTCTGCACGCCGGCTGCCATCAACATCTTGATGCCCTGGCCGTCGAGGGTGTTGAAAGTCTTGAATTCGCTGCCGTCTTCGAGGAAGTACAGGCGCCCATCGGTCAGTACGCCGTCGACGTCGAATACCGCCAGTTTGATCTGTTTGCCGCGTTGCAGCAGGTCCGTGCTCATTACATTACTCCCGCACGCAGCAAATCGTGCATGTTCAAGGCGCCGACCGGGCGGTCTTCGCTGTCGACCACTACCAGTGCGTTGATCTTGTGGTCTTCCATGATTTTCAGCGCCTCGGCGGCGAGCATCTCGGCACGTGCGGTCTTGCCGTGGGCGGTCATCACTTCATCAATTGTCGTGCTGTGGATATCAATGGTGCGGTCCAGAGTGCGGCGCAGATCGCCGTCGGTGAAGATCCCGGCGAGTTTTCCATCTGTGCTCAGTACAACGGTCATGCCCAACCCCTTACGGGTCATTTCCATCAAGGCATCCTTGAGCAGCGTACCGCACGTCACTTGCGGTAATTCGGTGCCGGCATGCATGACGTTTTCCACTTTCAGCAACAAGCGGCGGCCAAGGGCACCACCCGGGTGGGAAAAAGCGAAATCTTCAGCGGTAAAACCGCGAGCTTCAAGCAAGGCAACGGCAAGGGCGTCACCCATGACCAGCGCCGCGGTGGTCGACGAGGTAGGTGCCAGATTCAGCGGGCAGGCTTCGTGTTCGACGCTTACATTGAGGTTGACTTCAGCTGCCTTGGCCAGCGGCGACTCGGGGTTACCGGTCAGGCTGATCATTTGAATGCCCTGGCGCTTGATCAGCGGCAGCAAGGTGACGATTTCGTTGGTGGACCCGGAGTTCGACAGCGCCAATATGATGTCATCACGGGTGATCATGCCCATGTCGCCATGGCTGGCCTCGGCCGGATGCACAAAAAACGCCGTGGTGCCGGTGCTGGCCAGGGTGGCGGCAATCTTGTTGCCGATATGTCCCGATTTGCCCATGCCGACCACGACCACGCGGCCTTTGCTGGCCAGAATCATCTCGCAAGCGCGTACGAAATCTGCGTCGATATGGGGCAATAAGCCTTGTACGGCTTCCAGTTCGAGGCGGATGGTACGTTGTGCTGATTGAATCAGGTCGCTGGATTGGTTCATGTCGGAAATCGAATAGCCTGATGAAAAGGCGGCGATTATAACGGTAATGATCAAAACCCTCACGCAAGTTCGTTGCGGTTTGTCATTACTTGTTACCGAATCTCTCTAAATAGATGATTTCAGGCGGTCATGTTGCTGAACATGCCCGGCTTGGGCCTTGGGCGCTTGAGCTTTGCAGTGATATAGTTCGCCGCCAGTTCGGCCTGCCCGGGGGAGGTATGTGCTTTCGCCAGAAAGCCAGGCGTCCGAGTGAGAGGCTGCATCGCAAGGAGTTTAGATGAGTGCCGATAACGCCTACGCGGTCGAGCTGAAGGGACTGACCTTCAAGCGCGGTACGCGCAGCATTTTCAATAACGTCGATATCCGCATACCGCGCGGCAAGGTCACCGGCATCATGGGGCCTTCCGGGTGTGGCAAGACCACGCTGTTGCGGCTGATAGGCGCACAGTTGCGTCCTACCAGCGGCGAAGTCTGGGTCAACGGCCAGAACCTGCCAACGTTGTCGCGCAGCGATCTGTTCGATGCGCGCAAGCACATGGGTGTGTTGTTTCAGAGCGGCGCGTTGTTTACCGATCTTGATGTGTTCGAGAACGTTGCCTTTCCGCTGCGTGTTCATACCGAGCTGCCGGAAGAAATGATCCGCGACATTGTCTTGCTCAAATTGCAGGCAGTGGGCTTGCGTGGCGCCATCGACCTGATGCCTGACGAATTGTCCGGCGGCATGAAACGTCGCGTCGCGCTGGCCCGGGCAATTGCGCTCGATCCGCGAATCCTTATGTATGACGAGCCCTTTGTCGGCCAGGACCCGATCGCCATGGGCGTACTGGTGCGCCTGATCCGCCTGCTCAACGATGCGCTGGGCATCACCAGTATCGTGGTTTCCCACGACCTGGCCGAGACCGCGAGCATCGCTGACCACCTCATTGTGGTGGGCGACGGGCAAGTGTTGGGCCAGGGCACACCCAAGGATTTGATGAAATCGGATGAGCCACGTATTCGTCAATTCTTGACTGGCGAACCCGACGGCCCGGTCGCATACCACTTTCCAGCGCCGGATTACCGCGCAGATCTTCTGGGGAAGCGCTGATGCGCAAGATTTCATTAATAGAAAGAGTACGCCGCTTCGGCTTCGCCGGCATTGATGTGCTGGCGGTGTTCGGGCGTTCGGCGCTGTTCCTGTTTCATGCCTTGCTCGGTCGTGGCGGCATCGGCGGCGGTTTTGGCCTGCTGGTCAAGCAACTGCATTCGGTGGGTGTGATGTCCCTGGTGATCATCGTGGTCTCCGGGGTGTTCATCGGCATGGTGCTGGCGCTGCAGGGTTTTAACATTCTGTCCAGCTACGGTTCGGAGCAGGCCGTCGGGCAGATGGTTGCGCTGACGCTGTTGCGGGAACTGGGGCCGGTGGTCACGGCCTTGCTGTTCGCCGGTCGCGCGGGTTCGGCCCTGACCGCTGAAATCGGCAACATGAAGTCCACCGAGCAATTATCCAGCCTGGAAATGATCGGGGTCGACCCGCTCAAGTACATCATTGCCCCGCGCCTGTGGGCCGGCTTCATTTCCCTGCCGGTGCTGACGATGATTTTTAGCGTGGTGGGTATCTGGGGCGGTTCGTGGGTGGCTGTCGACTGGCTGGGTGTCTATGACGGCTCCTACTGGTCGAACATGCAAAACAGCGTGACGTTTGTCGACGATGTGCTCAACGGTATTATCAAAAGCATCGTTTTTGCCTTCGTCGTGACCTGGATCGCCGTATTCCAAGGCTATGACTGCGAGCCCACTTCCGAGGGGATCAGTCGTGCCACTACCAAGACCGTGGTGTATGCCTCTTTGGCTGTACTCGGCCTGGACTTTATTTTGACCGCCTTGATGTTTGGAGATTTCTGATGCAAAACCGCACCCTGGAAATCGGTGTCGGCCTTTTCTTGCTGGCTGGCATCCTGGCTTTGCTGTTGCTTGCGTTGCGGGTCAGTGGTCTGTCCCCGAGCGCAACCACCGAAACTTATAAACTTTATGCATATTTCGACAATATCGCCGGTTTGACGGTCAGAGCTAAAGTGACCATGGCCGGTGTGACCATCGGCAAGGTCACGGCGATCGATCTGGACCGCGACAGCTTCACCGGTCGGGTGACCATGCAACTGGAAAAGCGCGTAGATAATCTGCCGACTGACTCCACTGCCTCTATCCTGACCGCTGGCCTGTTGGGTGAGAAATACATCGGTATCAGTGTGGGCGGGGAGGAAACCCTGCTCAAGGAGGGTGGAACCATCCACGACACGCAGTCGTCACTGGTACTCGAGGACTTGATCGGTAAATTTCTGCTCAATACCGTTAGCAAAGACGCCAAATGAGGAGCTTTTGAATGATCTCTATCTTGCGACGTGGCCTGTTGGTAATACTCGCGGCCTTGCCGTTGATGGCTAACGCCGTGGCGGGGTCTTCCGCCCACGATCTGGTACAGGACACCACCACCCGGTTGTTGGCGGATCTTGCCGCGAACAAAGAAAAGTACAAACAGGACCCGCAGGACTTTTATACGGCGCTGAATACCATCGTCGGTCCTGTGGTGGATGCCGAAGGTATTTCCAAGAGCATCATGACGGTCAAGTATTCACGCAAGGCGACCCCCGAGCAGATGCAGAAGTTTGTCGAGAACTTCAAAAAAGGCCTGTTCCAGTTCTATGGCAATGCTTTGCTTGAGTACGACAACCAGGGCATCGTCGTCGATCCTGCCAAGGATGAGTCGGGAGACCGTACCAGCGTTGGCATGACGGTCAAAAGCAGCAGCGGCGCGATCTATCCTGTGTCTTACACACTCGAAAAGATCAATGGCGAGTGGAAGCTGCGCAACGTGATCATCAATGGCATCAATATCGGCAAGCTGTTCCGCGATCAGTTCGCTGATGCGATGCAGCGCAATGGCAACGATCTGGACAAAACCATCAACGGTTGGGCCGGGGAAGTCGCCAAAGCCAAGGAAACCACCGAGAAATCTACCGAGACCCAAACCCAATGAGTGAGTCGGCCATTCGCATGAGCGAATCCGGCGAGCTGCTGCTCAGTGGCGTACTGGATTACCGGACAGGCCCGAACCTGCGCAAGCAGGGGCAGGCGCTGATCAAGTCCAGTAACGCAGCTGCGCTGGTGGTTGATTGCTCCTCGGTGGAGAAGTCCAGCAGCGTCGGCTTGTCGCTGCTGCTGTGCTTCATGCGCGATGCTCAGGCGGCCGGTAAGACCCTGAGCATTCGTGCGATACCCGAAGATATGCGTGAAATCGCTCAGGTCAGCGAATTGACCGAGCTGTTGGCGCATCCCTGAACCGCATCTATAAAGAAGCCCCCCGTCAGAGTCCTGCTTCGCGGGGTTCGCAGGCGCGGGGCTTTTTTGTATGATGTCCGACCCGCGCGCACAGGGCGCCGATTGAGGTTGAGCATGCAGGCCGTAGAAGTGAAGAGCTTCCTTGAAGGAAAGCTGCCCGGAACGCTGGTAGAAGTTGAGGGCGAAGGCTGCAACTTTCAGCTGAACGTGATTAGCGATGAACTGGCGGCGTTGAGCCCGGTGAAGCGTCAGCAGCAGATCTATGCCCATTTGAACCCATGGATCACCGATGGCAGCATCCATGCGGTCACTATGAAATTTTTCAGCAGCGCGGCCTGGGCCGAGCGCACCTGAGCCCAAGGGCGTCGAGATTCTTATGGATAAATTGATTATTACCGGTGGCGTTCGTCTTGATGGCGAAATCCGCATCTCCGGGGCAAAGAACTCTGCCCTGCCGATCCTGGCTGCAACCCTGCTGTGCGATGGCCCGGTTACCGTTGCCAACCTGCCGCACCTGCACGACATCACCACCATGATCGAGCTGTTCGGTCGCATGGGCATCGAGCCGGTGATCGACGAGAAGCTCAGCGTCGAAATCGACCCGCGCACCATCAAGACCCTGATCGCGCCGTACGAACTGGTGAAAACCATGCGTGCCTCGATCCTGGTACTGGGTCCGATGGTTGCCCGTTTCGGCGAAGCCGAAGTCGCACTGCCTGGCGGTTGCGCCATCGGTTCGCGTCCGGTCGACCTGCACATCCGTGGCCTCGAGGCCATGGGCGCGGTCATCGACGTTGAAGGCGGCTACATCAAGGCCAAGGCCCCTGAGGGTGGCCTGCGCGGTGCGCACTTCTTCTTCGACACCGTCAGCGTGACCGGTACCGAAAACATCATGATGGCGGCCGCTCTGGCCAAGGGCCGTAGCGTGCTGGCGAACGCCGCTCGCGAGCCTGAGGTCATCGACCTGGCGAACTTCCTGAACGCCATGGGCGCCAAGATCACTGGCGCCGGCACCGATACCATCACCATCGATGGCGTCGAGCGTCTGCACCCGACCACTTACAAGGTGATGCCTGACCGTATCGAAACCGGCACCTACCTGGTGGCGGCAGCGGTGACCGGCGGTCGCGTGAAGGTCAAGGACACTGATCCGACCATCCTCGAAGCCGTTCTGGAAAAACTCCGCGAATCGGGTGCTGAAATCACCTGCGGCGAAGACTGGATCGAGCTGAACATGCACGGCAAGCGGCCAAAAGCCGTTAACGTGCGGACCGCTCCATACCCGGCGTTCCCGACCGACATGCAGGCGCAGTTCATCTCCCTCAACGCCATTGCCGAAGGCACTGGTGCGGTGATCGAGACGATCTTCGAAAACCGCTTCATGCACGTATACGAACTGCACCGCATGGGCGCTCATATCCAGGTCGAAGGCAACACCGCCATCGTCACCGGCATCGAAAAGCTCAAGGGCGCGCCAGTAATGGCCACCGACCTGCGTGCTTCGGCCAGCCTGGTGATCTCGGCGCTGATCGCCGAAGGCGATACCCTGATCGACCGCATCTACCACATCGACCGTGGTTACGAGTGCATCGAAGAGAAACTGCAGATGCTCGGCGCGAAAATCCGCCGCGTACCGGGCTAGTTTCTGCTGCATGGGTGCAGGGACGCGCCCGTTGGTTTCGTTTAAAGTCGAGGGTAGTCTTTTCATTAGAGAGACGCCCTCGATGTGTGTCCGGCGCCGTTTGCGACCGGGCATCAGTAGCCTGATAAGGACTGACGTTTCCCATGTTGACCATCGCACTGTCCAAGGGCCGCATCCTTGACGACACCCTGCCGCTTCTGGCTGAAGCGGGCATCGTGCCGACCGAGAATCCGGACAAGAGCCGCAAGCTGATCATCCCCACGACCCAGGCCGATGTGCGCCTGCTGATCGTGCGCGCCACCGATGTGCCGACCTACGTCGAGCATGGTGCCGCGGACCTCGGCGTCGCCGGTAAAGATGTGCTGATGGAATATGGCGGCCAGGGTCTGTACGAGCCTCTGGATCTGCGAATTGCCCTCTGCAAGCTGATGACTGCCGGCCGTGTCGGCGATGTCGAGCCCAAGGGCCGTCTGCGGGTGGCAACCAAATTCGTCAACGTCGCCAAGCGTTACTACGCCGAGCAGGGCCGTCAGGTCGACATCATCAAGCTTTACGGCTCGATGGAGCTGGCGCCGCTGATCGGTCTGGCGGACAAGATCATCGACGTGGTCGACACCGGTAACACCCTGCGTGCCAATGGCCTGGAACCCCAGGATTTCATTGCCGACATCAGCTCCCGGCTGATCGTCAACAAAGCTTCGATGAAAATGCAACACGCCCGTATCCAGGCGTTGATCGACACCCTGCGCAAGGCAGTGGAGTCTCGACACCGCGGCTGATTTACCTGCGCGACCTTGAGTCGCGCCGTCTATCCGCCTCATAGCCAGAATTCTCAGGTGCCCAAGCGGATCGAATGTTAGCTTCGGGCGCCTGAGTTTTTGCCAATCCTATGAGGCTCTCGCTATGACCGCACCGACTGCAATTCGCCGACTCAACGCTGCTGACCCGGATTTCGCACATCATCTGGATCATCTGCTGAGCTGGGAAAGTGTGTCTGACGACTCGGTCAATCAGCGGGTGCTGGACATCATCAAGGCTGTGCGCGAGCGTGGCGACGCGGCGCTGGTGGAATTCACCCAGAAGTTCGACGGCCTGCAAGTCGCCTCCATGGCAGACCTGATCCTGCCGCGCGAGCGCCTGGAACTGGCATTGACCCGGATTACCGCGCCTCAGCGCGAAGCCCTGGAAAAAGCCGCAGCCCGCGTGCGCAGCTATCACGAAAAACAGAAACAGGATTCCTGGAGCTACACCGAAGCCGACGGCACGGTGCTGGGCCAGAAGGTCACGCCGCTGGATCGCGCCGGTCTGTATGTGCCGGGCGGCAAGGCGTCGTACCCGTCCTCGGTGCTGATGAACGCAATTCCGGCCAAGGTTGCAGGCGTGACCGAAGTGGTCATGGTCGTGCCGACGCCGCGCGGCGAAATCAACGAGCTGGTACTGGCCGCGGCCTGCATCGCCGGGGTTGACCGGGTGTTCACCATCGGCGGCGCCCAGGCAGTTGCGGCGCTGGCTTACGGCACCGAAAGCGTGCCGAAGGTCGACAAGGTTGTTGGCCCTGGCAACATCTACGTCGCCACCGCCAAGCGCCACGTGTTCGGCCAGGTCGGCATCGACATGATCGCCGGCCCGTCGGAGATCCTTGTGGTGTGTGACGGCCAGACCGATCCGGACTGGATTGCCATGGACCTGTTCTCCCAGGCCGAGCACGACGAAGACGCCCAGGCGATTCTGGTCAGCCCGGACGCCGAGTTCCTCGACAAGGTCGCAGCGAGCATCGCCAAGCTGCTGCCGACCATGGAACGCGCCGAGATCATCGAAACCTCGATCAATGGTCGCGGTGCACTGATCAAGGTTCGCGACATGGAACAAGCCATCGAAGTCGCCAACCGTATCGCGCCAGAACACCTGGAGTTGTCGGTTGCCGATCCACAGGCCTGGTTGCCGCAGATCCGCCACGCTGGTGCGATCTTCATGGGCCGTCACACGTCCGAAGCCTTGGGCGACTACTGCGCCGGCCCGAACCACGTACTGCCGACGTCCGGCACCGCGCGCTTCTCTTCGCCACTGGGTGTTTACGACTTCCAGAAACGCTCGTCGATCATCTTCTGCTCCGAGCAGGGTGCCTCCGAACTGGGCAAAACCGCTTCCGTGCTGGCCCGTGGCGAGTCGCTGACCGCTCACGCCCGCAGCGCCGAATACCGCATCGTTGACGAAGACTTTTTTCAAGGGCAGGGCAACTGAACATGAGTAAATTCTGGAGTCCCTTCGTCAAGAGCCTGGTGCCTTACGTTCCGGGCGAGCAGCCAAAGCTGGCGAAACTGGTGAAGCTCAATACCAACGAAAACCCGTACGGCCCATCGCCCAAAGCGTTGGCCGCGATGCAGACCGAACTGAACGACAACCTGCGTCTGTACCCTGACCCGAACAGCGACCTGCTCAAGCAGGCTGTTGCCAAGTACTACGGCGTGCAGGGCAATCAGGTTTTCCTCGGCAACGGTTCCGATGAAGTCCTGGCACACATTTTCCACGGTTTGCTGCAACACGATCAGCCGGTGTTGTTCCCGGATATCAGCTACAGCTTCTACCCGGTTTACTGCGGGTTGTACGGCATTGCATTCGACGCGGTGCCACTGGATGAGCAATTCCAGATCAACCCGGCAGACTACGCCAAGCCGAACGGCGGGATCATTTTCCCTAACCCGAACGCGCCGACCGGTTGCCTGTTGGCGCTGGACGCGGTTGAGCAAATCCTCAAGGCCAGCCCGGATTCGGTGGTCGTGGTGGATGAGGCTTACATTGATTTCGGCGGTGAAACGGCGATCACGCTGGTGGACCGTTATTCGAACCTGTTGGTGACTCAGACCCTGTCCAAGTCCCGTTCGCTGGCGGGCCTGCGGGTGGGCCTGGCGGTGGGGCATCCGGACCTGATCGAGGCGCTGGAGCGGATCAAGAACAGCTTCAACTCCTACCCGCTGGATCGTCTGGCGATTGTCGGGGCTGCGGCGGCATTCGAGGATCGCGAGTATTTCGACAAGACCTGCCGGTTGGTCATCGAGAGTCGCGAGAAGGTGGTCGCGCAGTTGGAAGCGAAGGGGTTTGAGGTGTTGCCGTCGGCAGCAAACTTCATTTTCGCCCGTCACCCGAAGCACGATGCGGCAGGGCTGGCGGCGAAGTTGCGCGAACAGGGCGTGATTGTTCGGCACTTCAAGCAAGAGCGGATTGCCCAGTTCCTGCGTATTTCCATCGGCGCGCCGGAGCAGAATCAGGCGCTGATCGACGGCCTCGGCGACCTGTAAGGCTTCCCCGATCCTGTGGGAGCGTGGCTTGCCCGCGATAAACGATGACGCGGTCTACCTATTGCACCGCGGCGTCCCCATCGCGGGCAAGCCACGCTCCCACAAGGTTGGGTGAGTTACTCGTGATGCGGTTCGCCAAGGAAGGTCAGCGACGTGAACAGCCCGCGTGTCGCCACATCCGGGTTGTCCTTCAGCGGAATCTCCATCTGCGCCGCAATCACATTCAACCCTTCATTACGCACCAATACTTGCGCCCGACCTTCTGCGTCGGTCTCGGTGCTCAAGGTATTCGGCGCGCTACGATAGTCGCCCACCAGCTTCACGCCCGCCGCCGGCTTACCGTCCAATAGCACTCGAACCGGCAACGATTTACCCGGCCCGACCGTCAGCGGATCAACCTCCGGCAGAATCAGCAATTTCATCTGATCGAGCTTCGGCAACTTCGCCCCCGGCTGGTATATCGCCAGGCTGTATTTGAAGGTCTGGGTCGATTCAATGGCCCCCGGTACTTTGCTGCGTCCTTCGTTGATCCATTTCTTATCCGCCGTCTGCGACCACATGCCATTGTTCAGCGCCACGGCCATCACCGCCGGTGATTTCAACGGCTGCAGACGGGCGTGGTCGGCCAGCCGTTGCACGTTCACCGGGATCATTTTTCCGGCTACGTCATAGGCCCAAGCGCCGCTGATTTTCTGCGCCTTGAAGGCGTTGTCTTCGGCGCCGTGGCCGTAGATGACTTCGATGTTGCCGCGACGTTGTTCGGTCCAGAGACCGTGGGCCGAGACTTGGCTGGCACACAGCAGACTGAGTAGCGCCAAGGATTTTAGGTGTTGCATGGTGGACGTCCTTTTACAGGTTGAGTGTCAGGCTGACGGTGAAATTGCGTGGCTCGCCGGGGTTGACCCAGTAGTTGCTGTAGGACCGCTCGAAGTATTTCTCGTCGAAAAGGTTGTTCAGGTTCAGGCCCACGGTGACGTTTTCACTGGCCTTGTAATGGGCCAGCAGGTCGACGGTGTGGTAGGCCGGCAGTTCGAAATCGCTGCCGGCTTCACCCGAGCGATCGCCGACGTAGGTGAACGCTGCGCCAAGGTCCGAACCGCGCAAATGGCCATCCTGAAATTCATAAACGCCCAACAGACTGCCGCTGCGTTTGGCCACGCCGAGAATTCGGCTGCCAGTGGGGATCACTTTGTCGCCTTGGGTGACTTCGGCGTCGATGTAAGCGAAAGCACCGATCACTCGCACGGCATCGGTCACTTGCCCGGTGGCTTGCAGGTCGACACCCTGGCTGCGGGCCTTGCCCATGGCGCGGCTGGAATCGGTGCTCGGATCGAGCGCCAGGACGTTTTCCTTTTCGATATGGAAGGCGGCGAGGGTGGTGCTCAAGCGGTCGTCGAACAGCTCGCTCTTGATCCCGACTTCATAACCGGTGCCTTCTTCCGGGTCGAAGGATTTGCCGGCGGCGTCCAGCCCGTTGTTCGGTTTGAACGAGGTGGAGGCGTTGGCGAATAACCCCACTTCGGGCGTCAGTTGGTAGAGCAGCCCGGCTCGCTGGGTCAGGGCATCGTGGCGCTGGCGGCTGGTCGCGTTGCGGCTGTGATCGTCGATGCTTTGTTCGAAATGTTCGAAGCGCGCACCGATCATGCCGCGCAGTTTGTCGGTGAAAACGATCTGGTCCTGAAGGTTCAGTGCCTGGCTTTCGACATGCTCGAAGAAGTCGGTCCCGGAGCGTGCGCCATTGGGTTTCGGCTGGCCGTAGATCGGTCGATAGATATCGATGGCGTAAGGGCCGCCGGCAATGGTCGTGACCCGTTCGTTCTTGCGGAAATTCTCGTATTCGCTGCCGATCAGCAGCTCGTGTTGCCAGCTACCGATGTCGAACAAACCGCGCAGTTCGAGTTGAGTGATGCTGTCATGCCAGTTGGTATCGCGCTCGCGATAGCGACGGTTGACGGTGTGGCCATCGGCGTTCAAGGGACGGTTTTCGGAGGCGAAGCCCCAGAGTTTGCCTTCCTTGTAATGGCTGGCGAGGCGCAGTTTCCAGCGGTCGTTAAGCTGATGTTCGAGGGCGGCTTGCAGCAGATTGTTGTGGTTGTCGATGTTGCCGTCGTTGGGTTCGCCAAGGAAGGTCGAACGGGAGACGCCGCTCCATTTATTGTTCGGCGCGACGATACCGCGATCGAATGTCGAGCTGTGGCGAACGAATTCGCTCTCCACCAACAGGCTGGTGTCCGGGTTAAGTTGCCAGCTGAACGAGGGCGCAACAAACACACGCTGACTGTCTACGTGATCGCGAAAGCTGTGGTTGTCCTCGACCGCCAGGTTCACCCGGGACAGAACGTTGCCCTCATCATCCAGCGGGGTGTTGACGTCCACGGCGGTGCGATAGCGATCCCAGCTGCCGGTGCTGGTTTGCAGTGTGGTGAAGGCTTCGGGCTGGGGTTTTTTGGTGACGATGTTCACCGTACCGCCCGGATCGCCACGACCATAGAGGCTGGCGGCCGGTCCTTTGAGCACTTCGATGCGTTCGATGTTGGCCACGTCCGGCGTGCTCGGATAGCCGCGGTTGGCGCTGAAGCCGTCCTTGTAGAACTCCGACGTGGTGAAGCCGCGCACGCTGTATTCGTAAAGCGTCAGGCCGCCGAAGTTGTTCTGCTTCGATACGCCACCGGCAAATTCCAGGGCGCGTTCGACGCTGGTGCTGCCCAGGTCCTTGAGCACACTGACGGGAATCACACTGATCGATTGCGGGATATCGCGAATGGCCGTGTCGGTCTTGGTTGCGCTGGCAGAGCGCGTGGCGCGGTAACCCTTGACCGGGCCGGTGGGGGATTCGTAGTCGGAGGTGACGCTGATAGCGTCCAGTTCAACGGTTTGCGACTCTTCGGCGAAGACCGGATCCCCCAGCAAACCGAGGGCCAGGCCTGCGAGGGAAGCCATTGTTCGAGACGACATGTTATGTTGTTCCAATAATAATATTGAAACAATATAACATGCCTAATGAGAATGTCTGCTGTTACGGCTTCGGAGTTGTGGAGCTGCTGAGGGCGCAGCTCCGTTACCGGCTTACTCTCCTTCCTTTTCCTTGATCGGCGCGGGTGGCGGACGCAGACCGATTTCTGCCGTGAGCTTGAGCTCTTTACCGTTGCGCATCACCTGAATGGTGACCTTGTCGGTCGGCTTGATTCGCGCCACCTGGTTCATCGAACGGCGACCGTCACCGGCCGGTTCACCGTCGATGCTGAGGATCACGTCGCCCAGTTGCAGGCCGGCCTTCTGTGCCGGGCCGTCACGGAAAATCCCCGCAACTACAATCCCCGGGCGTCCGGACAGACCAAACGATTCCGCCAGTTCCTGACTCAACGGTTGCACTTCAATGCCGAGCCAGCCGCGAATCACCTGGCCGTGTTCGATGATCGACTTCATCACTTCCATCGCCAGTTTGACCGGGATCGCGAAGCCGATGCCCTGAGAACCGCCGGATTTGGAGAAGATCGCCGTGTTGATGCCGGTCAGGTTGCCGTTGGCGTCCACCAGCGCACCGCCGGAGTTGCCGGGGTTGATCGCGGCGTCGGTCTGGATGAAGTCCTCGTAGTTGTTCAGCCCGAGCTGATTGCGCCCGGTGGCGCTGATGATGCCCATGGTCACGGTCTGGCCGACGCCGAACGGGTTGCCGATGGCCAGGGCCACGTCGCCGATACGGATATTGTCGGAACGGCCGACGGTGATCGACGGCAGGTTTTTCAGGTCGATCTTCAACACCGCGAGGTCGGTTTCCGGGTCGCTGCCGATGACTCGGGCCAGGGTTTCACGACCATCCTTGAGCGCCACCACGATCTGGTCGGCACCGCTGGTCACGTGGTTGTTGGTCAGCAGGTAACCTTCCGGGCTCATGATCACGCCCGAACCGAGGCTCGACTCCATACGCTTCTGCTTGGGCGAGTTGTCGCCGAAGAAGCGGCGGAACTGCGGATCTTCGAACAACGGATGGCTGGGCTTGTTGACCACTTTGGTGGTGTACAGGTTGACCACCGACGGCGCGGCCGTGGTCACCGCGTCGGCATAGGACACCGGACCCTGCTGCAAACCGAGGGTTTGCGGGGCTTGCTGCAGATTCACGTCCAGGCTCGGTAGCCCCACCCATTGCGGGTAACGCTGCATAATCAATAGAGCGATAAGCACGCCGGCCAACAGCGGCCAGCCGGAAAAACGCAGCGCCTTGAGCATTAAGCACGTCCTACAGAGGTTGCAGGCGGTGTGAGACCGCCCATAATGTCGCGCATTATACGAGGCCGAGCGCGCCTCTGAACGGGATATTTAGGAGTCTTTTATGGCCGTCGCCCTGAGCACCCTGGTCGAAGAAGCCGACCGCTACCTGGCAAGTGCGAAGATCGCCGATTACTGCCCCAATGGTTTGCAGGTCGAAGGCCGGCCACAAGTGATGCGCATCGTCAGCGGCGTCACCGCCAGCCAGGCGTTGCTGGACGCCGCGGTAGAGGCCCAGGCCGATCTGGTGCTGGTGCATCACGGCTATTTCTGGAAAGGCGAGAACCCGTGCATCACCGGCATGAAGCAGCGCCGGTTGAAAACCCTGCTCAAGCACGATATCAGCCTGCTGTCTTATCACTTGCCGCTGGATCTGCACCCGGAAGTCGGGAACAACGTGCAGCTTGCCCGGCAACTGGACATCACCGTCGAAGGCCCGCTGGATCCGGACAATCTGAAAGTCGTTGGCCTGGTCGGCTCGTTGAGCGAACCGATGACCCCTCGCGATTTCGCCCGTCGCGTGCAGGAAGTCATGGGGCGCGAGCCATTGCTGATCGAAGGCAGCGAGATGATTCGTCGGGTCGGCTGGTGCACCGGTGGCGGCCAGGGTTACATTGATCAGGCGGTGTTGGCCGGCGTCGATCTGTACCTCAGCGGCGAAGCCTCCGAGCAGACGTTCCACAGCGCCCGGGAAAACGACATCAGCTTCATCGCCGCCGGTCACCACGCCACCGAGCGTTACGGTGTGCAGGCTTTGGGCGATTACCTGGCGCGACGTTTCGCCCTCGAGCACATCTTCATCGATTGCCCGAACCCTATTTGATTTCGGACTGCAATGCGGTCACCTCTGTAGGAGCTGCCGAAGGCTGCGATCTTTTGATTTTAAAGATCAAGATCAAAAGATCGCAGCCTTCGGCAGCTCCTACAAGGGGTGGGTTTCCAATCTGGAGTGCCCAAACGAGGGGGTATATTCATATACCCTTTCGATCTAGCCAGCGTCCTGATTAGAAGGGGGCGCTGTGCTAGGATTCCCCGCTCGAACACGGCCCGCAGGCCGTCCATAAGATCGTTTTCGTGAGTAGCCATGGTCGACAAACTGACGCATCTGAAACAGCTGGAGGCCGAAAGCATCCACATCATCCGCGAGGTCGCCGCCGAGTTCGATAACCCGGTGATGCTGTACTCCGTCGGTAAAGACTCCGCCGTGATGCTGCACCTGGCACGCAAGGCATTCTTCCCGGGCAAACTTCCGTTTCCGGTGATGCACGTCGACACCCAGTGGAAGTTCAAGGAAATGTACGCGTTCCGCGACCGCATGGTCGAAGAGCTCGGCCTGGACCTGCTGGTGCACGTGAATCCCGAGGGTGTTGCGCAGGGTATCAACCCGCTCACCCACGGCAGTGCCAAGCACACCGACATCATGAAGACCGAAGGCCTTAAACAGGCCCTCGACAAGTACGGTTTCGATGCGGCATTCGGTGGCGCTCGTCGCGACGAAGAGAAATCCCGGGCCAAAGAGCGCGTGTATTCCTTCCGTGATACCAAGCACCGTTGGGATCCGAAAAACCAGCGTCCCGAGTTGTGGAACGTCTACAACGGCAAGGTCAACAAGGGCGAATCGATCCGCGTATTCCCGTTGTCGAACTGGACCGAGCTGGACATCTGGCAGTACATCTACCTCGAAGGCATCCCGATCGTGCCGCTGTATTTCGCAGCCGAACGCGACGTCATCGAGATGAACGGCACCTGGATCATGATCGACGACGAGCGTCTGCTCAATCACTTGAGCGACGAAGACAAGGCGCGCATCGTCAAGAAGAAGGTCCGTTTCCGTACGCTGGGCGACTACCCGTTGACCGGTGCGGTCGAGTCCGAGGCCACCAGCCTGACCGACATCATTCAGGAAATGCTCCTGACGCGAACTTCCGAACGCCAGGGCCGAGTCATCGATCACGATGGCGCAGGTTCGATGGAAGAAAAGAAACGTCAGGGTTATTTCTAAGGGGTTGTCATGTCGCACGCATCTGATTTGATCAGCGAGGACATCCTCGCCTATCTGGGCCAGCACGAACGCAAGGAAATGCTGCGCTTTCTTACCTGTGGCAACGTCGACGACGGCAAGAGCACCCTGATCGGGCGCCTGCTGCACGACTCCAAGATGATCTACGAAGATCATCTGGAAGCCATTACCCGCGACTCGAAAAAAGTCGGCACCACCGGTGAAGACATCGACCTGGCGTTGCTGGTCGATGGCTTGCAGGCCGAGCGTGAGCAGGGCATCACCATTGATGTCGCCTACCGCTATTTCTCCACCGCCAAGCGCAAATTCATCATCGCCGACACCCCCGGCCATGAGCAGTACACACGCAACATGGCCACCGGTGCATCCACCTGTGACCTGGCGATCATCCTGGTAGACGCCCGTTACGGCGTGCAGACCCAGACCCGTCGTCACAGCTTCATCGCCTCGTTGCTGGGCATCAAGCACATCGTTGTCGCCATCAACAAGATGGACCTCAACGGCTTCGACGAAAGCGTCTTCGAGTCGATCAAGGCCGATTACCTGAAGTTCGCCGAAGGTATCGCGTTCAAGCCGACCACCATGGCGTTCGTGCCGATGTCCGCTCTCAAGGGCGACAACGTAGTGAACAAGTCCGAGCGCTCGCCGTGGTACACCGGCCAGTCGCTGATGGAAATCCTCGAAACCGTCGAAATCGCCAGCGACCGCAACTACACCGATTTGCGTTTCCCGGTGCAGTACGTCAACCGTCCGAACCTGAACTTCCGTGGTTTCGCTGGCACCCTGGCCAGTGGCGTCGTGCACAAGGGCGACGAAGTCGTTGTGTTGCCGTCGGGCAAGAGCAGCCGCGTGAAATCCATTGTCACCTTCGAAGGTGAGCTGGAGCATGCGGGTCCTGGTCAAGCGGTGACGCTGACCATGGAAGACGAAATCGACATCTCCCGCGGTGACTTGCTGGTGCATGCCGACAACCAGCCGCAGGTGACTGACGCCTTCGACGCCATGCTGGTGTGGATGGCCGAAGAGCCGATGCTGCCGGGCAAGAAATACGACATCAAGCGCGCCACGACTTACGTGCCGGGTTCGATCACCAGCATCGTCAATCGCGTGGACGTGAACACCTTGGCCGAAGGGCCGGCGAGCTCGCTGCAGCTGAACGAGATCGGTCGGGTCAAGATCAGCCTCGACGCGGCCATCGCGCTGGACGGTTACGACAGCAACCGCACCACCGGTTCGTTTATCGTCATCGATCGACTGACCAACGGCACGGTCGCGGCCGGCATGATCATCGCCCAGCCGTTGAGCCATGGCACCAGCACCCATCACG
Source organism: Pseudomonas sp. BF-R-26 (assembly GCF_019947395.1). Lineage (NCBI taxonomy): Bacteria > Pseudomonadati > Pseudomonadota > Gammaproteobacteria > Pseudomonadales > Pseudomonadaceae > Pseudomonas > Pseudomonas sp. BF-R-26. The sequence continues at coordinate 113,811 of NZ_JAGYGK010000009.1, read as the reverse complement.
GCAAACTGGCTCACGTGGCTACCGAAGAACGCGCCCAGCGCTTTGGTCAGCAACCGGCTACGGTGTTGTTCAGCGGCCTGTCGGGCGCTGGCAAAAGCACCCTGGCGTATGCGGTTGAACGCAAGCTGTTCGACCTGGGCCGTGCGGTGTTCGTACTGGATGGCCAGAACCTGCGTCACGACCTGAATAAAGGTCTGCCACAGGATCGCGCCGGGCGTACCGAAAACTGGCGTCGTGCGGCGCACGTTGCGCGTCAGTTCAACGAAGCCGGTTTGCTGACATTGGCAGCCTTCGTTGCGCCGAGTGCTGAAGGTCGTGAGCAGGCCAGGGAACTGATCGGCAAGGAGCGTCTGCTGACGGTCTACGTCCAGGCCTCTCCGACGGTCTGTGCCGAGCGTGATCCGCAAGGTCTGTACGCGGCGGCTGGCGACAACATCCCGGGCGAATCCTTCCCGTACGACGTGCCGCTGAATGCCGATCTGGTGATCGACACCCAGTCGCTGTCAGTGGAAGAAAGCGTCAAGCAAGTGCTGGATCTGCTGCGTAAACGTGGCGCGATCTAAGCATTAGCTGCAAATAAAAAACCCGCAGATGAGTGATCGTCTGCGGGTTTTTTTGTGTCCTTGAGATCGCCATCGCGGGCAAGCCCGCTCCCACAGGGATCTCTAGTGAATACAGAGTTTGCGTTTCACAGAGAACCACTGTGGGTGCGGGCTTGCCCGCGATGGCGCCGGTACAGGCACCTCAAACCTTGGCGGTGTACTCGCGGTGCATCTGCCCCAGCAGCGCATCCTTGTCATTCCACAGCTGATTGATCCAACCCTGAAATTCGAGCCGATACACACCGTCCTGGTCGTAGTTCTTGCCGACGAACTGCGGTGGAATCTTCAGCTCCTGAAAGTGCACCACCACGTCCTTCACGTTCCCGCAGAGCAAATCCCAATAGCCCGGACGCCCGGCCGGATAGTGGATGGTCACGTTGACGATGGCTTCCAGCTGGTCGCCCATGGCATCCAGCACGAAGGCAATACCGCCCGCTTTCGGCTTGAGCAGGTAGCGGAACGGTGAACTCTGCTGTACGTGTTTGCCCTCGGTGAAGCGCGTGCCTTCGACGAAGTTGAAAATCCCCACCGGGTTATTGCGGAATTTGTCGCAGGTCTTGCGGGTGGTTTCCAGGTCTTTGCCTTTCTTCTCTGGATGCTTTTCCAGATAGGCCTTGGAGTAACGCTTCATGAATGGAAAACCCAGCGCCCACCACGCCAGGCCAATCACCGGCACCCAGATCAGTTGCTGTTTGAGGAAGAACTTCAGCGGGCGGATGCGACGGTTGAGCACGTACTGCAACACCATGATGTCGACCCAGCTCTGGTGGTTGCTGGTGATCAGATACGAGTGCTGATAGTCCAGGCCTTCCAGACCGCTGAGCTGCCAGCGCGTGTGCCCGAGCAGATCCATCCAGGCTTTGTTGTTGCTGATCCAGGTTTCGTGGATATGGCCCATCAGCCAGTCGGTGAAACGCTGGGCGGCGGGGAAGGGCAGAAGCAGTTTAAAGATCGCCACCACGAACAGCGGCGTGCAGCAGACAATCGTGTTCAGCGCCAACAACAGCGAGGCGATCACGCCGCGCAGGGGGGCAGGTAGAAAATCCAGCATTTAAAGATCCATAGGTCGGTTGGCAGCTTGGATCGCGGTCAACGCGATGGTGTAGACGATGTCGTCAACCTGCGCGCCGCGCGGCAGGTCGTTCACCGGTTTGCGCAGGCCTTGCAGCATCGGGCCGAGGCTGACGCAGTCGGCGCTGCGCTGCACGGCTTTGTGGGTGGTGTTGCCGGTGTTCAGGTCGGGGAACACGAACACCGTGGCACGACCGGCCACCTGACTGTTCGGCGCCAGTTGTCGGGCCACGGTTTCGTTGGCGGCGGCGTCGTACTGCAACGGGCCGTCGATCAACAGCGAGTTTTGCTGTTCGTGGGCGAGCAATGTGGCCTCGCGAACCTTTTCGACTTCTTCACCGCTGGCCGATTCACCGCTGGAGTAGCTGATCATCGCTACGCGCGGAATGATGCCGAACGCCGCTGCCGAATCGGCGCTTTGCAAGGCGATCTCGGCCAGTTCGCTGGCACTCGGGTGCGGGTTCATCACGCAGTCGCCGTAAACCAGCACTTCTTCCGGAAACAGCATGAAGAACACCGAAGACACCAACGTGCAGCCCGGCGCGGTCTTGATCAGTTGCAGGGCCGGACGGATGGTGTTGGCGGTGGAGTGAATGACCCCTGACACCAGCCCGTCGACTTCATCCAGCGCCAGCATCATGGTGCCAATCACCACGGTGTCTTCCAGTTGCTGCTCGGCCATCGGCGCGTTGAGGCTTTTAGTCTTGCGCAGTGCAACCATCGGCTCGACGTAGCGCTCGCGAATCAAGTCCGGGTCGAGGATTTCCAGCCCCGGTGGCAACTCGATGCCTTGGGCGCGGGCGACCGCTTCAACGTCCGCCGGTTTGGCCAGCAACACGCAACGGGCAATGCCGCGCGCCTGACAGATCGCCGCGGCCTGCACGGTCAACGGCTCGCTGCCTTCGGGCAACACGATGCGCTTGTTGGCGGCTTGGGCGCGCTGGATCAGTTGGTAGCGGAACACCGCTGGCGACAGACGCATTTCCCGTGGTGTACCGCAGCGCTGGTGCAGCCAGTTGGCGTCGAGGTGGCTGGCGACGAAATCGGTGATGATCTCCGCACGTTCGCGGTCGTCGATTGGGATTTCCTTGTTCAAACCGTTTAACTGGTTGGCGGTGTCGTAGGAACCGGTGCTGACCGACAACACCGGCAGGCCGGCCTGCAAGGCGCCACGGCACAGATCCATGATGCGCGGGTCGGGCAGGGTGTCGCTGGTCAGCAACAGGCCGGCCAGAGGCACGCCGTTCATCGCCGCGAGGCTGACGGCGAGGATGATGTCGTCGCGATCGCCGGGGGTTACCACCAGCACACCGGGTTTGAGCAGCTCCACAGTGTTGCGCACGGTGCGGGCGCAGATGATGATGTTGGTCATGCGCCGGGTTTCATAGTCGCCGGCGTTGAGCACCTGAGCGCCCATCAGATCGGCCACATCGCGGGTGCGCGGCGCATTCAGTTCGGGCTGGAACGGGATGCAGCCGAGCAGGCGAAAATCGCCACTGCGCAGTAACGGCGAGTGTTCCTTCAAGCGCGAGGCGAAGGCCTCCATGCTTTCGTCGGTCTTGACCTTGTTGAGGATTACGCCAAGGACTTTCGGGTCTTTCGGCCCGCCGAACAATTGCGCCTGCAACTCCACCCGGCCGGACAATTCAGTCAGCACTTCGTTTTCCGGTGCCGATACCAGAATCACGTCGGCGTCGAGGCTCTTGGCCAAATGCAGGTTGACCCGCGCCGCGTAACTGGCGCTGCGGGTCGGGACCATGCCTTCGACGATCAGCACGTCCTTGCCGACAGCGGCTTGCTGATAAAGGGTGATGATTTCTTCGAGCAGTTCGTCCAGCTGACCGTCGCCGAGCATCCGCTCGACGTGGGCCAGGCCCAGTGGCTGAGGTGGTTTCAAACCGTGGGTGCGGGCCACCAGTTCGGTAGAGCGTTCAGGGCCCGTGTCGCCCGGGTGAGGCTGGGCAATCGGTTTGAAAAAGCCGACTTTGAGACCGGCCCGCTCAAGTGTACGTACCAGCCCGAGGCTGATGGAGGTCAGACCCACACCAAAATCGGTGGGCGCGATAAAAAAAGTTTGCATGCGGATTCTCTGGAAGTGCATGTGGGCAGCCGTGGCCGCCAGGTGATCATCTATATCTGACGATCTACCGAAATTCAGTCGCCAAGGTTATCGCTAACCGAGCCTTGTGCGCACCAACCACAATCAAAGGGATGGCCTATTTTTTCATTACGCAGCGAAGGGTCCAGCACCCAGGCCCGGGATTGCCACGGAGGCTGGTGCCGCAAGTGCTGTGTATGACCGCAGGAAAGCTCGGCCACCCAGTGGCCATCCTCATCCTGATGAAAGCCTGTGACGGTCGAGGCTTTCGTCGCACCCCGTCTGTCCGGGTTGTGTTCGCTTTCGGGCGATTGCTTCGCTAAACTTGGACATTCATCTTTCTTATGCAAAAGGTCTCGCCCCATGCTGATCGCCGCCAATAAGGCTGTCTCCATCGACTATACCCTGACCAACGACGCTGGTGAGGTCATCGACAGCTCCGCCGGCGGCGCGCCGCTGGTCTACCTGCAAGGCGCAGGTAATATTATCCCGGGCCTGGAAAAGGCACTGGAAGGCAAAGCAGTCGGTGACGAACTGACTGTCGCTGTAGAACCTGAAGATGCCTACGGCGAATACGCTGCCGAACTGGTCAGCACTTTGAGCCGCAGCATGTTCGAAGGCGTTGACGAGCTGGAAGTGGGCATGCAGTTCCACGCTTCTGCTCCGGACGGCCAGATGCAGATCGTCACCATTCGCGATCTGGACGGCGACGATGTCACTGTCGACGGCAACCACCCGTTGGCCGGTCAGCGCCTGAATTTCCAGGTCAAGATCATCGACATCCGTGACGCCAGCCAGGAAGAAATCGCTCATGGTCACGTCCATGGCGAAGGTGGCCATCACCACTGATTTTCTGCGCTAAGCTCAGAGAGCTGGAGAGGCGCCTGAGGGCGCCTTTTTAGTCCGCGGCTGTCCTTGATGGCACCGCCAAGTGGCTGTTTCGAGAAGAACACGGGAATTTGGAGTTCGTCATGAGTGCTTTTCACGACCTTAAACTGACAGCCCTGGATGGTCAGGAGCTACCTCTGGCGCCCTTCAAGGGGCGTGTCGTGCTGGTGGTCAACGTCGCCTCCAAATGTGGTTTGACCCCACAGTACGCGGCGCTGGAAAACCTCTACCAGCAATACAAGGACAAGGGTTTCAGTGTGCTGGGCTTGCCATGCAACCAGTTTGCCGGACAGGAACCGGGCACCGAGCAGGAGATCCAGGCGTTCTGCAGCCTCAACTATGGCGTGACCTTTCCGTTGTCCAGCAAGCTGGAAGTCAACGGTCATGAGCGTCATCAGTTGTATCGTCTGCTCGCGGGCGAGGGCGCGGAATTCCCGGGCGACATCACCTGGAACTTCGAGAAATTCCTGCTGGGCAAGGACGGTCGCGTGCTGGCGCGGTTCTCGCCTCGAACGGCGCCGGATGATCATGCTGTCATCCAGGCGATCGAAAAAGCGCTGAGCTAAAAAGAAAGATCAAAAGATCGCAGCCTTCGGCAACTCCTACGGGTGTACGCATTCCCCTGTAGGCGCTGCCGAAGGCTGCGATCTTTTCGTTTCTAATCCTTAATCACTTAAATCAATAGTCCTGTTCAAGCCTTGCGACTCTCCATATTATCGCCGTCATAAAGTCTATATCCCGTGGAGCGTCCCATGCCTGTCAAAGCCCTGTTCAAGCCTTTTCACCTAGGTGCTCTCGAGTTGCCGACCCGCGTTGTCATGGCGCCGATGACTCGCTCGTTTTCGCCTGGCGGCGTGCCCAATTCCAAAGTGATCGAGTACTACCGTCGTCGCGCCGCTGCCGGGGTTGGGCTGATCATCACCGAAGGCACCACCGTCGGTCACAAGGCCTCCAACGGCTATCCGAACGTGCCGCACTTCTATGGTGAAGCGGCATTGGCCGGCTGGAAGAAAGTCGTCGATGCGGTACATGCCGAAGGCGGCAAGATCGTTCCGCAACTGTGGCATGTGGGCAGCGTGCGCCGCATCGGCACCGAGCCGGACGCCAGCGTGCCGGGTTACGGTCCGTCGGAAAAATTGAAGGACGGTCAGGTCGTGGTTCACGGCATGACCCAACAGGATATCCAGGACGTGATTGCCGCGTTCGCCCAAGCCGCCAAAGATGCACAGAGCATCGGCATGGACGGCGTGGAAATCCACGGTGCCCACGGTTATCTGGTGGACCAGTTTTTCTGGGAAGGCAGCAATCAGCGCACCGACGAATACGGTGGCAGCCTGGCCAATCGTTCGCGCTTCGCCATCGAACTGATTCAGGCGGTGCGTGCAGCGGTCGGTGAGGGTTTCCCGATCATCTTCCGTTTCTCCCAGTGGAAGCAGCAGGACTACACCGCGCGCCTGGTACAAACCCCGGAAGCCTTGGGCGAATTCCTCAAGCCATTGTCCGACGCCGGCGTGGACATTTTCCACTGCTCGACGCGGCGTTTCTGGGAGCCTGAGTTCGACGGTTCCGAGCTGAACCTGGCCGGCTGGACCCGCAAGCTCACCGGCAAGCCAACCATCACCGTCGGCAGCGTCGGCCTGGACGGCGAATTCCTGCAATTCATGGTCAACACCGACAAGATCGCGCAACCGGCCAGCCTGGAAAAACTGCTGGAGCGTTTGAACAACGATGAGTTCGATCTGGTGGCAGTGGGCCGTGCATTGCTGGTGGACCCGGACTGGGCGCAGAAAGTGCGGGACGGTCGTGAGGAAGACATCCTGCCGTTCAGCCGTGAGGCTTTGATGACGCTGGTTTAAGTAGCGACTGGAAGGGCCCCATCGCGGGCAAGCCCGCTCCCACAGAGTTCTGCGTCACACACAAATCCTGTGGGAGCGGGCTTGCCCGCGATGATAGCCTCAAGGTCAGCAAAGATTCAGGGTAATGTCTGTGCATTAGGAACCACCTGCTCCCCAACACAAGCCCCGCGCAACTGCCCCTCGAACTGCTCGATAATCGCCGCCCACCCCTGCCGACTCGCATGCTGGCGCGCATTAAGGCGCACGCAGCGCAAGGTTTCGCGCTCCTCCAGCAGCCAACGTGCCGCATCGCAGAACGCTTCTTCATCCCCGGGCATGGCCAGTACGCCGTTGTAGCCATGGCGAATGTGCTGGGCTGCCGCCGCCTGATCGTATGCCACCACCCCCAGCCCCGAGGCCAATGCCTCAAGCACCACATTGCCGAAGGTTTCGGTCAGGCTCGGAAACAGAAATACATCCCCCGACGCATAGTGACTGGCCAAGGCTTCGCCGCGTTGTGAGCCGCAGAAAATCGCTTCGGGCAATTCCTTCTCCAGCATCGATCGTTGCGGGCCGTCACCGACCACAATCAATTTCATTTTTCGCTGTGGATAAGTCATTTTCAGCGTGTCGAAACTGCGCCTGAGCAAGCCAAGATTCTTCTCCTGGGCCAGGCGTCCTACGTGGATGAAGGCAATATCATCCTCGGCCAGTCCCCATTGCTCGCGCAGCGGTTTCAGCCGTTTGGCCGGATGAAACAACTGACTGTCGACGCCTCGAGAGAGCAGCGCCAGGCGCTCGAAACTGCGGCGTTCCAGTTCCAGTCGCTGGCTGGCGCTGGGCACCAGGGTCAGGGTCGAGCGATTGTGAAACCAGCGCAGGTAGTGAGTCAGCAAGCGCGTCAGCAGCCCGAGGCCGTACTGGCTGGAGTACTGCTGAAAATTGGTATGAAAGCCGCTGACCACCGAAATCCCCAAGCGCCGTGCCGCGCGCAACGCCGATAACCCCAGCGGTCCTTCGGTGGCGATGTACAACACGTCCGGGCGATGCCGTTTCCAGCGCCGCAGCAACTTGTGCATCGACGACTGACCCCATTGCAGGCCGGGATAACCCGGCAGCGGCCAGCCTCGACACAACAGCAACTCATCATTGTTGCCCATAAGCGGGTCGCCGCCCTGGCGTGGCCGCACCAACTCGACCTGATGCCCGCGCGCGCGCAAACCATCGAACAAGCGGCCAAGGGTATTGGCTACGCCGTTGATTTCCGGTGGGAAGGTTTCGGTGATCAGGGTGATATGCAGAGTTCTCGTCATGACCTCAGTGTCGGCTGAGGTCATGTCGTCATTGTGACGATGGGATGATGGATTTGTGACGAGATACCTGGCGGTGACGATTTGTGTTTATCGGACATCGCTCAGTAACCCTTGGATTCAAGGGCTCCGCTATCACCATGGCACTGGTGGTGGATGGGCTACGGCGCGGGCGATACACGACAGTGACTGATGGTCGATCGGGGCGTTCGGCGAGTCCCAGGTGCGCTGCCCCAATGGCAGTAACCACGATTTCAGCTGAGTCCACATTTCCTCGGGCGAACTGAACGTCGGCTGCTCGATCCACAATTGAATGCCGGCCCCCGCCATCGCCGGACTTTGCGCAGGAATTTCGGTGAAAGCAGCTCCTGCCTTGTCCATGAAACGGTTGGCTCGCCAGACATCATAGATGCCATGAGGTGAATGTTTGGCGTGGAAGAGATTGTCCCAGGTCTTGTTGATAATGAAGTAGAAGTCACCGTGGGCGTTGGTCACGGTATAGCCGGCATTCACCAACTCCTGCACGGTCATATGGTTTTTCAGGCTGCCCCAGATACTCCAGCATTCGATTTGCACGTGTTTGTCCAAGGCGATGATTTGATTTTTTTGCACGGCTCCATCGTTCCAGACCCGGGCGATTTTGCCTTCCGCCCTTACGAAATCCGCCAGTTCATTAACGAAGTACCTGACGGCATCCTCTGAGTTAGCCTCTGGATTACCTGAAGCTTCACGTACGTATTGAGCCAATTGGGGCGTGTTGTTCGGGATGATCGGACTTAGAAAGTATTCGTCTGCCCCCAAATGGACATATCGACTGTCTGGAAACATATCCAATAGGTCGCAGAACAGTGTTTTCAGAAAGTCCCGGGCGTCGGGGATGCTGAAGTCGAGGGCTTTCGAGACAACGGTACCGTTATTGAGCTTGAGTTGAAACTCTGGTCTGTTGCGTAATATCCAGTCCATATGCCCAGGCATATCCAGCTCGGGAATAACCTGGACATGATAAGCGGCGGCGGTGTCGAGCACGCGTTTCAGATCTGTTGCACTCCAGGCATCCTCGCTGGAAATGTCCGGGAAGGAAGGGAACATTACCCTTACCCCCTCATTGTCGGTGAGGTGTAGATGCAGTGTGTTGAGCTGGTTCCACGCCATTTCCTGTATCAGACGGATCACCCACTCAGGACTGAACTGCCGGCGCCCCATATCAATCATCACCGAGCGTTCGGCATAGACGGGTGCGTCGATCACTACGCCTGGGTCAAGCACCGTAGATACCCGAACCGCTTTATGCAGGGTCGTCAGCGCACGGGCCATGGCTCCCGGATTTTGCGCGGTGACGCGAATGGAGCGAGTGATATCGATCCGGTAGATCTCACCTTCACCATTGGCGGGGATAGGTATATCTGCGGTATCCGGAGCGGACAGTGTTAACTCTACGTCGCCATCACCCGCCGGAGGGATATCTTCCGAGCTCAGTACGATTGCTGGTGGCCGTGTGAGTTTGGCGGCACCCGTGAAGCCAAATGCCAGGCGTGTTGCCAAAGGGCGAAGACGCTCATCGTCAATAAGTATTCGCGTGCTCGCACTGACTACAAATCCTGCATGAGACTCAGCGTGGAGAACGGACGGACTCATGCTGAGCCATGGGAAGCGCTCATTTTCACAGTGGGCATTGTGGCTTTCTGCAGCTGTTGTCATCGGTCTGATCTCCAAAAGTCGAGGGCATCACTCAACCTTGACTACTTGAAGGTTTTTGACGTGACTGAGCCCGAAGACTTATTGAATACCTGGCGCTGGCGGCTGGCTACTGTCAGAAATAACAGGTAAGAAAGGGAGAGGTTGCTAAAACAGAGCAATGATCCTGTTGGAATGCAGGCCCGGGAAACAGGGACGAGACTCTCACGAGGTCTCATCCCCTTGCATAAAACCGAGCTCTAATCAGCAGGTCGTGTCTCCAGCACTTCAGCCCCACGCTCACGCACCCAGAACAAAGTCGCCCCCGCCACGGCCGCCGGCATCATCAGAATGTTGACCACCGGAATCAACAACACCAGATACACGCTCCCGCCGAAACCGAGGCTCTGCCAGCGCTTTTGCCGCAGCCAGGCGAGCATTTCGTTCCAGCCGAGTTTGTGGTTATCCGCCGGGTAGTCGATGTACTGAATCGCCATCATCCACACCCCGAACAACAGCCACAGCGGCGCGGCGATGATGTTGATCACCGGGATGAACGACAGGATGAACAGACCGATGGCCCTGGGCAGGAAGTAGCCGAGTTTGCGCATTTCCCGGGACAGGGTGCGCGGGATCATGGCGATCAGTTCGCCCCAGCTGAAGGCCGGGAAGTCGTCGGTGCCGCGCACCACCACTTCGACCTTCTCCGCCAGGAAGCCATTGAATGGCGCGGCGATGACGTTGGCCAGCATGGTGAAGGTGAAGAACACCATCAACACCACCAACACGACGAATATCGGCCAGAGAATGTAGCTGAGGAAGCTCAGCCAATCGGGCAGGGACGGCATCAGCGTATCCACCCACATACTGAACTGATGGCCGGCCAGATAGATCAATCCGACGAACAGCACCAGGTTGATTGCCAGCGGCAACAACACGAACAAGCGCAGGCTTGGGCTCAAGACCAGCTTTAGGCCCTCGCGCAGGTATTGCGGGCCAGACAGAACGGGGGCGGGCATAACGTGCTCCGAGCAAAGGGTAAACGCGCCGACCTTACCGGCTTTGCCTGACAGGCGAAAGCGCGGTAGCGGCATCGACATTAACTGTAACAAAGGCGTCTATAAATTCACTGCAACGGGATAGAGACCGCCTATGAGCTGGATTGTTAAACCGTATTTCCTTAATCTTCGCCCCCTCGATACGCTGCACCCAATCTTTTACAGGACTGTCGAGCCCAAGCCTTCCCCAAGTGCTTTCAACGGTCCTTTTTTATTCCCGCCGGCAATCCGGCGTTCCGCGCCCAGTGTTTCGGGCCCGGTCAACAGGAGCAGGTCATGTCTGAAGTTCGTCATTCGCGAGTGATTATTCTCGGTTCCGGCCCTGCCGGTTACAGCGCCGCGGTCTATGCCGCCCGTGCCAACCTCAAACCACTGCTGATCACTGGCATGCAGGCTGGCGGTCAACTGACCACCACCACCGAAGTCGACAACTGGCCGGGCGACGTCCACGGTCTGACCGGCCCGGCGCTGATGGAGCGTATGAAAGAGCACGCCGAGCGCTTTGAAACCGAGATCGTGTTCGATCACATCAACGCCGTGGACTTCGCCGCCAAGCCATATACCCTGATTGGCGACAGCGCGACTTACACCTGCGACGCACTGATCATCGCTACCGGCGCCAGCGCCCGTTACCTGGGCCTGCCATCGGAAGAAACGTTCATGGGCAAAGGCGTTTCGGCCTGCGCGACTTGCGACGGTTTCTTCTATCGCAACAAGCCAGTGGCTGTGGTGGGTGGCGGTAATACGGCTGTGGAAGAAGCCCTGTACCTGGCCAACATCGCCAGCACCGTAACCTTGATCCACCGTCGCGAAACTTTCCGCGCCGAGAAGATCCTGATCGACAAGCTGAATGCCCGGGTTGCCGAAGGCAAGATCATCCTGAAGCTGAACTCGACCCTGGACGAAGTCCTGGGCGACAACATGGGCGTGACCGGTGCTCGCCTGAAGAACAACGACGGCAGCTTCGACGAGCTGAAAGTCGACGGCGTGTTCATCGCCATCGGCCACACCCCGAATACTTCGTTGTTCGAAGGCCAACTGACGTTGAAAGATGGCTACCTGGTTGTGCAGGGCGGCCGTGATGGCAACGCCACTGCGACCAACCTCGAAGGCATCTTCGCCGCCGGTGACGTGGCTGACCACGTTTACCGTCAAGCCATCACCTCGGCTGGCGCCGGCTGCATGGCGGCACTGGATGCCGAGCGCTACCTCGACGATCTGCAGAACGCGTAACTCCGATTCTGTAGAAAGCAAAAAACCGGCTTCCGCCGGTTTTTTTGTGCCCACGATTTAGAGGCCGATCAAAAAACCTGTGGGAGCGTGGCTTGCCCGCGATAGCAATTTATCATTCAACATTGACGTCGACTGATACACCGCTATCGCAGGCAAGCCAGCTCCCACAGGTTTTGTGTTACCCGAAGTCGATTGCGATCAACTGCGAAACCGCTCCTGAACAAAGTCCATGACCTTCAACGACTGATAAATCGCATTGGCTGCAACCCGCCCGAACGGTCCTCCGTTCCAGTCCAGCAGGTACGGTTTGAACAACTGATACCGCGCACTTTCCCCGCACACGGCTTCGGCGATGACCCTGCCGCCAATCGAGCCGGTATTCAGACCATGGCCGCCAAACGAGGTACAGGCCCAGACGCCCGGTTCCAATAGCCCCAGGTTAGGCATTTTGTTGGTGGAATAGCCCATCAGGCCCGACCAGGCCAGTTCGATTTTTACCGGCGCCAGTTGTGGATACACCGAGACCATGTCCGCCTTGAGCATGGCCGCCAAGGCTTTTTCGTCCTGTTCGTTGCGGGTGGTGATGCGTCCGCCCCAGAGCAGGCGGTCGCCTTCGACCACGCGATAGTAGTCCGAGGCGCGGCGGTCGTCGGAGAAGGCGGCGCCGGAGTCGAGGACGTTTTTGATCGAGTCGCCCAGGTGTTCGGTCAGTACCACGTAGGTCGCGATGGGCAGGTAGGCGCGGCTGAGTTTCTGCAATTCCGGGCCGCCGTAACCGCCGGCGCAGAACACCAGGTCCTGGCAGCGCACGGAACCGTGAGCAGTCTGGACAATTTTGTCGCTGCCCTCGCAACGCCAGGCCAGCATTTTTGAGTGTTCGAAAATCTGCCCTCCAGCCGCTTCGATGGCGAGAGCCAGACCCAGGCAATAATTCAGCGGATGAAAGTGCAAGGCGTTCGGATCCTCGATGCCCTGGAAATAGCGCAGGGTGTGGGCCCGTTCGCGAACCTGGGTGGTGTCGAGGTAGTTGAGTTCATAGCCGAAGTCGCGGCGCATGGTGTCGATGTGGTTTTTCACGCCTGCGCTGTCGTCGTAACGCTTGACCCTAATCGTGCCGGCAGATGGATCGCAGCCGGGCAGAGCCAGTTCAGCGATGTTGTGGCGCACGATTTCCACGCCTTCGACCGACATTTGAAACAGCGCCCTGGCCTGTTCCAGCCCAAGTTTTTTGCGGATCGCCCCTGACCCTTCAGCCCAACCTGGCGAGACCACGCCGCCATTGCGGCCAGACGCGCCCCAAGCGACTTGATGGGCTTCGAGGATGACCACGTGTTTCCCGCGCCGGGTCAGTTCCAGGGCGGCGGTAAGGCCCGCGATCCCGGCGCCGATGATGCAGACGTCGCAGGTTTCGTGGGTATTCAGTTCGGACCTGGCCGCGCGGGGCAACGAGGTTTGGGAGTACCAGGTGGTGGGGAAGGACATGCTGAATCCTTGACAAGTTGCCGGTCGATTAAGCGAATGCCTGGCTTTTGTGGGAGCGAGCCTGCTCGCGATGGCGGTCTGACATTCAACATTGATACTGAATGTTATGGCCTCATCGCGAGCAGGCTCGCTCCCACAGGTGGGCGGTGTGATCAAGGTCGGTTACTTAACCGTCGAGTAGTCCACGCCGTACCACTTGGTCGACAGTTTGGTCAGCGTGCCGTCCTTGTGCATCGCGCCGATGATTTCACCGAGTTTGGCTTTCAACTCCGCGTCACCCTTGTCAGTGGCAATGGCCAGTGGTTCGTAGAACACCACGCCGTTGTCGACGGCCCGCAGCGGATAATTCTTCTTGATGGCAGCTTCCAGCGTGCTGCGCTGAGTGAGGATGCCGTCGAGACGAACGCCATCGCCCAGGCGCAGGTCATCCAGCGGCCCGAGGGAACCGGCATAGGTTTTCATCTTTGTGGTCTGTACGTCGTAGGCGACGGGCGGCATGTCCGTCGCTTCGATGGCCAGTGCCTGGTTCAGGTAATCCTCGGAAGTGGTGCCGCCTTCGACACCGATCGTCTTGCCATTGAGGGCTTTGTGGTCGGTGAGTGTGGATTTGTTGTGCACCGCAAACACGTAGGGCACGTAGTAATAAGTCGCGGGAAAGTCGAGGATCCGTGCGCGGCTTTTGGTGGCGGTCATCGAGCCCACGGACATGTCCCAGCGCCCGTTCCACTTGCCAGCGGTGATCACGTCCCAGTCGGGGGTGATGAACTTGACCGCAACGCCGAGACGCTTGGCGATCTCCTTGGAAACGTCGATGTCGAACCCGTCGATTTCATTCTTGTCGTTGATAAAACCCTGGGGTGGCCAGGTTGCCGAAGTGGCGACGGTCATGGTTTTGCTGCTTTGGATTTTGTCCAGTACGGCTCCGGCGTTGGCGGCGCCGACGAACAACAGCGACATGGCGGCTGCGAGGGTAAGTACGTGTTTTTTACTGAGCATGTTCATCTCCACTTCTCGTTATTGTTATGCGGGGGTAAAAGCAGTTCTCAGTGACCGATGATTTGCGACAGGAATTGCTGCGCGCGTTCGGTCTGTGGGTTGTTGAAAAATTCGGCAGGGGTGGCTTGTTCGATGACCTGGCCCTGGTCCATGAACAGCACGCGATCGGCGACCTTGCTGGCAAAACCCATTTCGTGGGTCACGCAAATCATGGTCATGCCGTCGGTGGCCAACTCGCCCATGACGTCCAGCACTTCGTGAACCATTTCCGGGTCCAGGGCCGAGGTCGGCTCATCGAACAGCATGACTTTGGGGTTCATGCACAGCGCTCGCGCAATCGCCACTCGCTGCTGCTGACCACCGGACAATTGCGACGGGTACTTGTGCGCATGCTCGGCAATTCGCACTCGCTCCAGATAAACCTGAGCGCGCTTTTTCGCCTCGGCGGACGATACGCCTTGCACCAGTTGCGGGGCCAGGGTCAGGTTGTCCATCACGCTCAAGTGCGGGAACAGGTTGAAACTCTGGAACACCATGCCGATCTCCCGGCGCACGGCGCTGACACTGTCTGCCTCGCTGGTGAGGGTGATGCCGTTGACTTGAATGTGGCCTTTCTGGAAGTTCTCCAGATGGTTGATGCAACGAATCATCGTCGACTTGCCCGAGCCCGACGGACCGCATACCACCAGAATTTCACCCGTGGCGACATTCAGATCGACATCGCGCAAGGCGTGAAAATTGCCATACCACTTGTTCAGGCCGGTGATGGAAATCATTGAGGGGCTGGTCTTCACCGCAGGTGCCAGGTCGAGTTGCTCAGCGGTATTGGTTCGAGTCATCACGCATCAACCCCTTGCAATGGATCGGTTGACCCGTTTTTCGATTCGCGCCTGCACCCGTTCGAGGATGAACGACAGGGCCCAGTAGATCATCGCGGCGGTGATCAGCATTTCCAGGTGGCGGAAATCCGCGCGACCCTGGGTCTTGGCCAGATACATCAATTCCCAGACGCCGATCACCGACACCAACGAACTGTCCTTGAGCATGGCGATGAACTGGTTGCCGGTGGGCGGGATAATCACCCGCAAGGCTTGCGGCATGATCACCCGGCTCAGGGTCTTGAACGGGTTGATGCCCAGCGCCCGTGAAGCTTCCCACTGGCCTACCGGAATACTCTGGATGCCCGCACGGAAAATCTCCGTCATGTAGGCGCCGTAGCACAGCGACAACGCCAGGATGCCGGCCGGCACCGCATCGACCACATAGCCCAGCTGCGGCAGTCCAAGGTAAATCAGGTAGATCTGGATCAGCAGCGGAACACCGCGGAAGAACGAGGTGTAGAACGAGGCGATGGCATTGGCCAGGCCGTTGTTCGACAGCTTGGCCACGGCACCGATCAACGCCAGCACGAAGGCAATCACAATCGCGATGGCGGAGATGTACAGCGTGGTGGCGGCACCCTGGATGATCAGGAAACCGATCTTGTCGAGGATGAAGCTGTAGGAAAGGTCGAAGGTGTCGAAGAATGCCAGGAACAGGATCAGCAGTTCGATCCAGACCACGGTGGTCTGCACCTTGAACTTCAAGCGCCCGAGGACGTGGAAGTTCAGCGTACCCAGTGCGGCAATCGCCAAGCCAATGGCAATGTTACGAGCGGTCAGGCCGTCCGGGGCATTACCCAACAGCGGATGCAGGAAATGACTGAGGGCGCTGTTACCCAGGTTCATCAGGTAGGAACCGAGGAACAGCACCACGGCTACGCCAAGCAGGAATTGAGGATCATTGGACTTTTTCTTATAAATTATATTGTCGTGATACATGACTGCCTCAGGCTTGTAGGTGGTAGTGATCTCGCTTGATAAAAGGGGTATCTGGTCAGTATTGCGGCGCAAAATCGGGGACTACAAGCGAACATAATTCGCTACGTCAGTCCCGGATCGCAGTTTGCTGTTCAGGAAAGCTTTGCCAGGCATGCCTCAAGGATATCCAGCCCTTCCTCCAGCACGGCGGCCTCAGTGGTCAATGGCGCCAGTAGACGAATGATGTGGCGCGACTTGCCGCTGGGCATCAGCAGCAAGCCCGAGTCGCGCGCCAGTGCCAGCAGCTGTGTCAGTTGCGCCGAGGCCGGTGTGCCATCGGCATTGATCAGCTCGATGCCGCGCATGGCACCGACGCCGGTCAAGCGGCCCAGATACGGTGACAGTTCGCGGGCTCGCCAGGATTCGTAGCGGCTGACAATCGCCTCTTCCTGTTGCGAGCCCCAGGCGTGCAGGTGTGCATCACTCATTTCGTCCAGGGTCGCCAACGCGGCGGCGCAGGCGATGGGATTGCCCGAATAGGTGCCACCCAATCCGCCCTTGGGCAAATTATCGAGTAGCGACTTACGCCCGACCACCGCACCCAGCGGTACGCCGCCAGCAATGCTTTTGCCCAGCAGGATCAGGTCCGGCTCAATGCCCAATCGCGAGAACGCAAACCGCTGGCCGGTGCGGCCGAAGCCGGACTGGATTTCATCAGCGATCAGCAGGATGCCTTTGTCATCACAGAAGCGTCGCAGCGCCTGGGCAAATTCCACGTCCATCGCCAGGAAGCCCGCCTCGCCCTGCACCGGTTCGACGATAAAACAGGCCACGTCATCAACGTCGATCTCGACGCTGAACAGCCGCTCCATCGCCTTCAGGGCCTCGGCGCAGGTCACGTCATTGTCTTTGCTGGGGAAGGGCAGATGGAACACCGGCCCCGGTAGCACACCGACTTTCTGCTTGTACGGCGCGACTTTGCCGTTGAGGTTCAGGGTGGCGAGTGTGCGACCGTGGAAGGCGCCGTCGAAGGCGATGACTGCCGTGCGACCGGTGGCGCCACGGACGATCTTCAGGGCGTTTTCCGCCGCTTCCGCGCCGCTGTTGGTGAGCATGCCGCTGACCGGGTAATCCACCGGAATAAACGCCGTCAGGCGATCCATCAGTTCGAGGTAAGGCACATGCGGGGCGGCGTTGAACGCGTAGTGGGTCAGCCGGGTGGCCTGTTCGCGAATGGCCTCGACGATGCGTGGATGGCAATGGCCGAGGTTCAGCACGCCGATACCACCGACAAAATCGATGTAGCGTTTGCCGTCGGAGTCCCAGACCTCGGCGTTTTTACCGTGGCTGAGCGTGACGGGGTGAACGATGTTGATTGACCGACTGATGTTTTCGCTGCTCATGGATACCGGACTCAGAAGAAGGGTTTCTTCTTTTTATCTAAGCCGCGAGCAGCGGTGCCCGGCAAACGAAATAAAGTTGCCGGGTCAATATTAAAAGTCGGGATGTGGTTTCGGGATTGAAATATCAAAGACGCGCAGGCTTCTGTAGGAGCTGGCGAAGCCTGCGATCTTTTGATTTTGATCTTCGCCAATCAGCGGCGAGTCAGCGGCTGCTGAGTGAACTTCACACCGGCCAAACCATGGGCGATCAGCGCGCGGATATTGCCGTGGTCGCTGCCTTCAGGCGTGGCCACCACCGAGCGGTAATGCTCACCAAATGCCAACAGCGCTTCTTCATCGCTCAGACCTTCCAGCAATGCCAGACCCAGGGTCTTGCACGAACCTTCGTTCTGCCCGGCGGCGTTTTCCACACCGCCGTTATTGAACGCCTGGGGCTGATAGTCGTAACCGGCGGCGATGAACGCCAAGGTATCGGCGAAAGCGTGTTCGCCGCTCTTGAGGCTGGCGCGCAGGGTGTTCAGATCACTCATTGGGTTTTCCTTTGGCGAACGCCGCTTGCTGGTCGGCGCTGGCTTCTTTCTGGTATTGGGCTTTCCACTCGGCGTACGGCATGCCGTAAACCACTTCGCGGGCTTCATCGAGGCTGACGTCGATCTGGCGTTCGTCGGCGGCGGCCTTGTACCACTTGGACAGGCAGTTGCGGCAGAAACCCGAGAGGTTCATCAGGTCGATGTTCTGCACGTCCTTGCGGCTGTCCAGGTGGGCAACCAGCCGGCGAAAGGCGGCGGCTTCAAGTTCCAGGCGTTGTTGATCGTTCATGATGGGCTCTGTGCAATCAAATCGTGGCGCGGATGATAAAAGCCTGGCGACCGATGCGCCAGACGCGGTCAGCGGCTCGCGGCCAGGGTAATCGATACCGACTCGGCGAAGCGCAAGGCATGGGGCTTGTCGACTTCGACTTCGGCGTACAGCACCGACTCGTTGACCATGATCAGGTCCAGCAATTCCTGGGTCAGGCGCTCGAGCAGGGCAAAGCGATTGCCCTCCACGTGGGCGATGATTGCCTTGGTGATGGTGCGGTAATTCAACGCGTGATCGATATCGTTGTCACGCACTGCATCCTGGGCGGCGTACAGAATGGTCAGGTTGATCAGCACATCCTGCTTGTTGAGGATTTCGTCCTCGTTGATCCCGATGAAAGTTCGCAAACACAGGTCCTTGACCCGGATGCGTGCCATTCCTGGTTGAAGTTGTGGCATTGCTACTTGCTCCGTCCAATCAATTGCAGGAACTCCTGGCGGGTATTACTCGACTCGCGGAAGGCGCCGAGCATCACCGAGGTGTTCATGGTCGAATTCTGTTTTTCGACGCCGCGCATCATCATGCACATGTGCTGGGCTTCGATGACCACCGCGACACCGGCGGCGTCGGTCACTTGCTGCACTGCGTCGGCGATTTGCCGGGTGAGGTTTTCCTGGATTTGCAGTCGGCGGGCGAACATATCCACAAGCCGCGCAATCTTCGACAGGCCCAGCACCTTGCCCGTTGGAATATAAGCCACATGGGCCTTGCCGATGAAGGGCAGCATGTGATGTTCACAGAGCGAGTACAGCTCGATGTTGTCGACGATGATCATTTCATCGTTGTCTGAGGCAAACAGCGCGCCGTTGACGATTTCTTCGACACTTTGTTCGTAGCCATGACACAGGTATTGCATCGCCTTGGCGGCGCGAACCGGGGTGTCTTGCAGTCCTTCGCGGTCGGGGTTTTCACCGAGGCCGATCAGAATCTCGCGATAGCTCTGGGACAGGGTGTTCTGAGGCAGGAATAACGTCATGGGACATCCTCGCGGGAGTGGCTTATTTGACGTGCCGTCCGCCGTTGACGGTCAGGGTCGTGCCGGTGACATAAGGGTTGTCGAGCAAATAGCGCAGGCTCTGGTAGATCACTTCGCTGCCGGGCTCGATGCCCAGTGCCGATTTGGCCAGAACCCTGGCGCGGTACGCCGCGTCGTCGTCGGGATTGAACAGTAGCAGGGCTGGGGCGATACCGTTGACCTTGATGCCGGGCGCGTATTTCGCGGCAAAGGACAGGGTCAGGCTGTCGAGCCCGGCTTTGCTGGCGCAGTAGCCGATGTGCTTGCTGCTGCCCCTGCGGGTCACATCATCGCTGATGTGCACGATGTCTGCAGGACTTGAACGCCGTAGCAGGTCGGCGCAGTGCAGGTTGATCAGGTAAGGCGCCAGCATGTGCACGCTGAACATTCGTGTGAAGGCTGCGGCTTCGGTACCCGAGGGTTCGGCCAGCCATTCAGAAGCGTTATGAACAATCGCCCGCAAACTGTCGGTGTGGTTTTTCAGTTCGCCGATGAATGCAAGGATACCGGCCTCGCTGGAAAAGTCCGCAAACACCGCAGTCGCCCCCAGATCGCGAAGGGTTTGCACACCAGGCCGTTCGCTGCGGTAGCTGAAAATGACCGGATGGCCGTCGTCGAGCAAACGCTGCGCACAGTGCAGGCCGACACGCTGGCCGGCACCGGTGATGAGGATTGGGGCTGCGGTAGAGGTCATGAACGGCTCGCGTCGCGGTAAGAGCAAAACTATACCAGCGACGGGAGTTGTTCACCTACGTCCTGCGATGGCCTTGCTTTTGTCGGAGCAAGGCTTGCCCGCGAAGGAGACGACTCGGTCTATCTGTCAAACCGTGTCATCGTTCTTCGCGGGCAAGCCTCGCTCCTACAAAGGGGTTATTGATTTTGGGGGGTGGGTTCGGCGGGCACCGGACGTGCCGATGGGGTTTGCAGCCACCCGGCCAGCAGACGAGTCGACAGCGGAATGAAGAAATACACCATCAATGGCGTCAGGCACAGGGTGCTGACAAACACGCGGGTCAGCAAACCCGTTTCAGCCAGCAGCGGCCCCAATACAAAGTTGAACAACAGGGAAACCGGAAAGAACGCCAGCCAGATAGCCACCGCCTGTTTCCAGCGTGGCGGGCGTTGACCGACCGCACCGAACCAGCCATCGATGCCACTGACCCGATGTTCCGAAGGGTTGGCAAACAGATCACTGCCGCGTCCCAGCCAGGCAGTGCGCGATGCGGAATGCTCCCAGGCGTGCATGGTCTGCTCGTCGGCGAAGCGAAAGATAATCTGGAATTCGTCATCGTCGGGCGGCGGAGCGAGCACACCAGAGCCGAGGTAACCGGGGAAGTCGGTGGCCAGTTGTTCGCCTTCGCGCAACCAGGCCATGAGGTCCTGATAACGCCCATTGGCGACGCGGCGCGCAACCATCAGCGTGACGGGTGAGGTAGACATTTTGTATCTCCGTATTACAAACGCGTCGCTCCGGATAGGAGCTTCGCTGGACACAACGCCGGGGTAGTGGGCTGCATCTCAAGACAAGCAAGGATTATTCCTGATTATGCCTTGGACGTCTGTGACGTCTGTGCCAATTAGACCAGCTACGTGTTGATCACTACTGGGACAGGAGAGTTAGAATGGATCCAAATTTATACATGGACGTAGATTTCAAGATGCCTGTGCTGACCGACGTTGCACCTGGCTTGCCCTCTATCACCTCCCTGATTCGAGAAGAGCTTTTTCCGATTCGCGAGGTCGCGCGCCTGACAGGGGTCAACCCGGTCACGCTACGCGCATGGGAGCGGCGGTACGGGCTGATACAGCCCACGCGCACCGAAAGTGGTCACCGTTTGTATTCGATGACCGATATCGAACGTGTTCGCAGCATCCTCGGCTGGATAGAACGCGGTGTCGCGGTCAGCAAGGTCGGCAAGATACTGGCCAAGACTGAACCGCTCAAGGTGCTGGCGCAGGTCATTCCCAACGAACTCGTTCAAGCCGACTACGGCCAATGGCGGCAGCGGGTCAAGGCAGCGGTGAGTGCTTTTGACGAAGTTCAACTGGAGCAAGTCTACGGTCAGATTTTTTCCAGTTACCCACTGACCGTGGTGTTTCAGGACATTCTGATTCCAGTCTGGAAGCTATTGCTACAACGCCATGAAGCGTTCGGTCAGATCAGCGAGTGGCTTTTCCTGGATGGTTTTCTGCGAGCTCGAGTGTTGCAACGCCTGCTGCTGGTACGTGTCATGCAACCGCGACGAGTGATTGTCTGTGCCTTGGCCGATCAATGTCGTGAACTCGATGTGCTGCTCACTGCGCTGTATCTGAGCAGTGTCGATTCGGCTATTCAGTTGTTGGCGATCGGTCAGCCCTTCGACGAGTTGATCCTGATCTGTGAGAAAATCAAGCCCAAGGCACTGGTGCTGGTTTCCAGTCACGCGCCGGCCGGCGAATTGCCTCGACGTTTGAAACGCTTGGCCATGAGCCTGGATTGTCAGGTGTTGCTGGCCGGGGATGCATCGGACCTGGCACAGGAGAGCCTGGCCGGATCATCGATCGGTTGTCTGGGAAACGAGGGGGTGTTGATACGCCAGCGTCTGAAACAGTTCCTGGCGGGAAACCTGGATACCTGAGGCCAGGTAGACGCAGAGATCAGATATGCAGTGCAGGATGAGTCAGACGATGTTGCTGAAGGATGTACTGACGCAGACGTTCGGTTTCGTCCGTGTCGCTCTGGCTCAACTCGTAAGCGTAGAAACCCTGCTCGGTTTCACGCTCGAAGGTGCCGCGCAACGCAATCCGCTCATAACCTGACGGGCTGAACCACAACGCGAAATGCTTTGGCGCCTTGGTCTTGTTGCGAACCTCCAGCAGAACCCCTTTGAACGATATTTCGTGCACCCACATCGTGCCGGGTTGCCCCTTGGCATTTTCCAGCGCCACGGGCTCTTCGAGCACCAGACGCCATGGCCGAATCATCGGTCCGTCTTCATAGATGCTGGGGACGCCGAGGCGTAGATGCATTGCGTGAAATTCATCTTCCACCAAGTGCAGCGGGAAGGTCATTTGCTGATTTTCGAAATTGGCCTGGATAGTGACTTGTTCATGAGCGGCCAGGCGGGTGAGCAAATCACGAATCTGCGAACCGCCGTTGACGAGCAGGCTCGACGTCGCATCTCGCACATTGAGTTGCGGGTTGTGTTGCATGTTCTGGATAAAATCCAGCTCATCCTGCGTCAGGAGTGCGTCGCGCTGCATGATTTGCTCGAAAGGAATAATTACAAAGTCATCGGTGATTGTAGTAAATGACCACTAATTCGCTGATTGGTTTGAGCCGTTCGTCGTTTTGAGGGCGAGAATTTCTGCCTGTGCCTCGGCCAATTGCGCTTCCAGCTGCGCGACTCGCTGCTGCGCCTTGACCTGAGCCGTGACGTCTTTCTGCACCCCGACAAAATAGGTCTGTCCGTCGTGCGGGTTTTTTACCGTGGAAAGCGACAGCTCGTTCCAGAACGGGGTGCCGTCCTTGCGGTAATTCCTGAGGATTTCCCGGCAGGAGCCGCCACTGCCCAACGCTTGGCGAATCAAAGCGAGGGCTGGCTGATCCCGGTCTCCTGCCTGCAAAAAACGGCAATCCTGGTAGAGGATTTCTTCGCTGGTATAACCCGTCAGGCGTTCGAATGCCGGGTTTACGTAAATCAGGATGTTGTCCTGCTCGCCTTCCTTTTCGGCTATCACGATGCCGTCGTTGGAAGCGTCGATCACCATTTGCAGCAGAGAGGCGTTGATCATCGCAGAGTCCTTTGCGTATTGATTGATACGCTGCATTCTAAAAGATCAATGAGGGAGGTGCTGTTAATATCTCCTACTTTTATTTAGATTCAGGATCAGATTGATGAAAGTCGCCATCCTTTCCGGCTCGGTGTACGGCACGGCTGAAGAAGTCGCCCGCCACGCAGCAAGCATTTTGAACGCCGCCGGTTTTGAAACCTGGCACAACCCCCGCGCGACACTCGCCGATGTTCAGGCGTTTGGCCCCGAAGCATTTCTGGCGGTGACCTCGACTACCGGCATGGGCGAGTTGCCGGACAATCTGCAGCCGTTGTATTTCGCCATCCGCGACCAATTGCCGGCGGCTTGGCGTGGTTTGCCGGGTGCGGTGATCGGTTTGGGCGACTCCAGTTATGGCGATACGTTCTGCGGCGGCGGTGAGCAAATGCGTGAATTGTTTGGCGAACTGGGCGTGCGCGAAGTGCTGGAGATGCTGCGCCTGGACGCAAGCGAAACCGTGACGCCGGAAACCGACGCCGAGCCGTGGCTGGCGGAACTGGTCAGCATTTTGCGGGGCTGACCGGCCGCTCGCGCCTTTCATTGGCGGCGATGCTTTGACATGGATCCAGACTCACCCGCGCACTGACTCGCTCGGCCATCAAGCTGGCTGCCAATGCAACTACACGAAGTCCGGGGGCTGACTAGACTGCTGTAACGCAGCAAAAAACAATAAAAATCCAGAAAAATAAAAAAGAGAATCCTTGCCGTGAGCGTAGCCCCCGTCCAATCGCCACACAGCATCAAAGACAAAGTCAGTGCCGCCGAATGGCAGACCCGCATCGATCTGGCCGCCTGTTATCGTCTGGTCGCCTTGCACGGCTGGGACGATCTGATTTTCACGCATATTTCCGCCAAGGTGCCGGGCACTGAAGACTTCCTGATCAACCCGTTTGGGTTGATGTTCCATGAAATGACCGCGTCGAGCCTGGTCAAGGTCGATCAGGCCGGCAACAAGTTGATGGACAGCCCTTACGAGATCAACCCGGCGGGATACACCATCCACAGCGCCGTGCATGAAGTCCGTCATGATGTCGCGTGTGTACTGCACACCCACACCGCGGCGGGGGTGGCGGTATCGGCACAAAAGCAGGGCATCTTGCCGATCAGTCAGCAGTCCTTGTTCGTCCTTTCCAGCCTGGCTTATCACGCCTACGAAGGTGTTGCGCTGAACCATGAAGAGAAGGCGCGGCTGCAAGCCGATCTTGGCGAAAACAATTTCCTGATGCTGCACAACCACGGTCTGCTGACCTGTGGCGGCACCATCGCCGACACGTTCCTGATGATGTTTACCTTCCAGCGCGCCTGCGAGATTCAAGTGCTGGCGCAGAACGGTGGTGCGGAGCTGATCGCCATCGAACCGCAGATTCTGGCGGGCGCCAAGGCGATGATCGCCGGTGTCACCAAAAGTGCTCAAGGGATGGGCGGCGCGCTGGCCTGGCCGGCGCTGCTACGCAAACTCGATAAACAAGACCCGGGTTATAAACTCTAAATGGCCCTCGCCGAGATTCCACTGTGTGTCTGGCGCAAACGCGGCCAGACGTTCGTATTTCGCGGTCAGACCATCCGCTATTGGGCCGCGGGGCAGGGCGAACCGCTCTTGCTGATCCATGGCTTCCCGACGGCCAGTTGGGACTGGCATTACCTGTGGCAGCCGCTGGCGCAGCGCTATCGGGTGATTGCCTGTGACATGCTCGGTTTCGGCAACTCGGCCAAACCGGTGAATCATGACTACAGCCTGCTGGAACAGGCTGATCTGCAACAGGCCTTGTTGGCGCATCTGAACGTTGAGCAACCCGTTCACGTGTTGGCACATGATTATGGCGACAGCGTGGCTCAGGAATTGTTGGCCCGGCACTATGAAACGCGCGCTGATATTGCCAGTTGCGTCTTCCTCAATGGCGGGCTGTTTCCCGAAACCCATCACCCGGTGTTGATGCAAAAACTCCTGCTCAGCCCCTTGGGCTGGATGATCGGGCGAGCCTTTACCCGTGACGCGTTGGTGAAGAGTTTCCAGCAGGTCTTCGGTCCGCAGACTCGGCCCACGGAAAGTGAACTGGATGATTTCTGGAGTCTGGTCGACAGCAATCACGGGCAACGGATCATGCACAAATTGATCAGTTATATCCCGCAGCGCCGTGTCCAGCGTGAGCGTTGGGTCAGCGCCATGCAGCGTGGCGAGGTGCCGTTGCGGGTCATCGATGGCGAAGTCGATCCGGTTTCCGGCGGGCACATGGTGGCGCGCTATCGGCAACTGATTCCCAACCCGGACACCGTCCTGCTGCCTGAGATCGGCCATTACCCGCAGATCGAAGCGCCGGCGCAGGTGCTCAAGCACTATCTGGAGTTTCGCGACCGTCTGGTTTTACCGCCGCTCAAGGTGGCGTGTTCCTGACTATCCCGCTGCCTTATTGCGCACCATTCAGCCGCCCCCGTGTTCATTGTGACCGGCAGCCCTGTGGCTGACACTCGCACTCATTGTCCCTTGGCCTGCTGGAGTTCCCCATGAATGAGTCTGTGCGCTTCGAAGATAAAGTGGTGATCGTCACCGGTGCGGGCGGTGGCTTGGGGCGGGCGCATGCGTTGCTGTTCGCCAAACAGGGCGCCAAAGTGCTGGTCAATGATCTCGGCGGTTCGGCTCAAGGCGAAGGCGCCAATGCATCGGCTGCCGATCGTGTGGTCGCACAAATTCGCGAAGCGGGCGGCACCGCCGAGGCCAACCACGATTCCGTCACCGACGGTGACAAAATCGTGCAACACGCCCTTGATACATTCGGTCGTGTCGATGTCGTGGTGAACAACGCCGGCATCCTGCGAGACAAGACCTTTCACAAAATGGACGACAGCGACTGGGACCTGGTTTACCGCGTCCACGTCGAAGGCGCCTACAAGGTCACCCGCGCCGCCTGGCCACACATGCGAGAGCAAAACTATGGCCGTGTAATCTTCACCGCATCGACTTCGGGCATCTACGGCAACTTCGGTCAGTCCAACTACGGCATGGCCAAACTCGGCCTCTATGGCCTGACCCGCACACTGGCCATCGAAGGCCGCAAGAACAACATCCTGGTCAACGCCATCGCCCCGACCGGCGGCACCCGCATGACCGAAGGCCTGATCCCGCCACAAGTGTTCGAACAACTCAAACCGGAACTGGTCAGCCCGCTGGTGGTGTACCTGGCCAGCGAACATTGCCAGGAAACTTCGGGGTTATTCGAAGTGGGTGGCGGCTGGATGGGCAAGGTGCGCTGGGAGCGCAGCTTGGGCGCCGGGTTTGACCCGCGGGTGGGGTTTTCGCCGGAGGATGTGGCGGCGCATTGGGAGCAGATTTGTGATTTTGAGGGGGCAGCGCATCCGAAGGACAATATTGAAGCGTTGAAGGAAATGATGGGGAATTTGCAGAAGTATTCGATTTAAGGGCAGTGGCCCACCAAGCCGTAAGGATTTGGCTTGGTGGCTCCCTGATTTCAAATGTATCTTTTTTCTATGACGAACTTGGGCGCTTTCCAGTTCGGGCCTTTGATGCATAGCCCTTTTTCACCGTCTACCAATATTCCCGCTTCGTAAAGCTTAGTGTAGGCTTCCTCAAGCTCGCCATGTTGGACCGCTTCACGATTGTGGCGCCTGATCATCATGTCTAGATGTGGGGGAGATCTAAGTAATGCAAATACCGTCACGATATCTTCTAATGATTCGTTTTTGACTATTTCTTTTATAGTACTCATTTTGGCATCTCCTTTAAAAGCTGTTGGTAATCTCTTTCGTCTTGTATGTCTGCTCCTCGAAACCCTTGTAGGCAGGATTTTCACCTTTGTGGGTCAGTGGGTCATGGCCATAATAAAGATTGGCTATTCCTATCTGTTCTTGATGATCTGTCCTTGCTTTGAACAGTTGCAGCTCAAGCGTCCGTAACTCAATATCAAGAGCATCGGTTCCAGGGGGGACCACAGCAGCAACAGCCGCTCTTGTTTTTGCAAGTTCGGCATCGGTTATATGAATGATGTTCTTGATGTTTTCGTTGAAGAGTTCTTCGGTATAAGCATTGTTATCAATCAGCCAATCAGTGGCGGAATCCATTAAGTCATATCCACGATCGGAGTGGTCGGGATTTGATACGCCCCCGGCGCTAAATCCGAAACCAGAGGACGACGAAGGCGTACGAGGTCTACCTCTATGAACAAGGATGTTTTTTTCTTGCGGCATATCGAATTCCTTTCGATTCCAATACTGGAATAGCCATACCGGCATCCAATGATGACGGCCGTTCATGGTCCTGTGTATCAGCGCCATCCAGGGCGCCGAGAAAGACTATAAATTCCAACGTAAAAGCCGGGCAGGTGAGCGTTTCCGACAGTGATGTAGGAAACAAGAAGTTTTATCTCGGAAATAAACCCACATAAAAAAGGCCGCTGCAAACGCAGCGGCCAAAGTAAGACGTTTGATCAAGGAGCAATAAATCAACGTCAGTGAACACAGGGCGATGAGTCGAAAAAATACGCTTCAAATCATCTGGAATCTGTCGCCAACGGGGTGGGTCTATCATCCCCGTCGCTTCGTGCTTTCAGGCCGTTTGCCGTGAAAGCCCGGCAAGAATAAGGGCTTGAGCGCAAAGGAAAAATAGCGATTCCAGACATGCACTGTTGCAGTCTGAGCAACAGTCTTTGGCTGAACCCTGTAGCAGCCTTCGGCAGCTGCCACATGCCCGATTCAACCCGCCTTCCATGCGTTACGCTGATAACCCTCCATCCAGCCCATCCATACCCCGCGCAAACCCGCGTCCCATGCGGGCATTCATCCTTTGGAGGTACAGCGCGAATACCTCCTTGGTGCGCTTATCGCTCCCGGCGTGCGGCAGTAGGGTGAGGCCTTCTGTCACTCACCGGGGAAGACGCATGACAAAAACAACAATGCGCGCCATCTTCAAACCGCAAGCGCTGGCCGCTGCGGTGGCCTTGGGCTGCTGTGCCCAGGCGCAGGCTGTTTCATTCAACATCGGCGAAATCGAGGGGCAGTTCGATTCCTCGTTGTCGGTTGGCGCGAGCTGGGGCATGCGCGATGCCGACAAGTCACTGGTGGGCACCGTCAACGGCGGCACTGGCCAGTCTTCGACCGGTGATGACGGACGCCTGAACTTCAAGAAAGGCGAGACCTTCTCCAAGATCTTCAAAGGTATCCACGACCTCGAGTTGAAGTACGGCGACACGGGCGTGTTCGTTCGTGGCAAGTACTGGTACGACTTCGAGCTGAAGGATGAAGACCGCGAGTTCAAGCAGATCAGTGACAACGGTCGCAAAGAGGGCGCCAAGTCTTCGGGCGCGCAGATCCTTGATGCGTTCGTCTATCACAACTATTCCATTGCCGATCTGCCGGGCACCGTGCGCGCTGGCAAGCAGGTGGTCAGCTGGGGTGAAAGCACCTTCATCGGCAACTCGATCAACAGCATCAACCCGGTCGACGTTTCCGCGTTCCGTCGTCCTGGCGCCGAGATCAAGGAAGGCCTGATTCCGGTGAACATGCTGTTCGCCTCCCAGGGCCTGACCGATCAACTCACGGTGGAAGGCTTCTACCAACTGGAGTGGGATCAGACGGTTCTCGACAACTGCGGCACCTTCTTCGGTGTCGACGTGGCGGCGGACGGCTGCAACAACGGCTACACCGTCGGCAGCCCGGCGATTGCGCCGCTGGCGCCGTTGGCGGCAGCCTTTGGCCAACCTATCCAGGTCAGCCGTGAAGGTGTGATCGTGCCCCGTGGCGGCGACCGCGATGCCCGGGATTCGGGGCAGTGGGGCACAGCCTTGCGCTGGCTCGGTGACGACACCGAATACGGCCTCTACTTCATGAACTACCACAGTCGCACACCGACCGTCGGCACCACCACCGCCGGGCTGTCGACACTGGCCAGGCTGCCGGGAATGATCAGCGCCGCCAACCGTCTGGCTCCGGGCAGCGGCTCGGGCCTGGCCCAAAGCGTGATGCTCGGGCGCGGTCAGTATTACCTCGAATACCCGGAAGACATTCGTCTGTACGGTGCGAGCTTCTCCACCACTTTGCCCACCGGCACTGCCTGGACCGGCGAAATCAGCTACCGGCCCAACGCTCCGGTGCAGGTCAACACCAACGACTTGACCCTGGCGTTGCTTAACCCGATCGCCGGTGGCGCCGCATCGCCTGTCGCGACCCGGCCAGGTGCCGACAACACCGGTTATCGCCGCAAGGAAGTGACTCAGGTCCAAAGCACTCTGACGCACTTCTTCGACCAAGTGCTGGGCGCCCAACGCCTGACCCTGGTCGGTGAAGCCGCGGTGGTACGAGTCGGCGGTCTGGAGTCGCGGAGCAAGCTGCGTTATGGCCGGGATTCGGTTTACGGCCAGTACGGTTTCGGTGGCGATACCGACGGCTTCGTCACTTCTACCTCTTGGGGCTACCGCGCCCGGGCGATTCTCGATTACGCCAACGTGATCGGCGGGATCAACCTCAAACCCAACCTGTCCTGGTCCCATGACGTCGCCGGCTACGGTCCCAACGGGCTGTTCAACGAAGGCGCCAAGGCGGTCAGCGTCGGTGTCGATGCCGATTACCGCAACACCTATACCGCGAGCCTCAGTTACACCGACTTCTTCGGCGGTGACTACAACGTTCTGGAAGACCGTGACTTCCTGGCGCTGAGCTTCGGTGTGAACTTCTGATCTGGCTGAGAAGGATGATGTTAATGCGCAAGATGATTCTGCAATGCGGCGCCCTGGCCCTGAGCCTGTTGGCCGTCAACGTGATGGCGGCGGTCTCGCCGGAAGAAGCCAACAAGCTCGGCACCACACTTACGCCACTGGGCGCCGAGAAGGCCGGCAACGCCGACGGATCGATCCCGGCCTGGACCGGTGGCATTCCGAAAAACGCCGGCGCGGTCGACAGCAAAGGCTTCCTGGCTGACCCGTTCGCCAGCGAAAAACCGTTGTTCACCATCACCGCCGCGACTGTTGATAAGTACAAGGACAAGCTTTCGGATGGCCAGGTGGCGATGTTCAAACGCTACCCGGAAACCTACAAGATTCCGGTCTACCCGACCCATCGCAGCGTGGGCCTGCCGCCGGAAATCTACGAGTCGGCCAAGCGCAGCGCACTGAATGTGAACAGCATCAACGACGGCAACGGCCTGGCCAATTTCACCGGCAATCGCTACTACGCGTTCCCGATTCCGAAGAACGGCGTCGAGGTGCTGTGGAACCACATCACCCGTTATCACGGCGGCAACCTGCGACGCATCATCACCCAGGTGACCCCTCAGACCAACGGCAGCTACACGCCAATCCGCTTCGAGGAAGAGATCGCCGTACCGCAATTGATGAAGGATCTGGATCCGGAAAAAGGCGCCAACGTACTGACCTTCTTCAAACAATCGGTGACCGCGCCGGCGCGCTTGGCGGGCAACGTATTGTTGGTGCATGAAACCCTCGATCAGGTGAAAGAGCCGCGTCTGGCGTGGATCTACAACGCCGGTCAACGTCGAGTGCGACGCGCACCTCAAGTGGCCTACGACGGGCCGGGCACCGCCGCCGATGGTCTGCGCACGTCGGATAACTTCGACATGTTCTCCGGCGCGCCGGATCGCTACGACTGGAAACTGATCGGCAAGAAGGAAATGTACATTCCCTACAACAGCTACAAACTCGACTCGCCGAGCCTCAAGTACGATGACGTGGTAAAGGCCGGGCATATCAACCAGGACCTGACCCGTTACGAATTGCACCGGGTCTGGGAAGTGGTCGGCACGGTCAAGCCGAGCGAGCGGCACATCTACGCCAAGCGCCACATGTACCTCGACGAAGACAGCTGGCAAGTGGCGCTGGCGGATCACTACGACGGTCGCGGCCAACTGTGGCGAGTGGCCGAAGGTCACGCCCAGTATTACTACGATCACCAGACTCCGGCCTACACCTTGGAGGCGCTCTACGACATCATTGCCGGCCGATACATTGCCCTGGGAATGAAGAACGAAGAGAAGCACAGCTTCGAATTCGGCTTCAACGCCAAGTCTGCGGACTACACCCCGTCGGCTCTGCGCGCCGAGGGTGTTCGGTAAGGGTTTTGATACATTGGCATCACCAGAGGCGACCTGCGGGTCGCCTTTTTTATGGGCGCCAATCAGCGTCCTGAATACTTCTCAACAAGCGGGTTATAGAGGGCTAGGGTGGCCGGACAATTATAAAAAGGCACGCCGCAATGACCGCCATGACTCCGTGTCTTGACCGTTCTGGATTCCTGCCCCGCCTGTCTTCTCATCACCTGTCGCGGGCCCGTTTGAGTGAGCCGTTACTGGCCTCAACGGCACGGGTGAAATTGCTCTGCGCACCCGCCGGCAGTGGCAAGAGCGCGCTGCTCGCCGAATGCCTGTTGCAGGCGCCAACCCAGTGCCGGGTGCATTGGTTGCCAATGTCTGGCGTGGCGTCGAGCGCGGCGGATTTTCGTCATCGTTTGGCAGAGACACTGGGGCTGGCCTCATCGGATGAAACCGGGTTGCTGGGCTGTCTGGCACGATTGCAGACGCCGACCTGGCTGTTTCTCGATGATTATTGCCGTCTGCCAAACCCGGAGCTGGATCTGTTACTGGATCGCATGCTGGCGATCAGCAGCCCGATGCTGACCTGGTGGCTGGGTGCCCGCCGCCGGCCACCCTGCAACTGGCCAAGGTTGCTGCTCGACGATGAGTTGTACGAGTGCGAGAGCGCTTCGCTGGCTTTTACCTCGGGCGAAGTCGAGCAGATATTGCAGCCCTGGGTACCGGAGCAGGCCAGCAAGGTGGCCGGTCGGATCATCCAGCGCACCGGCGGCTGGTGTGCCGGTGTGCGGATTGCGTTGCTGCAGAAGTGCGACTGGTCGCGTCAGGACAAACCCCTGGGACGGGCGGACACCTTGCTCGATTATCTGGAGCATGAGTTGTTCAGCTCGCTGACGCCTGAGTTAAGCGAAGCCTGGAGGGTGCTGGCCCATTTACCCCGCTTCAATGCACGGCTGTGCGATCACCTGTTCGGGGCCGGGGAGGGTGCTCAATACTTGCGGACCTTGCAAGCGCTGGGCTGTTTCATCGAACCCTGGCGGGACTCTACCGACTGGCTACAGATTTTCACCCCGTTCACCCAGTTGTTGCGCGATGAGCAATGGCCGGCAGGACGCTCCTGGCATCGGCGTGCCTGCCAGTGGTTCTGTACCGAACAGGACTGGAAGTCAGCCTTTGAACAGGCATTGCTCGCCGAGGAATACGAAGTGGCGGTCAGCCTGCTGCAGCACTTCAGTTTCGAGCATTTGTTCGAGGAGCAGACGGTGGTGCTGTTGTTGCGTTTGCATGAGCAGCAAGGCGAGGAACTGACGCTAGGCAGCCCGCAATTGGTCGGATTGATTACAGCTACGCTGTTATTCGCCGGACGTTTCGAACAGGCGACTGCCTGCATTGCTCATTTGGCGTACTTCACGCCTCAACCCTCGGCGGTGCTTCAGCGTCGATTGATTGCACGCTGGCAGGCCTTGCAGGGTTGGTTGCTGCATTTACAGGGACGAATGGAGGCTTCGCGCGCGCACTTCCTTGACGCGTTGAGCGCGCTCGATCCCGAATGCTGGACAGCGCGCCTGATGTGTTTGTCCGGTCTGACGCAACAGGCATTGCTAAGGGGCGAGCTCGATGTGGCGCAAGCCCACAACCGCGAGGCGCTGTGCCTGGCGCGGGCGCAAGGTTCGCTGGTGTTCGAGGGCTTGATGGAACTCGATCATGCGCAATTGCTGGAGCAGCGGGGAGCTCCGGCCCGCGCCGAGAGCCTGTTGCTCAACGTGCACGAACTGCTCTGCCAGCAAGGGGATCGGCCCACGCCTCTGCTCGGGCGCATCGCCCTGCGACGTGGACGACTGGCGTTATGCATGGGGCAGGAGGAACGGGCCACCGAGTTCTTTCAGCACGGTCTCGACGATTGTCTGCGCAGCCACGACAAACGTGTGCTCTACGGTTTTCTCGGTCAGGCGCAATTGGCGGCCAATCAGGGCGATTACGCCCAGGCCTTTGTTCGCTTGCGCGATGCCGAGCGCTTGATGCAGCAGCGGCAGATTCCGGACACGGTCTACCGAGGAGTGCTGTTGCAGGTCAGTAGTCATTTCTGGTTGCAACAGGGACGTCCCGAACTGGCGCGCGAGGCGTTGAGCCGGGTACTCAAACACTATCGCGGGCCCCGGGCACGACAGGCGCCGCCGGCCACTCTGGAGTTGATTCCACGGATCGAATACCTGCTGATCCTCGCCCGAGTCCGGTTAGCGCCGCAGATGTCTGATGCCACGGCACAGCTTGAGTTTTTGATGACACACGCACAGGCGCGCGGTATGTGGGCGCTCGCCACTGAGTTGCAACTGGCGGTAGCCGAAGCATTGTGGCTCGCCGGCCGTACGGAACAATCCATCGGTATGTTGCAAGAGGGCGTTTGCAGTGTGGAGCGATACCAGGGACAACAGGTGTTGAGAGAGTTGAGACAGCGTCAGGGTGCATTGTTTGAAGCCCGGTCTTCTGTTTTGCCAGACGAACTTATCCTGCGTTCAGGTGAAACAGGTGCATTGAGCCAGCGTGAACGGCAAGTACTGGAGTTAATAGCACTCGGTCATTCCAATCAACAGATTGCAGATGCCCTGTTCATTTCTTTGCATACTGTTAAAACCCATGCCCGGCGTATTCACGGAAAGTTAGGAGTGGAGCGCAGGACGCAAGCCGTGGCAAAGGCAAAGTTACTTGGGTTGTGCGGATGATTTCAGGGCTTTTTAGGCTGTATTGGTTTTTTTGAATTTTGTGTTTTGAGATGGTGTTGTTTTACATGTGGTATTGAATGCGAATATTTGGTATTGGATAGGCAGTTTGTTGTTTGTTTGTTCTGGAATAGTTTTAAAGGAGCCAGCGGTAAAGTTGGTTTTTTTAAACTATACAAAGGACAGAAATTAATATCATGAATACAATTTACTCCGCAGTAAGCGACAGCCGTCCGCAATGGTTTGAGTATGCGAGTGCCGCCGATCAATTACATTACGGAGAACTGGAACAACAGTTGATCGATAGTCGTAACGATCTGGAAAAACAACTCGGGCGTTTCACCAGTCTACAAGTTTATGCCCAGAGCCTGATGAGTCAGGCGCTGCTAATGGAGTTTGGCGCAACCCTTAACCCCGACAACATCACGACCCACTGCCGTTATGTGTTCCAGCAGAACGGTCGAACCTACATTCAGGAGGACAAGCGATCTCTGACCGACTTGCTGCTGCATGGGCTGCATGAGAATGGTCAGCGTGGCCAGATCACTTTCAAGAGCGATGGATTTTTGCCATCGAGCCTAGACCAGCAATGGCTGGAAGAAGTACTTACCACTGACGTACGCGCAGCTTTTGGGGCTGAAATCCGGAGTGTCTACCTGCGAGCAGGTGTGCTGGCGGCCATGAACAATGTCACTCGTGACCGGCTTTTACTGAGTGCATTTGCCGCGAAGCTCCAGGGACATCTCAACGACGATAACCTGCAACTTATTCGACGTGCTGTAGCCGGAGACACGAGCCTGTCGCTGGCGCCTTTGCAGTTGCGTGAAGACACCCGTCCACTTTGTGATGTGGTCGTCGTCGGCCCTCTTGATGGCTATTCGGACGATTGGTTTTTGTACGCGCCGGGAGCGCCCGGTGGTCAGGACTGGCACCGCTTTGCAACCTTCAGGGTGCTGGATCTATCTCTCAGCGCCTGGACGGCGACGGAACAAGGTCGGGATTATCTGGTATGGCAGACTCACGCGCTGGAACGGGAAGAGATTGGTGGTTACCTGAAAACAATCCCGCCACGACCCAACAATTGGCGCGGCGCCAGGCTGGCACCTTCTTTCTATCAAGGAGAGGAAGTGCTGAAGAGTATTGTTTTCAATCATCGGGCATGGCTGGTTGCGCAAGAAGAAAGTCTGACACCCTATGGTTATCGCATTGCCTCCGATGAACAGCGTCAGCGCTTTACGCGACTCAATTGCGAACTCAAGGCTCTGAAAACCCTTGAGGTGCGCCAGGGCGGGTTCATTTCCTACGAGCGGTTTTGCTTCGACCTGATCAAGCAACGAGTCGAACAAGTATTACTGCAACGAGGTGAAAGTTTAGCGGTCAACCCTGACCGGATTTATGTGCAAATCAGTCAGGAACAACAGATGACACTGACTGAACTGATCGTTCGTGAAGTGCATTTTGAAGCCAGCGGCATCGGTCAGCCTCTTTATCCACGCTTCACGTGGGCGACCGACCATCCGGATATCAGAACGCTTGATATCCGCGATATTTCCAGTTGGTCGAAAACATTGCGCCCCGGTGAGAAGTACATCGACATGTTGCGTTCGGTTTATCTCAACCGCTCCAATCCCGAAGGACTGTTAAAGCGAGGGATTTGCATAGGCGCAATGCGTCGTCAGATGACCGTGTCACTCATGCAAGCGGCTTTCACAGGGCGCATACCACCACAGCATGTCATCGAACTCGAGAAGGTTATCGTGGCGTTCGGTTCGATGCAGCCGACCAGTCCCGTCGGTGAAGCGCCTGGCGATGTGCGCCACAGTGCCTTGTTCAAGCTCTTTCTCCGGGATCGTCTGGTGGTGGGGGTATTCGTGTTCAGGCTGCTTGTGGCCGGGAAAGTCGAAGAATACCTGTATACCCCGAATGCACCGGATGGCTGCGAACTGCGTCCCTTCAAGGATTTTGTACCCGCCGTGAAAACCCGGGGCATTGGTGACTATCTGTATGATCGAGTGTTCGCGAAGTACCAGCCGCAGGTTGGTACCTATCTGACAGATCTTGAGCAGTTGGCCAACTTCACAGAAGCGCCAGCGCTGGTGCGCAACAGTCGCGTCACCGATCTGAACGACTGCTACAACGACGTGGTGTACAAGATCATTTCTGATGTCGATGAGGCCACCCAAAGCCTCGGCGAAATCATTGGCGGCCTGGTGTACGACGCTGTCGTGACGGCAGTCAGCGTGATCAGCATCGTCTTTGCGCCTGTGGGTATTGCATTGAGTGCCGCGTTGCTGACCCAGAATTTGGTGCAGGGGGGCGCGGCCTACTCCGAGGGTGACCGGGCAAAAGCCATGGGGCATTTCAAGGAAGCGTTGATTGAACTGGCGTCGCTGGGCAAGGCCGGGATAGGTGGAGCGGGAGCCAGTCAGGTGCAGAAAAATCTCATTGACTTGCTGGGTGATGCGCGAGAGGTCGAAAAATTGTACAGCGCGGCCACAGGCCAACCAGGCTTGGAGGAGCGGGCGCTCGAGGCGATCAAAGAGATCCTGGCCGATCCTGGAAGCTCTGTCAGCAAAACCACCCTTGTGTAATAGCCAAGGCTGGCCGTTGCTTCCAGATCCCGCTCAGCGGTTGAAGTCTTCAGATTGATACCCCATCCGCCAACTCACGGCCCGCGTCGCCGCCAGCAAACGCTGCGCCGCCGGGCCGTTTTCATCGGCGTGAAACAACGACGTCGGGCCGACGATGGTTATCACCGCCGCTACCTGTCCGACCGCATTGAACACCGGCGCCGACAACGCATCCACGCCGGGCATCAGCAAGCCGTGAACATGGTGCAAGCCGCGTTCGCGGATCTGTTCGCACAATGTGGTGTAAGCCTGCTCATCGGCCAACGGATGAGCTTCGACGGCGCGGACCTCTAGATCGCGCAATTCATCGGTTTCGCGATGAGGCAAATAGGCACTGAACACCAGTCCTGTCGACGAACTGAGCAACGGTAAAACCGAGCCCAATTGCGTGACCACTGTCACCGCGCGCACCGCCGGTTCGATGTGCACCACCGTCGCGCCCTGATTGCCCCACACCGCTATAAAGCAGGTCTCATTCAGCTCATCACGCAACTCGGCCAAGGGCAGGGCGGCGACTTTCAGCACGTCCATACTGTTCAAAGCAGCCAGGCCGACTCGAAGCGCTTCACGGCCGAGACCGTAGTGGTTGGTGGCGGGGTTCTGCTCGGCAAAACCGCTGGCGATCAATGCCTGCAGATAGCGATGCACCTTGCTCGCCGGCATCTGCACGTGTTCGGCCAGGCGCGACAGCGAGGTCGACGGTGACAGCTCGGCAAGCGCCTTGAGGATGTCGGTGCCGACCTCGGCCGAGCGGACTTTCTGTTTACCGTTGCTTTCGCTGGTCATGAGGCGGTGTGATCCCGGGACGAATGGGCGTCTTTATAGCTTGACGGTCAATACCAATCAAATTACGTTATGCGTAATTGAATTACGATAAAAATAACCCAGGCGTGCCAAGACCTCTTCAGCAGAGTGACAGGCCATTGCCTACTCCCGTTCAGGAGGCTCCATGAACCTCGATTCAACGGCGCCAGCACTGGCTTACCAGTCAGGCTTTGGCAACGAATTCAGCAGCGAAGCGTTGCCCGGCGCACTGCCCATTGGCCAGAACTCCCCACAAAAAGTCCCTTACGGCCTGTACACCGAACTGTTCTCCGGTACGGCGTTTACCATGGCTCGCAGCGAAGCACGACGGACCTGGATGTACCGCATTCAGCCGTCGGCCAACCACCCGGCATTCGTCAAACTGGATCGGCAACTGGCCGGCGGTCCATTGGGTGAAGTAACCCCCAATCGCCTGCGCTGGAACCCCTTGGACATTCCGACCGAGCCGACCGATTTCATCGACGGGCTGGTGAGCATGGCCGCCAACTCGGGCGCGGAAAAACCGTCCGGGATCAGCATCTATAACTACCGCGCCAACCGCTCCATGGAGCGCGTGTTCTTCAATGCCGACGGCGAACTGCTGCTGGTGCCGGAACTTGGCCGTTTGCGCATCGCCACCGAACTGGGCGTGCTGGAGCTGGAACCGCTGGAAATCGCCGTCCTGCCTCGCGGGCTGAAATTCCGCGTCGAACTGCTCGACCCGCAAGCCCGCGGCTACATAGCCGAAAATCACGGCGCGCCATTGCGCCTGCCGGATCTGGGGCCGATCGGCAGTAACGGCCTGGCTAATCCCCGCGACTTCCTGACGCCAGTGGCCCATTACGAAAACCTCAAGCAACCGACCACCCTGGTGCAGAAATTCCTCGGCCAATTGTGGGGTTGTGAGCTTGATCATTCGCCGCTGAACGTGGTCGCCTGGCACGGCAATAACGTGCCGTACAAATATGACCTGCGCCGTTTCAACACCATCGGCACGGTCAGTTTCGATCACCCGGATCCGTCGATTTTCACCGTCCTGACCTCGCCGACCAGCGTGCACGGTTTGGCCAACCTCGACTTCGTGATCTTCCCGCCACGCTGGATGGTGGCCGAGAAGACATTCCGTCCGCCGTGGTTCCACCGCAACCTGATGAACGAATTCATGGGCCTGATCCAGGGCGAATACGATGCCAAGGCCGAAGGTTTCGTGCCTGGCGGTGCGTCGTTGCACAGCTGCATGAGCGCCCACGGCCCCGACGGCGAGACCTGCACCAAGGCGATCAACGCTGAACTGGCGCCGGCTAAAATCGATAACACCATGGCCTTCATGTTCGAGACCAGCCAAGTGTTGCGTCCGAGCCGATTCGCCCTGGATTGCCCGCAACTGCAAAACAATTACGACGCTTGCTGGGCCACGCTGCCCGCCACTTTCGACCCGACCCGGAGATAACCCATGACTCAGACTTCCATCACTCGTAGCTGGGTTGCCTCCGCCAACGGCCACGCGGATTTTCCGCTGCAGAACCTGCCGTTGGGCGTGTTCAGCGTGAAGGGCTCCGCGCCGCGCAGTGGCGTGGCGATCGGCGATCACATTTTTGATCTGGAAGCGGCACTGGATGCCGGCCTGTTCGAGGGCATTGCGAAGAAAGCAGTCGAAGCCACCCGTGGCGGTCAGTTGAATGCGTTCTTCGAATTGGGCCGCGAGGCTCGTGTCGCTTTGCGCGAACGTCTGCTGGAACTGTTTGCCGAAGGCAGCACCCTGCACGGCAAGATCGAGGCTCAAGGCGCCAAACTGCTGCCGCTGGCGGCGGATTGCGAAATGCACCTGCCGGCGAGGATCAACGACTACACCGACTTCTACGTCGGCATCGAGCACGCGCAGAATGTCGGCAAACTGTTCCGCCCGGACAACCCGTTGCTGCCGAACTACAAGTACGTGCCGATCGGTTACCACGGCCGTGCATCGACCATTCGCCCGTCCGGCACTGACGTTCGCCGTCCGAAAGGCCAGACCCTGCCGGCCGGCCAGACCGAGCCGACGTTTGGCCCGTGCGCACGTCTGGACTACGAACTGGAACTGGGTATCTGGATCGGTCAGGGCAACGCGATGGGCGACTCCATTCCCATCGGTGATGCCGCCGACCACATCGCCGGTTTCTGCCTGCTCAACGACTGGTCGGCGCGGGACATCCAGGCCTGGGAATACCAGCCGCTGGGGCCGTTCCTGTCCAAGAGTTTCATCACCAGTATTTCGCCGTGGGTGGTGACGGCCGAAGCGCTGGAGCCGTTCCGTCGTGCGCAGCCTGCGCGCCCGGAAGGCGATCCGCAGCCGCTGCCGTACCTGTTCGACAAACGTGATCAGGCCGCCGGTGCCTTCGACATCGAACTCGAAGTGCTGCTGCTGACCGAATCGATGCGCGAGCAAAATCTGCCAGCCCATCGCCTGACCCTCAGCAACACCCAACACATGTACTGGACCGTTGCACAACTGGTTGCGCACCACAGCGTCAACGGCTGCCAGTTGCAGGCCGGTGATCTGTTCGGTTCGGGCACGCTGTCGGGCCCTGAAAACGGTCAGTTCGGCAGCCTGCTGGAAATCACCGAGGGCGGTAAAAAGCCGATCGAACTGGCGTCGGGCGAGGTGCGTAAATTCCTTGAGGACGGCGACGAAATCATTCTGCGCGCGCGTTGCAGCCGCGAGGGTTTTGCTTCCATCGGTTTTGGCGAGTGCCGTGGCAAAGTGCTGCCAGCACGCTAAGAGGATCGGGGCATGGAACTCTATACCTACTACCGTTCGACCTCGTCTTACCGGGTGCGTATCGCGCTGGCGTTGAAGGGGCTGGATTACCAGGCGCTGCCAATCAACCTGATTGCGCCGCAAGGTGGCGAACATCGGCAGCCGACTTATCTTGGCATCAACCCGCAAGGCCGGGTGCCGGCCTTGCGCACTGATGAGGGCGAGTTACTGATCCAGTCACCGGCGATCATCGAATACCTGGAGGAACGTTATCCACAGGTGCCGCTGCTGTCCAAAGACCTCGCCGCCCGCGCTCATGAGCGTGGCGTGGCGGCGGTGATCGGTTGCGATGTTCACCCGCTGCACAACGTCAGCGTACTCAACAAGCTTCGGCAGTTGGGGCACGATGAGCCGCAGGTGGTGGAGTGGATCGGTCACTGGATCAGCCAAGGGTTGGCGACGGTGGAGCAATTGATCGGTGACACCGGTTATTGCTTTGGCGATCAACCGGGGCTGGCGGACGTCTATTTGATCCCGCAGTTGTATGCAGCCGAGCGCTTCAATATTTCATTGGAAGCCTACCCGCGAATTCGTCGGGTGGCGGCGCTGGCGGCGACACACCCAGCCTTCTTCCTGGCCCATCCGGCGAATCAGCCCGATACCCCATAACAAGGTTGTCAGAAACAAGATCAAAAGATCGCAGCCTTCGGCAGCTCCTACAGGGTGTACGCCATCCCAATGTAGGAGCTGCCGAAGGCTGCGATCTTTTGCTTTTAATGCACGACCGAATTCGGCGGCAAATGCCCGAGCCGTTCAGTCAGGCGAATCCGCTGGATCGGATCGTCACTGAGCAGCAGCGCATGCTCCAGGTCAAAGCGCTCGGCATTCGGGCAGTCCAGTCGTTGATAGAGGCTGGCCCGGGCCAGATAGTCGGAGGCGCTGGCGTTGCCCAATTCAAGCACGCGCTCGGCGTCGATCAGGGCGTCGATGTAGTCGTCATTCGTGAGGTGCAACTGGCGCAGGTTGCGCGACAGCCGCTGCAGCATCTGCACCGGTTCGGCAGTCAGTAAATGCTCGGCGCCGAGCTTCATGTTCGGGCCGTACTGGCGTTGCAGCAGTTCGCGGCAATCATTGGGGTACAACCGTCGCCCGCCGCACGGGTCGAGCAGGTGATCGGCGCCTTGCACCCGCAGCAGGAAATGCCCGGGAAAGTTGACCCCGACCATGGGGATCTCCAGCCTTCTGGCCAGTTCCAGGGCAATCAGGCCCAGCACCAGCGGTTGTCCCCGCCGACGTTCCAGTACTTTATTGAGTAACGCCACTTGCGGACGCAAGGGCGTGGAGTCGTCCTGAGCGAACCCCAGGTCATTCATTCGCCGCAACAACGGTTGGGCCAATTCACTCACCGGCAGCATCGGCAACCCGTAGCTGACCCGTTGTTGCAGGTCCTTGAAGTCCGCCAGCACGGCCTCGGGATCCAGCTCTTTATCGTGTTCGACAGCAATCCACAGCGCCGCCTCGAACAGCGCGGGCGGTGATCGTTGCAGACAATCGAAAAAACGTTGGCGCGGGGTCATCAAAATCTCCGGGCAATGCCTCGTTTTAGCCCCGTCACACGCTTTCGTCCAGTGCTGCACACAGGTGGTAACAGGTTATGTCCGAAAGCGTTCAAAGCGACGCCGCTTATTCCGGTGCGCTTCTGCAATTTTTGTGCGCAAGCCTATACTGGCGACTACAAGAAGTGATTCGGGAGCCCTACGATGTTCGCTCTCATGCAAAGCACTCGCCTTGAATCGCTGCACCTGAGCGTCGATCCGGTCACCGGATTGAAGGCGGTGATTGCCATCCACAACAGCCGTCTGGGGCCTGCCCTGGGCGGGTGTCGTTACCTTGCTTACCCCAGCGATG
This sequence comes from Pseudomonas sp. BF-R-26, assembly GCF_019947395.1. NCBI lineage: Bacteria > Pseudomonadati > Pseudomonadota > Gammaproteobacteria > Pseudomonadales > Pseudomonadaceae > Pseudomonas > Pseudomonas sp. BF-R-26. The sequence goes on along the minus strand of NZ_JAGYGK010000009.1, from coordinate 71,827 downwards.
AATCCGCGATCGAGGATGCCGTGCGCCTTGCCCAAGGCATGAGTTACAAGGCGGCCCTGGCCGGCCTGGCTCAGGGCGGTGGCGTTGCGGTGATTCTTCGCCCGGCTCATGTGGAAAACCGTGCCGCGCTATTTGAAGCCTTCGGGCGCTGCATCAACGAACTCGACGGTCGCTACATCACTGCCATCGACGCCGGCACCTCGGTGGCGGACATGGATTGCATCGCTCAGCAAACCCAATTCGTCACCAGCACCACTGCCGCGGGCGACCCTGCACCACACGCCGCCATGGGTGTATTCGCCGGCATTCGCAGCACTGCCATGGCCCGCTTGGGCAGCGATAATCTCGAAGGTTTGCGCATAGCCATTCAAGGCCTCGGCAATGTCGGTTATGCCCTGGCCGAACAGCTACACGCGGCCGGTGCCGAACTGCTGGTCAGCGACATCGATCACGGCAAAGTACAGCTGGCCATGGAGCAGTTGGGCGCTCATCCGATCGCCAACGACGCGCTGCTCAGTACACCGTGCGACATACTCGCGCCCTGCGGCCTGGGCGGTGTGCTAAACACCAACAGTGTGTCGCAACTGCGCTGCGCGGCGGTCGCAGGTTCGGCAAACAACCAGTTGATCCATCTGGAAATCGCCGATCAGCTGGAGCGCCGGGGCATTTTGTATGCGCCCGATTACGTGATCAATGCCGGCGGGCTGATCTACGTTTCGCTCAAACACCGCGGGGAAGAGCTGACGACCATTACCGCGCACCTTTCGAAAATCAGTTCACGGCTGACCGAAGTATTCGCCCATGCCCAAGCGGAAAAGCGTTCTCCGGCCCGGGTGGCGGATGAGTTGGCGGAGAAAGTGTTGTACCGGTGACGCTGTACCGGTGAAAAGTTTGAAAGGAGTGAGAGCCTATCCGGCCATTGCTCCCCAAGCCCTGCGCCACAAGCGTCGGGCCTGACAAATGCACGCCGACTCACGCGTGCCAGGAGCCCTGTGATGCTTCACAAGGTTGAGCTGCCGTACACCCGATTTCTATCCCCTGACGGCCAGTTGCTTGGCGATCTTCCCGACTGGGCCGACGATTTCAATCTGTTGACGCGCCTGTATCGGCAGATGGTCCTGACCCGCCTTTTCGATCAGAAAGCTGTCGCCTTGCAACGCACCGGGCGCATCGGCACTTATGCGCCGACCTTGGGCCAGGAAGCCATTGGTGTCGCGGTCGGCAGCCTGATGCACGCCGAAGACGTACTGATCCCCTATTACCGCGACACCGCCGTGCAGTTGATGCGCGGTGTGCGCATGGAAGAAATCCTCTTGTATTGGGGCGGCGATGAGCGTGGCAGCGACTTCGCCGACCCGGCGGTCGCTCAGGATTTCCCGATCTGTGTGCCGATTGCCACTCAAGCCCTGCATGCCTGCGGCGTCGCCAGCGCCTTCAAGATCCGCGGCGAGCATCGAGTCGCGGTCACCACCTGCGGCGACGGCGGAACCAGCAAAGGTGATTTCCTCGAGGCACTCAATGTCGCTGGCGCCTGGCAATTGCCAGTGGTGTTTGTGATCAACAACAACCAATGGGCGATCTCAGTGCCGCGACGCATTCAGTGCGGTGCCCCGACCTTGGCGCAGAAAGCCATTGGCGCTGGCTTCCACGGCGAGCAAGTCGACGGCAATGACATGCTCGCCGTTTACGACCGCATGCAAGCAGCCCTCGAACGGGCGCGCCACGGTAAAGGCCCGGTGCTGCTCGAATGCCTGAGCTATCGCCTCGGCGATCACACCACGGCCGACGATGCCACGCGCTATCGGCCGGCGGAGGAGGTCAAGCAGGCCTGGCTCGAAGAACCGATCAAACGCCTGCAACGCTTTATGGCCGGGCAGGGGGTGTGGGATGAAAGCCGCGAACAGGCACTGATCAGTGAATGTCAGGGCCTCGTGCAGCAGGCTGTGGATAACTTCGAAGCGGCGGGCCTGCAGGCGCCGGAGTCGGTGATCGATCATGTCTACGCCCAGTGGCCGCAAGCCCTGGCCGAACAGCGCGAAGAATTTCTCGAACGGGTGGCGCGCCGGACGGGAGGTTCGGGCCATGAGTAACGGTAAGGTGACGCTGCTGGAAGCGGTGAATCTGGCGTTGCATCGGGCCATGAGTGAAGACGAAAACGTCATCGTCCTCGGTGAAGACGTCGGGGTGAACGGGGGCGTGTTCCGCGCCACGCTGGGCCTGCGCGACAGCTTTGGTTTCAAGCGGGTGATCGACTCGCCGCTGGCCGAAACCATGCTCGGCGGGCTGGTGGTGGGCATGGCGGCCCAGGGTCTGAAACCGGTGGTGGAAATCCAGTTCATGGGTTTCATCTACGCCGCCATGGAGCACTTGGTGTCTCACGCCAGCCGCATGCGCAACCGCACGCGCGGGCGGATCACCTGTCCGATGGTGATGCGCACGCCCATGGGGGCAGGGATTCGCGCGCCAGAACATCACAGCGAAAGCACCGAAGCCTTGTTCGCGCATATTCCGGGGCTGCGGGTGGTGATCCCGTCCTCGCCGGCCCGGGCCTATGGCTTGCTGCTCGCGGCTATCGACGACCCGGATCCAGTGATATTTCTCGAGCCAACCCGACTCTATCGAATGAACCCGCAACCGCTGCTGGATGACGGCAAGCGCCTGCCACTGGACAGCTGTTTCACATTGCGTGAAGGCAGCGACCTTACCTTGATCAGTTGGGGCGCCAGCGTGATGGAAACCCTGCAAGCCGCCACGCAACTGGCCGAGCGGGGCGTCTCGGCGGAAGTGATTGATGTCGCCAGTATCAAACCGCTGGACCTCGACACGATGGAGGCCTCGGTGCGCAAGACCGGTCGCTGCGTGATCGTGCATGAAGCGCCACGCTCCTGCGGGGTCGGCGCGGAAATCGCCGCCAGTCTCTACGAACGGGTATTTCTGGAGTTGCAGGCCCCGATCCAGCGAGTCACCGCGCCAGACATCCCGCCGCCGCTGTATCGACTGGAATCGCTGTACATGCCCGGCGTCGAAGACATTCTTCATGCCTGCGACACCGTCATGCAGCACTACCCCTGAAGAGACGCCTGAGGCCGAGGAGGTTGCGATGAAATACTTCAAACTGCCGGATCTGGGCGAAGGCTTGCAGGAAGCGGAAATCGTTCGCTGGCACGTCAAGGTCGGCGATACCGTCAAGGCCGACCAACTGCTGGTGTCGGTGGAAACCGCCAAGGCGCTGGTGGACATTCCCGCGCCCTACGACGGCGTGGTGGCGAAAACATTCGGTGGCGAGGGCGACATCCTTCACGTTGGCGAACCTCTGCTCGGTTACGAAGGCGAAGCGGATGCGGGCACTGTGGTCGGGCGGCTTGAGGGCGGCGGTACGAATCAGGAGGATGCATTTTTCATCGGCGCTGCACCTTCGACTCGTGAGCACCTGGCGAACCGTGCCACGCCGGCGGTGCGTCAACTGGCTCGGCAGCTCGGTGTTGAACTGAGCACCTTGATCGGCTCCGGCCAGGACGGCCAGATCACCCGCAGCGACGTAGAGAATTCGGCCCAGACGGAACGCGAACGCTTCGGCGGCGAGAAGCTGCGCGGTGTGCGACGCAGCATGGCACTGAACATGGCCAGGTCCCATGCCGAAGTGGTGCCGGTGACTATTTTCGGTGATGCCGATTTGTATCGTTGGGGACAGGCGCGAGAACCGCTGATTCGTCTGGCCAAGGCGATGGCGGCCGCCTGCGCCGTAGAGCCGGTGCTCAACAGCGCCTTCGATGGTAAAACCCTGGCGCTCAAGCAACACGAACGGCTCGATCTGGGCATTGCCGTGGATACCCCGGACGGCTTGTTCGTGCCGGTGCTGCGCGATGTAGGCAATCGCACGTCAGCGGATTTGAAGGAAGGCGTCATGCGTCTGCGGGCCGACGTGCAGGCGCGCTCGATCCCGCCTAAGGAAATGATGGGGGCGACCCTGACCCTGTCGAACTTCGGCACCTTGTTCGGCCGCTACGCCAACCCGGTGGTGGTGCCGCCGCAAGTGGCGATCCTCGCTGCCGGGGCGATCCGCGATGAACCGGTGGCGGTCGAGGGGGCAGTGGTGGTGCATCCGATCCTGCCGCTGTCCCTGACCTTTGATCATCGAGTGGTCACCGGTGGCGAGGCGGCGCGATTCTTCAAAGCGTTGGTCGAGGCGCTGGAACAACCCGAGGCCTAGGTTTCCTGCAGGCATGAAAAAGGCCCTGAGCCATTTGATTCAGGGCCTATTCAATTCGGGCATTGCTTACTTTGGTGTCTTGGCGGCTTTGGCTGGCTTGGTCGGCTCAGCGCCCGCTACTTCAACTGGCGCAGCTACTTCAACAGGTTCAATGGCTTCGGCGGGTGCATTCAGCAGTTCGGACAGTGCGTCCGGCTGGCTCTTGAATGCCTTGGCGAATACATCACGGTTCTTCGCCATGTAAATTCCGGCTTCTTCCACTTGCTGTTCGGTCAGGGACGGAACGGCTTTTTGCAACACTTCAGCCAGCAATTCGGCCAGTTCGAGCATTTTGTCATGACGGTCAGCTTCGGCTTTATCCATGAACAAGCGCTCCAGATCTCGGCTGCTGCGGTATACCACTTCGACGGCCATTCACCACCTCACATGCCTTCACATTAGTTGTCTGTTTCGACCACTGTATTTATATACAGCGAAAAGGATAAGCGAATCCCTGCGCTTTGGGTAGTGGCTTTTTAATGTAGACCGAATTCAGGGTTTGTCAGGTGAACCGTGGCGCTCCCATCGCGAGCAGGCTCGCTCCCACAAGGATCACCGCTGAACCCTGTGGGAGCGGGCTTGCCCGCGATGGCGTCCGTCCAACCACCGCCAACGTGTCTCATGTCACGCAGCCATCATCTCACCCAACAGTATCTGGCCTTTTTTCTGCATGCAGAACAACCGTCACGTCCAACCCGCATCATCCGCTCGAACCGAGCTAAGGAACAATCAAAGTGAAAATCAACTGGGCCGAGAACCTGCGGCAGAACGTGCACCAACTGGCCGAGTCCCTGGGCAACCTGTTCGTCGAGACCTTCCACTACCTGGCGCTGTTCGCCATCGGTGCGGTGACCGCGTGGGCGGCAGTGATGGAATTCCTCGGGATGCTCGAACAGGGGCACATCAAGATCGATGACATCTTGCTGCTGTTCATCTACCTGGAACTGGGGGCGATGGTCGGGATTTACTTCAAGACCAACCACATGCCGGTGCGCTTCCTGATCTACGTGGCGATCACCGCACTGACGCGGCTGCTGATCTCCAACGTCTCGCACCACAATCCGCCGGACCTGGGGATCATCTACCTGTGCGGCGGGATTCTGCTGCTGGCGTTTGCGATTCTGGTGGTGCGTTACGCCTCGTCGCAATTTCCTTCGGTGAAGATCGAACACCCGCAACGCAAGATCGGTGCGGGTTCCGGTGAGCATCCCGAGGTGGAGAAGGGCGAGATTTAAAGCCCCATTGAAGGTCGGGGCCGGGATTTGACCAAGGGCGGCGGCGGGTTGCGATTGTCGCCGTCGGTCATGGCTTCAAGTATGGCCACGGCGCTGTGGCCCTGTTCGATGGCGATGCCGAATTGAATGCTTTGCACCAGGCGTTTGAGGCGCTTGGGGTCATTGCGCTGTTCGGCACTGATCATCCGTTTGGCCACTACGCGGCCACTTTTGGAGAGGGTCAGCATGATGCTGCCGTCCAGCCCCTGAATGCTCAGGTTAACTTGATAATCCGGTGCAAAGGCATCGGTAATGAGCTGAAAAGGGTTGTCCATAATGCGTCACCGCCTGATTGAACGTGCAGTTGTTGACGGCCGTGATCGGGATTAGTTCGCAACACCAGACCACCGGCCTTCCATGTTCATGCGCTTTCATCCGTGTTGCGTAGGGGATATAGCAAGGTGCATGCCGGAAAAATTGTCGAACAATGAACACGGCAAAAAAATGGCGAGCACCCTGGCCCGCCTTCTTTTTGCCTGCCCGTTTCAGGGCATGAACGAGTAGATGATCGCAGACAGTGCAATCAAACCGATCAACACCACGAACACGTTCGAGGCCTGATTCGAGTACTGGCGCAAGGCCGGCACGCGGTGGATGGCGTACATCGGCATCAGGAACAACAGGCACGCGATGATCGGCCCGCCGAGGGTTTCGATCATGCCCAGGATGCTCGGATTGAAGGTCGCGACGGCCCAGCAGCTGAGGATCATGAACAGCGCAGTGATGCGGTTCAGCCAACTGGCGGACATGACGCGACCACGGCCACGCAGGCTTTTCACGATCAGCCCCTGAAAGCCTTCGCTGGCGCCGATGTAATGGCCGAGGAAGGATTTGGTGATCGCCACCAGCGCAATCAATGGTGCGGCGTAAGCGATGACCGGAGTCTGGAAGTGGTTGGCCAGGTACGACAGGATCGAAATGTTCTGCGCCTTCGCTGCGGCCAAATCAGCCGGGGACAACGCCAGCACGCAGCTGAAGCAGAAGAACATCACCGTGACGACCATCATGACGTGAGCGATCGCGAGAATGCCGCTGCTTTTGCGTTCGGCTTGCTCGCCGTAACGCTGTTTCTGATCGACGGCGAAGGCGGAGATGATCGGCGAATGGTTGAACGAGAACACCATCACCGGAATCGCCAGCCATAAGGTCTTGAAGAACAGTGGCAGCGGCATGCCTTCACTGGCGGTGGCAAAGAACGCGCCGTTCCAGTTCGGGATCAGGCTGACGCCGAGCAGCAGCAACGCCGCAACGAACGGATAAACCAGCACGCTCATGCATTTGACGATGACCCCCTGACCGCAACGGACGATGGCCATCAAGCCGAGAATCAACCCCAGCGACAGGATCGCCCGAGGCGGCGGCGTCATGTGCAACTGGTGCTCCATGAGGCTGCTCAGGGTGTTGGTCAGCGCCACGCTGTACACCAGCAGAATCGGGAAGATCGCGAAGAAATACAGCAGCGTGATCAGCTTGCCGGCGCCGATGCCGAAGTGTTCTTCCACCACTTCGGTAATGTCCCCGGAGCGGCCTGACAATACAAAACGCGTCAGGCCACGGTGGGCGAAGAAGGTCATCGGAAACGCCAGCACCGCCAGTATCAGCAGCGGCCAGAAACCACCGACACCGGCGTTGATTGGCAGGAACAACGTGCCAGCGCCAATCGCCGTGCCATAGAGGCCAAGCATCCAGGTGGTGTCGTGTTTACTCCAGCCTTTGTGGGATATTTCGCTATTGCGTGTCAGGTCTACAGCGGGATTATCGGCAGCGGGTGTACGTACATCGGTCATCGTTTTTGCCTCGTTATTATTCTTGCTCGGGCTCACGTGTTACGGGCTGTCAGGAAATGTTCTTCAACATTCAACCCAGCTAACAGCCAGGCCGCCCCGTGAAGTTTCTTTGTATTTGTCGTGCATGTCGGCGCCGGTATCGCGCATGGTGCGGATCACCCGGTCCAGGGAAATGAAGTGCTTGCCGTCGCCACGCAGGGCCATTTGCGTGGCGTTGATCGCCTTCACGGCAGCGATTGCGTTGCGCTCGATGCACGGCACCTGCACCAGACCGCCGACCGGATCGCAGGTCAGGCCGAGGTTGTGTTCCAGGCCGATTTCGGCGGCGTTTTCCAGTTGCTCGGGAGTCGCTCCGAGTATGTCGGCCAGGCCGGCGGCGGCCATGGCGCAGGCGGAACCGACTTCGCCCTGGCAGCCGACTTCGGCGCCAGAGATCGAGGCGTTTTTCTTGCAGAGGATGCCTACAGCGGCAGCGCCCAAAAAGAACGCCACGACGTCATCGTCCGACGCGTCCGGGTTGAATTTCATGTAGTAGTGCAGCACTGCGGGAATGATCCCCGCCGCCCCGTTTGTAGGCGCGGTAACCATGCGTCCGCCGGCCGCGTTTTCTTCGTTCACGGCGAGGGCGAACAGGTTGACCCACTCCATGGCTGACAGGGTGGAGCTGATGACATTCGGTTTGCCGATTTCCAACAGACTGCGGTGCAATTTCGCGGCGCGACGCGGAACATTCAGACCGCCGGGCAGGATGCCTTCGTGGCGCAAGCCTTGCTCGACGCATTCACGCATCACCGACCAGATATGCAGCAACCCCTGGCGGATCTCGGCGTCGCTGCGCCAGGCCCGTTCGTTGGCCATCATCAGCTCGGAAACCCGCAGACCGTGTTGGTTGCAGAGCTTGAGTAATTCGGCGGCGCTGGAGAAATCGTAGGGCAAGACCACATCGCTGGCCGGCGCAATGCCGGACTCGGCTTCGGCTGCTTCGATGATGAAACCACCGCCCACCGAGTAGTACGTCTGCTCGAACAGCTCACCGGTTTCGCCGAAGGCTGTCAGAGACATGGCGTTGGGGTGGTAGGGCAGGCTCTCGTCGAGCAGCAGGAGATCGCGTTGCCAGTTGAAGGCAATGGTCGATTCGCCGGCCAGACTCAATTCGCCGGTTTCACGCAAGGTTTGGATTCGGCTGTCGATTGAGTTCGGATCAATGCTGTCTGGCCATTCGCCCATCAGGCCCATGACGCAGGCACGGTCGGTCGCGTGGCCGACGCCAGTGGCCGAAAGGGAGCCGTAGAGTCGGATTTCTACCCGCCGTACGTCGGCCAGTAAATATTGATCAATCAGTGTCTGGGCGAAGGACGCGGCGGCGCGCATCGGGCCGACGGTGTGGGAGCTGGACGGACCGATGCCGACTTTGAAGAGATCGAAAACACTGATAGCCATGCTAAAGCCTATACAAGCAATGGAAGAGAAATCGCTGCCATTTCTGTAGGACAAGCGCAATGTCGGCGATACTGCCAACCTCGGTCCTACGTGACCAACGAAACTTCCTAAGACAGCCTTTAGCAGGACTAAACAATGAGTCGCCAATTGCACGCCCAGACTTACGTCTGGCTGCACGTGTTTTCGTGTGCCGCGCGGCACTTGTCCTTCACCCGTTGCGCCGAAGAACTCCACATCACGCCGGGGGCGGTCAGTCAGCAAATTCGCCAACTGGAAGAGCGGCTGGGTTTTCGCCTGTTTCATCGTCGCGCCCGGGGCGTGGAATTGAGCGCCGAAGGCCAGCGATTGGCTATCACTGTCAACGAAGCCTACGGCAGCATCGATGCGGAGTTGCGACGACTGGATGCGGGAATGATCAGCGGGATTTTGCGATTGCGCTCGATTCCCTCGTTCCTGAGCAAGTGGCTGACCCCGCGCCTGCCGCGTTTGCAACAGCGCTTTCCGGATATTCAGCTGCGGCTGGTGGCCGAGGACAGCAGTGTTCCGTTGCACGAAGGTGACTTCGATCTGGCGATTGACCTGAACGACGGCAGTTATCCCGGATTGTTATCCACAGCCTTGTTGGATGAGCAGATTTTTCCGGTCTGCGCTCCGAGCCTGTTGCGCGGAAGGCCGCCACTGCACGGTCCGGCGGATCTGGTGCATTTTCCGTTGCTGCACGACATCACCGCCTGGCGCGGCAGTTACGAGTACGCGGAATGGGAGTTTTATCTCAACGCTATCGGCTTCGAAGGCGCGGATGTGCGGCGCGGGCACACCTTCAATCGTAACCACCTGACCATCGAAGCGGCGATTGCCGGGATGGGGGTGGCGATTGCGCGGCGAACGCTGCTCAACGATGAACTGGAGCGCGGGACGTTAATCGTGCCATTTGGCCTGGCGGTGCCTAATCACAAGCGTTACGTGCTGCTCTATGCGCCGGGCGCGCTGAGCCATCCGGGCGTACGCGCGGTGCATGACTGGCTGGTGGAGGAGGCGGGGGTTTTTCGTAGCCTGCACCCACTGGCGGAGCGGCAGATGTGAGCAATTATGACAAAAGAGCGAGGCGACCCAACTCCCGACCTTAACAGCGCTTTTGCTCCTTGTCCGGCTTTTTTTGCGTATGAAAATTTATCTTTTCTTAGGGGTTGAAATGTTCTGCGCACACACCGATTGTGTAACCAAGAGGTCACGGTGATGAAGCCCAAGGGCCAGCCGAAGGGCCTCTCGCGAGCTAGCTGAAATAAGGGATGGAACTATGCAAATCCAAGTCAATAGCGATAACCATATTCAAAGCAGCATCCGACTGGAGGAGTGGGTACGTACTACCATTGAGAGCACGCTCGAACGTTATGAGGAGGACCTGACCCGCGTCGAGGTCCATCTGCGGGACGAGAACGGCGACAAGCCCGGTCCCCACGATATGCGCTGTCAGCTGGAAGCGCGGCCAAAAGGCCACCAACCGATTTCTGTCACTCATAAGGCCGCTAACCTGGAACTGGCGATCGACGGTGCGGCCGAAAAACTCGAACATGCGCTTGAACATCTGTTCGGCAAGCTGCGGGGCAAACCACGTGCCGCTGTAGTGCCGTTCGAAAGGCCTACGGCCGATGCGCTGCTGGAAGACGAGTTTCTCGAGAACGAACAGGCTGCACAAAACGGCTGAGGCCTGATTCACTTTTTACCTTCCCACTTTATCTTCACCTAAAAAACGGGCCTGCTTATGCAGGCCCGTTCTTGTTTCAGCATCCACCGGTCCCTGTCGCGAGGGAGCTTGCTGTGGCGAGGGGGCTTGCCCCCGTTCGGCTGCGTAGCAGTCGCAAAACCTGCTATCCGGTTTTGCCTGACACAACTCATTGAATGGTTTTGGGACTGCTACGCCGTCCAACGGGGGCAAGGGTGTGCGCTAGCCGCCATTGAATCAAAAAGCGACCGAAGTCTGCACATACACCGTCCGCGGTTCTCCCACGTACTTGCCCTTGTTGTTATCATCGAACGAGCGGGTGAAGTACTGGTGGTTGAAGATGTTCTTCACCCCCACCGCCACGTTCAGGTCCGACAACTTCGGCCCGAAGTCATACGCCGCGCGACTGCTGAACAACATGTACCCCGCAATCTTGCCGGTGCTGCCATCGGCGCTTTCGGCCGAGGTGTTGGCGTTGTCAGCGAACTGATCACTCTGATAGCTGCTGTCCAGGTTCAGTTTCCACGCGCCTTCGGTATAACCGACGCCGAGCGTGCCTTTGTGTTTCGAGGAGAACGGCACACGATTGCCCTTGTTCGCCCCATCTTCGCGGATGGTCGCGTCCACATAGGCGTATGTCGCGTACACATCGAAACCGGCCAGCGCCGGGCTCAAGTCGTCGAGAGCGTAGTTGATGCTGGTTTCGATGCCTTGATGGCGTGTTTCGCCTCGGGCGATCACCGAGTCGTTGGTTTGATTGCTTTCATACTGGTTGTCGAAGTTGATCAGGAACGCACCAATCTCTGCCCGCAACGCGCCGTTGTCGTAACGGGTACCCAGCTCCCAGGTGCGCGCCTTCTCCGGTTTGACTTCGCCGCTGGTCACCCGGTTAGGCATCTGGCTGTACTGCACGCTGCCGAACGATCCTTCGGTATTGGCGTAGAGGTTCCAGCTGTCGGTCAGGTGATAGAGCACATTCAACGCCGGCAGGGCGGTGTTGTAGTCACCTTTGTATTTCACGTTAGTCAGGTTGTTGGTCTGCTGCGATTCGATCATTTCGTAGCGGATGCCCGGCGTAATCGTCCACTTGCCGATATCGATCCGGTCATCGACAAAGAACGCATTGGCCTCGGTGCCGCCCCGGGTATCGCGGTCGTTGCGACTGCTGGTGGTTGGGTATTCGTTGCTGGCGATCGGCGTGCGGTAGCGCAGTTCGTGGCCGGCCTCGTTGATGTAGCGATAGCCGACGCCGACTTCATGGCTGGTCTGGCCGAGATCGAAGCCTTGGGCGAAACGGGTTTCCAGGCCGCGGACCCAGTATTCACGAGGTGATAGTGAGAGGAACGTGCCCTGGTCCAGATAACCGCTGCGCAGGGTTTTGGTGAAGAAGGTATTGGCGGTGAACTCGCGGCGATCTTCCTGATAGCGATAGCCGAAATTGAACATCGTGCGGCGGCCCCAGAATTGGTCTTTTGGGCGGGTCGACTGGTACGGATCGGCGTCGTAATCGGCGACGTTCAGCCCGCCGGGCATGTCCGCCTTGCCTTCGTAGTACTGGGCCATGGCGTTGAAGCTGTTGGCGTCATCAAGCTGGTATTTGCCCTTGAGGATCAGGTCGTCGATTTCGGTGTCGCTGTGTTCGCGCCAGTCACCGCCGCGGGTGCCCGAGTACAGAATCGCGCCGCCCAGACCGTTATCGGCCGTGCCGCCGGCCAGCAAATTACCGGTGGTTTTGAAGCCGTCATGGCTGGACGATGGACTGGTTTCGGTCTGGAAGCCGCCCTTGACCGTCGGCTCATCGGGAATGGCGCGGGTCACGAAGTTGACCACACCGCCGACGTTCTGCGGCCCGTAGCGCACCGCGCCGCCGCCGCGCACCACGTCGACCGCGTCCATATTGCCCATGCTGATCGGCGCAAACGACAACTGCGGCTGACCATAAGGTGCGAAGGGCACCGGAATGCCGTCCATCAATACCGTGGAGCGTGAAGCCAGCCGTGGGTTGAGCCCGCGAATGCCGAAGTTCAGTGCCATGTCATGGCTGCCGGTGCCGTTGTTGTCTGGCGCGTTGACCCCCGGGATGCGATTGAGCACGTCCCTGGCCTGAGTCGCGCCCTGGCGTTCGAATTCTTCGCGGCGGATCACGTCGCGAGCGCCGGGATGTTCGAAGACGTTGGTTTGAGCTGCATCGCCGAGCCAGTCGCCGACCACTTTAGAGGTGTCCAGCTCCAGCGCCGCATCACCCGCCGGTTGCAGGCTGAAGGCATTGTTGCCCTCGGCGCGAGCTTGCAGGCCGGTGCCTTCGAGCAACGCGCTCAAACCCTGCGAAGGGGTGTAGTTGCCTTCCAGGCCGCGACTCTGCACACCGCTGGTGACCTGCGAGCCAAAGGAGATCAGCACGCCGGCTTCACGGCCAAACTGGTTAAGTGCGTTCTCCAGCGAGGACGGTGCGATGTGGTACGGCTTGGCATCAGCGGCATGCACCAATGGCAGAACGCCGAAGCTCAGGCTGGCGCCCAGCAAGAGTTGGCGCAAGGTGCGAGCCATAGGTGTGAGACGGGTGGGTTGCATGGAGGGCGATCCTGAGAAGGTTGAATCAAGGGGGCTTTCCTTCTCTGTCACGCCAGATCTGAAAAACGGCTCACTTTTTTTGATCTTGCTGTGAAGATCGTTCCCACGCTCTGCGTGGGAACGATCACTAGGCCCGTGCCTCGACCGTCACCCAATACCGGGTAAACCGCCTCACCTTCACCGGCAAACTGATTTCCAGCAGATCAAGGATCCGCTCGCTGTCGTCCAGTGGATAAGTCCCGGAGATCAGCAGATCGGCGACATTCGTCGCGCAATTGAGCTGCCCCCGGCGATAGCGACCGAGTTCATCGAGGAAATCCCCCAGGCGCATGTGCGCAGCCACCAGCATGCCGTCGGCCCAGGCGCCGCTGTTGGCGTCCAGTGGCAGGGGAGCGCTGATGCCGCGTGCGCCGAAGCTCAACTGCCGGGCGGTTTGCAGCATCAGCGGCGCGCCGCCATCGGGCGTCAATTCGACGCTGCCTTCGAACACCGCCACCTCAGTGTGATCGGCAAACTGCCGCACGTTCAGCCGCCCACCTTGGGTTTTCAACAGGCCTTGTGCGGTCTGTACTTGAAACGCCTGGGCGGCGGTCAGCAGCATTTCGCCTTCGAGCAAGCGGATCAGCCGTTGCTGACCTTCGATTCGCACATCGACCGAACTGGCGGTGTTGAGCTGTACTTGGCTGCCATCGCCGAGCGGCACTTTACGTCGCTGGCCGATCGGGCTGCGGTAGTCGGCCAGCAACGGCGTCAGCGGATTGTGTTCACGCATGCTCCAGGTGACTGCAGAACCCGCGCCGAGAATCAGCAACAGCTTCAATGCCTGACGACGGCCGGCGGATTTCGGAGCGTTGAGGGCGGCGTGGGCCAGCGGTGAAGACAAACCGCGCAAGCGTTGATTGACTCGCTGAATATGTTCCCAGGCCCGCCGATGTTCACCGTGAGCATCGAGCCATTGCTGCCAGGCGATTTGCTGGCGCGGGTTCAACGGCCCTTGTTGGATTTCCATCCACCAGTGCACGGCCTGCTCGGCCACTTGAGAGGAAAAATCCGCAGGGCTGTTCATAGTGCGAAGTAGCAGCGCATCGCCGCTTTGTTCAGGTGCCGTTTGACCGTCGCGATGGAAATACCCAGTTCGGCGGCGATCTGTGGATAAGTCAAACCATCGACCTGAGCCAGCAGAAAGGTGCGTTTGACCAGGCGCGGCAAACCGTCGAGCAACTGGTCGAGCTCCATCAGCGTTTGCAGGATGATCGCCCGATCTTCCTCCGACGGCGCGACGATTTCCGGCATCTGCGCCAGCGCATCGAGGTAGGCGCGCTCCAGATCCTGACGGCGGTAATGATTGAACAGCACACGCTTGGCGATGGTGGTGAGGAACGCCCGCGGTTCGATGATTTGGGGCGTTTGCCGTGCCGTCAGCACTCGAATGAATGTGTCCTGAGCCAGATCCGCGGCGCTGTCAGGGCAGCCGAGTTTGCGCCGCAGCCAACCGGTGAGCCAGTTGTGATGGGCGTGATAAAGGACTTCGACGGTAGTGGCTGACGACAACGGAACCGCTCCGGACGTATTTCGATACGTTAGAGAACAAGAATTGTTCGCATTGTAGGGGCGGAGGCTGCATCCGGCAATTGGCTCCTGGCCGGTTTCTCTGATCCGATGATCTGGAGACCGCGTCATCGTTCTTCGCGAGCATAGGCACCGAAAATCCACTGGCTTGCAGCGCTACCGCAAAAACGCCTGCCGATATTCCCCGGGCGTACCACCCAGCGCCTGGCGAAACCGGTTGGTGAAATGGCTGGCACTGGCAAACCCACAGGCCAACGCAATATCCCCCAACGGCTGCGACGTCCCGCGCAGTAACTCTTGCGCGCGGCTCAGTCGCCGAGCCAGCACATACTGATGCGGCGGCAGACCGAAGCTCACACGAAACATCCGCGCAAAGTGGTATTCCGACAGCGCACACAATGCCGCCAACTGCCCGAGGCTGATTGCTTCGGCCATTTGATGGTCGATGAATTCCACCAACTGCCGTCGTTGATGCGCCGCCAATCCACCTTTGAGGCGCAAGCCCTCACGCACGCCGACCTGGCTGAGCAGGGCATGGCTGAGCATTTCGTGGGCCAGGCTGCTGGTGAGTAGACGTTCACCCGGTTCATCCCAGTTGAGGGCGATCAACTGTCGAAAGCGCCGGGCTTGCTGCGGGTCTTCAAGGAACGTGCGCTCGCGTAACTGCAATTCCCGCGGTTCGCGATCCAGCAGCGTGACGCAGCCAAGGGCAAATTGTTCGGGGCTGAAATACAGGTGGGCCAGGCGAATATCGCCATTGATCACCCAGCCTGACTGATGGTCGGCCGGCAGAATGCACAGCTTGTCCGGGCCGCCCTTGGTACCGGGCTGGTCGCGGCGAAAGGTGCCGGTGCCGCCGGCGATGTAGCAGGACAAGGTGTGATGGCTCGGCGCTTCGTAGTCCTGGGCGTCATGGTGGTTGTTCCACAAAGCCGCAGCCATGCCGTCACCGAGCTCGGCGCTGTGCTCCAGGCGAGCGTTGGGCGAGCGGTTAAGCGCTTGAAAGACTTGCAGGGTTTCCAGTGCGGCCATGATCGGTTCTCTCCAACGCTTTGCATCCTACTCCGTAGACGTTGACCTGCCAGCCCGCCGGCCGACAAAAGCGCAAGTTTATGCAAGTGCAAAAGGATTGCGCGCCGGACACTGAAGGCCTATTCAGGAGCCTGGCCATGAACCTCTCGTTATACCTGCTGACCGTGCTGATCTGGGGTACCACCTGGATTGCCTTGAAATGGCAACTGGGCGTGGTAGCGATTCCGGTGTCGATCGTTTATCGCTTCGGCCTCGCTGCGCTGGTGCTGTTCGTGATGTTGCTGCTGAGCCGGCGTCTGCAAGTGATGAACCGTCGCGGGCACCTGATTTGCCTGGCTCAGGGTCTGTGTTTGTTCTGCATCAACTTCATGTGCTTCCTCACCGCCAGCCAATGGATCCCCAGCGGTCTGGTCGCCGTGGTGTTTTCCACCGCCACACTGTGGAACGCCTTCAATGCGCGGGTGTTCTTCGGCCAGAAAATTGCCCGTAACGTGCTGATGGGCGGCGCACTGGGGTTGCTCGGATTGGGCCTGTTGTTCTGGCCAGAGCTGGCCGGTCATACCGCCAGCCCCGAAACCTTGCTCGGTTTGGGTCTGGCGTTGCTCGGCACCTTGTGTTTCTCGGCCGGCAATATGCTGTCGAGTCTGCAACAGAAGGCTGGCCTGAAACCCCTGACCACCAACGCCTGGGGCATGGCTTACGGCGCGGCGATGTTGTCGGCGTGGTGCCTGGTCAAAGGCATCCCGTTCGACATGGAATGGAATGCCCGCTATATCGGCTCGTTGCTGTACCTGGTGATCCCGGGTTCGGTGATCGGCTTCACCGCCTACCTGACGCTGGTCGGACGCATGGGGCCGGAACGGGCGGCGTATTGCACCGTACTCTTTCCGGTGGTGGCGCTGAACGTGTCGGCGTTTGTCGAAGGCTATCAATGGACGGCGCCGGCACTGGTGGGGCTGGTGCTGGTGATGTTGGGGAATGTGCTGGTGTTCCGTAAACCCAAGGCCCCGGTGATGCAAGGTAACGGTAAGTTGGCCTGACGCGCTGAAGATCGGTTCGGATCACGTTCAGCGCTCGATCCGAACTGCAATATAGATCAGCAGTGGAAATATGAAATCGACGATATGTCGCGCCCAGTCCTTATAGTTCCATTTTTCCGAAAGGTCCATGTTGAACCACTCAACGCCGACAACTTGCAGGCCTACGTAATAAATGAAAATAGCGATCAGTAATCCGAGGAGTGCGAACTTCTTTGCCTCATGGAATAGCTCAGCGTCCTTGTTAATATTTCTCAGTAGTTGATAAGTGCCCATGAGGCAAAAGACGGTGTAAATGACTTCAAGTGTGATGATGATCCAGTAGATCCGGTGGTGGAGCATGGGGGAGGTGATGGCTCGATTACTATATTTAAGGCTCTCTCGAGTGGTGTCCATGCTCAGGACGTGCCCGACGTATTCGTAGTTGGTAGCATAGTCGGTGAAGTTGCTATACATCATGAGTAAACCAAATAGGCTCACAAAAAACATAAGGGCTGTTTTGCTGATTCTGATAATTTGGTCGGTGTTTAGAGGGTGCAAGATAGTTGTGCTCCTTGGTGGGTTCCCGTTACGGCCGGGTAAGTAAGGAGAGTCTATAGTGTTGACTGGTTTTTTGGCGTATGACTGAATTTCAAAGTGTGTGATGTTTGTGCGCGATTTATTATTTGTAGTTTGATTGGGGCATCGGGAAACATCGCGGGCAGGCGTTTGAACCGCCTGCCCTTATTTAGTCAGCCTTTCCACACTTGTGGGTTCACCAGATCTTGCGGCCGCTCACCCAACAAGGCACTGCGCAAGTTGGCCAAGGCACGGTTGGCCATGGCCTCACGGGTTTCGTGAGTCGCCGAGCCGATGTGCGGCAAGGTCACGGCGTTTTTCAGTTGGAACAATGGCGATTCGGCCAGCGGTTCTTTCTCGTAGACGTCCAGGCCGGCGCCGCGAATCCGGTTGTTTTGCAGCGCTTCGATCAGCGCCGGTTCGTCCACTACGGGGCCGCGGGCGATGTTCACCAGAATGGCGCTCGGTTTCATCAGCGCCAGTTCGCGGTGGCTGATCAAGTGTCTGGTTTTTTCGCTGAGCGGCACCACCAGGCAGACGAAATCGGCTTCGGCCAGCAGCTGGTCGAGGCTGCGGAACTGCGCACCGAGCTCCTGTTCCAGTTCGGTCTTGCGGCTGTTGCCGCTGTAGATAATCGGCATGTTGAAGCCCAGCCGACCGCGACGGGCGATGGCCGCGCCGATGTTACCCATGCCGACAATCCCTAAGGTTTTGCCATGCACATCGCTGCCGAACAACGGCGCGCCGACGGTGGCTTGCCATTGGCCGGCCTTGGTCCATACATCCAGCTCGGCGACGCGGCGGGCGCTGCTCATGAGCAAGGCGAAGGCCAGGTCGGCGGTGCTTTCGGTGAGGACGTCGGGGGTGTTGGTGAGCATGATCCCGCGTTCGTTGAAGTAGGCGAGGTCGTAGTTGTCGTAGCCGACCGAGACGCTGGAGACAACTTCCAGTTTGCTGGCGTTTTCCAGTTGCGCGCGACCGAGTTTGCGACCGACGCCGATCAGGCCGTGGGCGTGGGGCAGGGCTTCATTGAACTGGGCGTTGATGTCGCCGTTTTTCGGGTTCGGCACGATCACGTCGAAGTCTTGTTGCAGACGTTCGATCATCGGTGGGGTGATACGGCTGAAGGCGAGGACGGTTTTTTTCATTGGAGGCGGCTCGTCGGGCTTGGAGAATGCCAAGCACGCTAACATTCTTCCCGGACATTATGCGAGCGCTCGAATTGCCGGGTGTACGGCATCCAAAACTGTAGGAGCGACCTGTGGCGAGGGGGCTTGCCCCCGTTGGGTTGCGAAGCAGCCCCAAAATCTCTGATGTACCAAAAATCGTGTGAGTGCTACGCACTCAAACGGGGGCAAGCCCCCTCGCCACAGTTCGCTCCTACAAGGGGATCAGCTGTGTGGCGCGGAATTTGGTACGTTGAGGTTATCCAGCATCCGGTTCACCGCCAGCTCAGCCAGCATGACGATCTGCTGAATCGCCATGGCCGTATTCCGATGCGGGCCTTCCAGATAGGTCGCAAAATTGCTGGCCATCACACTGGCCTGGGCCAACGACTCACAGGTGTGGGCCAACAGGTCTTCGTCCTTGATCGCCGGTGCGAGCATATACATCGTACTGGGTTTGCGGATGGTCGGTGATTTGAGGGCCGCGGGATTGAGGTAGTGATTCAACGCGCGTTCAGCGGCTTCGTTGAGTTTTTTGGAATTGGGGGATTCGTAGGGGGAAACGTCGTCGGTTTCCGGGGGATTCGGTGTTTCTTTGATCATGGGAATTACTCTATGACAGGATTATAGAGCTGCTATTTTCGTTTCCAAGCGAAGGGTGGCAGCCATGCGCGGTCTGGAAAACCGGAAATCCCATCAAACCCGGCAGACCCGAAGGTCTCCCGCGCACAGCCGCCATAACAAGGAATTGCGTGCAGAAAAAAGCGCCGCAGTATGCCATGTGCTGTGATGGGAATATCAGGTTTCCAAGCCTGGTCACTGATTTGGCAGCGACCCCTAAAGCCTACCCACTTCGCTTCCGAAGCAACAACCGTCAAAACTTGTCGGAAACGCCCTCAAAAATCACCCCGTCTGTAGGAAGAGCCGACGGCTCTCCCTGGACGACATGTGAGTGTTCAACAGGCTGCCGATTACTCGAATAGCTTTTCCAGATGTCGCTGTTCGGGTTTTATATGCTCCAGATTTTCAACATTAATTTCGCCAATCACTTGATGACTTTTTATACCGTCCATGATCGTAAAGTTGAAGGTGGCCTTGAGTGTTCCAACCTTAAAGTTGAAATCGAACGTGATATGCCCGACATCCTTTTTCGGGTAGTAAGGTCGGTGCCATGATCCACCATCGGGGTCGGCCCAGCTTTCGATGAAGGTAGGGGGCTGTAAAACATCGTCCGATTGAAATTCGTATCGTTTGTTTTCAATGTTTGCCGGGAACCTCATGGTGATGTCATTCCATTCGGTTTCACTGATTTGATGCCTGGTGTGTAAAATAACCACCTCTCCATCAGTGACAAAAATAGTAGGTGTTCCATCGTAGTCGGTGAACTTAAAGTTGTTGTGAATTTTGGCGATCAGTTGGCCGGTGGCGGAACTGGAGTTTTTATTTGAACCCGTGTAATAAATATTCATACTCGTATCCCTTCGAATGAAAAATGAAATTGCTCATGGAGTTTCCATTCGAAGAGATACTTCGTCTACTGTCAGATCTGACAGGTTATTTATATTGATTGGCTATCGAAGCGATGATTTTGGCATTCCTTTGCCATAAGCCAATGCTACGCAATGGGTTAATTCGCCAACCGAACCCCACCCAAACTCCCACTCAACTCATACGCCGCCAATTCCGCCTGATGCGCCGCCAATATCTCCGGCAACGACCCGCGCAAGTACTCGACCCACGTCTTGATCTTCGCATCCAGATACTGCCGCGACGGATAAATCGCATACAGATTCAGTTCCTGCGAACGGTAGTTCGGCATCACCCGCACCAGCGTGCCGTTACGCAGCCCTTCAATCGCCGCATACACCGGTAAAACGCCAACTCCCATGCCACTGGTGATTGCAGTCTTCATTGCATCAGCGGAGTTCACCAAAAACGGCGAACTATTAATGGTGACCATTTCCTGGCCGTCGGGGCCGTCGAAGGTCCATTTTTCCAGCGGGATGACCGGGCTCACCAGGCGCAGGCAGGCGTGGTTGAGCAAATCGCTGGGTTTGTGTGCGCAACCGTTGGCTTTTACATAGGCGGGCGATGCGCAAACGATGCTGTAGGTGATGCCCAAACGTTGGGAGACGAAGCCCGAGTCCGGCAGTTCGCTGGCGAGCACGATGGACACGTCGTAGCCCTCGTCGAGCAGATCCGGCACGCGGTTGGCCATGGTCAGGTCGAAGGTCACGTCCGGGTGGGTTTTGCGGTAGCGGGCGATAGCGTCGATCACGAAGTGCTGACCGATGCCGGTCATGGTGTGCACCTTGAGTTGCCCGGCCGGGCGCGCATGGGCGTCGCTGGCCTCGGCTTCGGCTTCTTCGACGTAGGCCAGGATCTGCTCGCAACGCAATAAGTAGCGCTTGCCGGCCTCGGTCAGAGCGATGCGGCGGGTGGTGCGGTTGAGCAGACGGGTTTGCAGGTGGGCTTCCAGGTTGGAGACCGCGCGCGAGACGTTGGCCGTGGTGGTGTCGAGTTGCACGGCGGCGGCGGTGAAGCTGCCGGCCTCGGCCACGTAACTGAAGGCGCGCATGTTTTGCAAAGTGTCCATGGGGTGCTCTCTTGGCGAATGGCAAATTGTGACACGAAGTTGCTGATTCTTTACAGGCGACTAAAGACGCGACCAAGGGATTATCGCGTTAACGGTAACAAAGATTCACAAGAATTCCGGCTTATCACCAACAAGGCCCACCTCTAGAATTGCGCCGCTCCTACAGGATCTCCCCCTATTTCAGGAATTTTCAGCAGTGCCGCGTCGCATCAACAGAGCGCTCAAGACGCTCAGTGTTTTGGCTTTAACCCTGGCAATCAGTGGCTGCATAGGCACAGAAGGTATTGCCCCGCAAGGCAAGGCACTGGAGGCCAATTCATTGGCCACCGACGACGCCATTCAGAGCGCCGCGCAAGACGCTCATTGGCCCACCACTCAATGGTGGCAAGCCTACGACGACCCGCAACTGAACCGCTGGATCGACCTCGCACTGCAGGATAGCCCGAGCATGGCCATGGCCGCGGCGCGAGTGCGTCAGGCGCGGTCCATGGCCGGCATTGCCGAGTCCGCCGAATCATTGCAGATCAATGGCCAATCCACTCTCAAGCGCCACAACTGGCCCACCGATCAGTTCTACGGCCCCGGCGAGTTGGCCAACACCACCACCTGGGACAACAACGCCGCGCTGGGCTTCAGCTATGCACTCGACCTTTGGGGACGCGAAAGCAACGCCACCGAACGCGCCGTGGACATGGCCCACATGAGCGCCGCCGAGGCGCGGCAGGCCCAGCTCGAATTGCAGAACAACATCGTGCGCGCCTACATCGAGCTCTCGTTGCATTACGCACAACGGGACATCGTCGCGGCGACCTTGAAGCAGCAACAGCAAATTCTCGACCTGGCACAGAAACGTCTGGACGGCGGCATCGGCACCCATTTCGAGGTCAGCCAAGCCGAAACACCATTGCCGGAAACCCATCGGCAAATCGATGCGCTGGACGAGGAAATTGCTCTAAGCCGCAACCAACTCGCCGCTCTGGCGGGTAAGGGGCCGGGGGAGGGCGCGCAGTTGCAACGACCAACGCTGTCGTTGGGCGCGGCGCTGAAGTTGCCGTCGTCTTTGCCGGCGCTACTGCTCGGCCAGCGCCCGGACGTGGTCGCCAGTCGCTGGCAAGTGGCGGCGCAGGCGCGGGGCATCGATGTTGCCCACGCCGGCTTCTACCCCAACGTCGATCTGGTCGGCAGCCTCGGCTACATGGCCACCGGCGGCGGGGCGCTGGAGTTTTTGACCGGCAAGAAACTCAACTACAGCGTCGGCCCGGCGATTTCGTTGCCGATCTTCGATGGCGGCCGCTTGCGCTCGGAGCTGGGCGAAGCCTCGGCGGGTTATGACATCGCGGTGGCCAAGTACAACCAGACGCTGGTCAACGCGCTGAAGAACATCTCCGACCAGCTGATTCGCCGCGAGTCGATGGACAAGCAACAAGCCTTCGCCGCCGAGTCGGTGGCCACGGCGCAGAAGACCTACGACATCGCGATGATCGCCTATCAGCGCGGGCTCACCGATTACCTCAATGTGCTCAATGCGCAGACGTTGCTGTTCAAGCAGCAACAGGTGCAACAGCAGGTTCAGGCCGCACGCTTGAGTGCTCATGCCGAGCTGGCGACGGCGCTTGGCGGTGGGCTTGGGGCGGGCAACGACGTGCCGGAAGACAGCCAGACCGATGCACCGAAAACCCCGGCCCTTCTTAACAGCCTCTCAAATTGAACACAAAACCTGTGGGAGCGGGCTTGCCCGCGATGGCGTCATCACATCCGACATTGATGGCGCCTGACACACCGCCATCGCGGGCAAGCCCGCTCCCACAGGTTCTGCGTCTTAACCGAATCTCATTGAGCAAAATTTCATGACTCCCTTGCCCGCACCTTTGCGCTGGCTGTATTCCCTTGAATGGCGCCGGGGGTTCTTCGACTGGGCGCGCAGCGACGGCGTGACCTGGGTGTACATTTTCAAGGTGTTGTTCGCGGCGTTCCTGACCCTGTGGCTGGCCATGCGCCTGGAGTTGCCGCAACCACGCACGGCGATGATCACCGTGTTCATCGTCATGCAACCGCAAAGCGGCCAGGTGTTCGCCAAGAGTTTCTATCGCTTCCTCGGCACCTTGGCCGGCTCGGTGGTGATGGTCGCGCTGATTGCCTTGTTTGCGCAGAACACCGAACTGTTCCTTGGCTCGCTGGCGATCTGGGTTGGCCTCTGCTCGGCCGGCGCGGCGCGCTATCGCAACTTCCGCGCCTACGGATTTGTGCTCGCCGGTTATACGGCGGCGATGGTCGGGCTGCCTGCATTGGCTCACCCCGACGGCGCGTTCATGGCGGCAGTCTGGCGTGTGCTGGAAATCTCCCTGGGGATTCTCTGCTCGACGCTTGTGAGCGCCGCGATCCTGCCGCAAACCGCCAGCGCCGCGATGCGCAATGCCTTGTATCAGCGCTTCGGCGTGTTTGCCTTGTTCGTCACCGATGGCCTGCGCGGTCGCAGCCGGCGCGAGGCGTTTGAAGCGAACAACGTGCGGTTTATCGCCGAGGCGGTGGGCCTGGAAGGGCTGCGCAGCGTCACGGTGTTCGAAGACCCGCACATGCGTCGGCGCAACGGGCGGCTCAGTCGTTTGAACAGCGAATTCATGGGCATTACCACGCGCTTCAATGCGCTGCATCAGTTGCTCGAACGCCTGCGCAGCAGCGGCACCGATCACGTTGTCGCGGCGATCAAACCGGGGTTACAGGATCTGGCTGAAGTGCTCGACGGCTTCAGCGGTCGCGCCTTGACCAGCCCCGACGCTGCACGCCTGGCCACCGCTTTGGCAACCTATAAGGAAAACTTGCCGGCGCGCGTCCGCAGCCTGCGGGCGACCTTTCAGGAGAGTGAGCCGAGCGACGCCGAGCAGCTGGACTTTCACACCGCCTACGAGCTGCTTTATCGCTTCGTCGACGACCTGCACAGTTATGCACAGACCCACGCGTCCCTGGCCGATCACAGCCACGAACGGGAACGCTGGGACGAGCCCTTCACCCCGCAAACCAACTGGCTGGCCTCGGCGGCATCGGGCATTCGTGCAGCGTTCATTCTCGTGGTGCTCGGCAGTTATTGGGTCGCCACCGCGTGGCCGAGTGGGGCGACGATGACCCTGATCGCTGCCGCTACTGTCGGCCTTTCAGCGGCGACACCGAACCCCAAACGCATGGCGTTTCAGATGGCCTGCGGGACGTTGCTCGGGGCGCTGATCGGCTTCGTCGAGATGTTTTTCATCTTCCCCTTGATCGACGGTTTTCCCTTGCTGTGCGTGATGCTCGCGCCGGTGATCGTGGTCGGTGCGTTCCTGACTTCACGGCCGCAATACGCCGGGGTTGGCCTGGGGTTGCTGATCTTCTTCAGCACCGGTTCGGTGCCGGACAACCTCACGGTTTACAACCCTTACGCCTTCATCAACGACTACATCGCGATGATCATGGGCATGCTGGTGTGCGCGGCGGCCGGGGCGATCATTCTGCCGCCCAACAGCCGTTGGTTATGGCGGCGGTTGGAGCAGGATTTGCGCGGGCAAGTGGTGTACGCCATCAGCGGCAAACTCAAGGGCCTGGCGTCGAGTTTCGAAAGTCGCACTCGCGATCTTTTGCACCAGGCCTACGGCCTCGCAGCGGGACAGCCGCAGGTGCAACGGGACTTGCTGCGCTGGATGTTCGTGGTGCTGGAAGTCGGCCACGCGATCATCGAGTTGCGCAAGGAACAGGCGATTCTGCCAGTGCACCCGGCGTACGCCGAATCCCAGCCGTGGCGTCAGTCAATCCGGGTGATGGGGCGTTCGCTGGTGCGACTGTTTCTGCAACCGAGCCAGAGCAATCTGGAGCGTGCTCTGGTCGCGGTCGACCACGCGATCAGCTGTGTGCAGGCCACCGACGAACCCTTCGCACCGCACTTCGATACCTCTGCCTTGCGCCGGGTGAAAAGCTACCTGCACTTCATCCGCACCTCGCTGCTCGACCCGCAATCGCTACTTGGCGGTTACATAAATGCCAACGCCATCGCCAAGCCCCAAGGACTTGAACATGCCTCGTGAAATCGCCTTCCACGGCGTGTACATGCCCACCATGACCCTGATGTTTTTCATTGCGGCGGCGCTGGCCTGGGCGCTGGATAGGTTCCTGTCCGGGTTCGATCTGTACCGCTTCTTCTGGCACCCGGCGCTGCTGCGTCTGAGTCTGTTTACCTGTCTGTTCGGCGCCCTGGCGCTGACTGTTTACCGTTGAGAACACCCCGATGAAAAAGCTTTTCAGCCTGCTCGCGACCCTACTGGTGTTGGCCCTCGCCCTGTGGATCGGCCGAACCCTGTGGGTGCATTACATGAACACACCCTGGACTCGCGATGGCCGGGTGCGCGCCGACATCATCAACGTCGCCGCCGACGTTACCGGTGAAGTGGTGGACGTGCCGGTGCGCGACAACCAGCTAGTGAAGAAGGGCGATTTGCTGATGCGCATCGACCCCGAGCATTACCGCATCGCGGTGAAACAGGCGCAGTCGCTGGTGGCCTCGCGCAAAGCCACGTGGGAGATGCGCAAGGTCAACGCCCATCGCCGCGCCGACCTCGACAACCTGGTGATCTCCAGGGAAAACCGCGACGACGCCACCAACATCGCCGACTCGGCCCTGGCCGATTACCAGCACGCACAGGCGCAACTGGAAGCCGCCGAACTGAACCTCAAACGCACCGAAGTGCGCGCGGCGGTGGACGGCTACGTCACCAACCTCAACGTCCATCGCGGCGACTACGCACGCATCGGCGAAGCGAAAATGGCCGTGGTCGATATGAACTCGTTCTGGGTTTATGGCTTCTTCGAAGAAACCAAACTGCCCCGCGTGCGCGTGGGTGATAAAGCCGATATGCAACTGATGAGCGGCGAAGTGCTCAAGGGCCATGTGGAAAGCATTTCTCGGGGCATCTATGACCGCGACAACCCGGAAAGCCGCGAGCTGATCGCCGACGTGAACCCGACCTTCAACTGGGTGCGCCTGGCGCAGCGGGTGCCGGTGCGGATTCACATTGATGAAGTGCCAGAGGGCGTGCTGTTGGCGGCGGGGATTACGTGTACGGTGGTTGTTAACTAACCGTTAGACCGAGTCGCGCCCATCGCGAGCAGGCTCGCACACATTGATGGGGTTCGGACGCTGATTCGGTGAACGACGAAAATCCCCCGTGGGAGCGAGCCTGCTCGCGATGGACGCAACTCGGTCTCACTCCTTGCAAAACGTCTCATGCAAATGCCGCCAAAGCACCTTGCCATCGGCCTGTTTCTCAAACACCACCGAGGATCGCCGATCAGAATGCAGCCCCGTCGCATCGGTCTGCTGCTCGCGGTAACTCACCACTGCGCCACCGTCATACAGCGCGACACCTCGCAACTCGCTGAGCTCAATCCTGAACCCGAGCTTCTTTCCGCCCGCCAGCAGAAACAATTCATTCAACGCCTCGAAATCCAGCACCCGGCCCAACGGCGAGATCATGGAAAACTGCGGCGAAAAACGCGTCAGCAATTGCTCTAGCTCGGACTCGTCTCGCTCCTCGGCCAACCATTGTTCGATGGCTATGTGGGCCTGGATCACTTCGTCAAAGTATTCGGTGTATTCGGTCATGTTGTTTCCTGAAATTTTGCAGCGTCTGTCCTGAAGTCTTCGCGGGCAAGCCCGCTCCCACAGTGATCTTTGGTGTGAATGCTATCTATGCTACCCAGTAGAACCTTGTGGGAGCGGCGGTGCGACGATTCGACTTGCCCGCGATGATGTCGACTCAGTCTTAGAGTTGCCCCTTCAACCCGAACCGCTTCATCAACCCCGACTCCAACAACCCCTTGGGCAGCAACCCCGCCATCAACGGCAACGCCCGGCTGCCGTTACCCAAACGCACCAGACGCGGCGGTTTATTCTGCTGCACGGCCTTCAATAAACCGGCGGCAAATTCACTGGCTGGCGTCGGTTTGTCCTGAGACGCCTTGGCCCGTGCACGAATACCTTCACGCAGAGGCCACCATGGCGACTGCTCGGTGATCAGTTGCTCAGCTTCGTTGCCGGCATTTTTCGCGAAACTGGACGCGATAGCCCCCGGCTGAACTTCCATGACCCGCACCCCGAACGGTGCCAATTCCATGCGCAACGCATCGCTTAAGGCATGCACCGCAGCTTTCGAGGCGCAGTAAGCACCGGCAAACGGCGTGATCAGAACCCCGGACACGCTGCCGATGTTCACCACCAGGCCCCTGGCGCGACGCAGCACCGGGAACATCGCGCGAGTGACGCCGACGATCGCAAACACGTTGGTTTCGAATTGCCGTTGCATGGCCGGCACACCGCCATCGAGCAGGGGGCCCATGGCGCCATAGCCGGCGTTGTTGATCAGCACATCAAGACCGCCGCGCTGTTGATTGATCCGCTCACTCAGTTGTTCGAGGGCCGGGCCATCGTTCACGTCCAGTTGCACGGCAGTGAACCCGGCGGCGGTTAGAGCGGCTACGTCTTCAGCCTTGCGGGCGCTGGCCCAGACTTCGTAACCGGCACTTTTGAAGGCGTCGGCGAGGGCGCGGCCAATGCCGCTGGAGCAACCGGTAATCAACGCAACGGGCATGGCGCGGTCCTTGTGCAAAAAAAGGGAGGATCAGTCGGAGAAACTACCCTGCAAACGCTCGGCGCGAAACTCCAGGGTTTGCGGGCGATAACCGGGGCGCAGGGGCGGCATTGGCAAGCAGTCTTCCCAATTGCCACCGGCCTGCAATTCGCCTGGGCCGCGATAGCGCGGTGCGGCGTATTGATTGTCAGCCAGATTGACCGTATCGCCCGGTGCATAAGCGGCGATGCGCCAGCGCAGTTCGGTTAGTGGAACGTCGTTGCCGTTGTTCATCGTCAGCTTCAAGGGGCGATCCGCCGGGCAGTGCTCGGGCGCGTAGGTGATACGCAGCTCAAGGCGCGCCAGTTGCTTGACCTCGCGGGTGTCCAGCCAGAACACCCATACCGCCACCAGGCCCAATCCGACAGCGGCGGCCATGGAAACCGGCACGGCCTTGGACGGGTAGCGCAGCAGCAGGATCAGCCAGGTGATGACCAGCAGAACGCCGATGAACATGACGCGAAACCTCGGGAAGGGAAAGAGCATCCTACCTAAGCGTAGGTGGGATTGGCGATGGGCATTCATTCAGCGGTGGCTGGTCAGGCCCCATCGCGAGCAGGCTCGCTCCCACATTGACCGAGTTCGGACGCTGATTAGGCGAACGACGCAAATCCCCTGTGGGAGCGAGTCTGCTCGCGATGAGGCCAGTGGAGGCAAGAAAAGCCCCAAAAAAAGCCCCCGCCCAACCCACTGCGGATAGGGACGCAGCGGGCTGGACGGGGGCTTTTTATTTTTTACCGGTCAAATCACTGCGCGATGGTTTTCACCGACACGCCGCGTTCGATCGGGGTAGAGCGACCGTAGATATCTTCAAACCGCTCGATATCGTCTTCACCCAGGTAGCTGCCCGATTGCACTTCGATGATCTCGAGTGGAATCTTGCCCGGGTTGCGCAGACGGTGAACCGAGGCGATCGGGATGTAGGTCGACTGGTTTTCAGTCAGCAGGAACACGTTTTCGTCGCAGGTCACTTCAGCAGTGCCGCTGACCACGATCCAGTGTTCGGCGCGGTGGTGGTGCATTTGCAGCGACAGGCACGCGCCCGGCTTGACCGAGATGCGCTTGACCTGGAAACGGCCGCCCATGTCGACCGAGTCGTAGGAGCCCCACGGACGATAGACTTCGCAGTGGTTCTGGGTTTCGCTGCGGCCCTGCTCGTTGAGGGTGTTGACCATCTGTTTGACGCCTTGGACCTTGTCCTTGTGGACGATCATCATGGCGTCCTTGGTTTCGACGACCACGATGTTTTCCAGGCCGATCACCGACACCAGCTTGCCGTTGCCGTGGATCATGCAGTTTTTGCTGTCCTGGATGACCACGTCGCCTTTGGTGACGTTACCGTTGGCGTCTTTTTCATTGACTTCCCACAGCGACGACCAGCAACCGACATCGCTCCAGCCTGCGGTCAGCGGCACTACGCAGGCGCGCTGGGTTTTTTCCATCACCGAATAGTCGATGGAATTGTCCGGGCAGCAAGCGAAGGTGGCGGCGTCGATGTCAACGGTGTCGACATCCTGTGCGCTACGTTCCAGCGTCAGTACGCAGGTGTCGTAGATGTCCGGATCGTGTTTTTTCAGCTCTTCGAGGAAGCGGCTGGCACGGAACAGGAACATACCGCTGTTCCAGAAGTAACCACCGGACTGGACGAATTCGGTGGCGCGTTTGACGTCGGGTTTTTCGACGAAGTGCGAGACACGGCTGACGCCTTCCGGCAGCAGGGCATCGTTGGTGGACTTGATGTAGCCGTAACCGGTTTCCGGTTTGGTCGCCGGCACGCCGAACAGCACCATCTCGCCACGCTCGGCCGCCACAGTGGCCAGGGCCAGTGCGCGTTGCAGGGCTTTCTGGTCTTCCAGCACGTGGTCGGCCGGCAGCACCAGCATCAACTCGTCGCGACCTTCATTGACCAGCATCATCGCGGTCAGGGCCACTGCCGGCGCTGTGTTGCGACCGAAGGGCTCCATCAGGATGCGCTGGGTGTCCAGATTGCGGGCACTCAGTTGCTCGTTGACGATGAAGCGGTGTTCCTTGTTACAGACCACGATCGGAGTGTCCATGCCTTCGAACACCAGGCGTTCCAGGGTTTGCTGGAACAGCGTGTGTTCGCCGGTCAGGGCGAGGAATTGCTTGGGGAATTGCTTACGCGAAAGCGGCCAAAGACGTGAGCCGCTACCACCTGACAAGATCACCGGAATCATGTTGTTACTCCTTAAATCGATTTGGTTAGAGCTACTGCGTTCTGTCGTTTCACTCTTGTTCTTGTTCCGTGTCCGAATTGACGCCTCGGTCCTCTGTGGGAGCTGGCTTGCCTGCGATGGCATCACCTCGGTGTATCTTGTTGCACCGAGTTGTCTGCATCGCGGGCAAGCCCGCTCCCACAAGGAAATGGGTCAATCCGGCAAATGTGTTAGCGCGTCGAAACCGGGCGTTTAACCCACACTGGCGACAGGCTGCTGCCTTTGCCGGTGACGTACAGCACTGCGGCTTCGCCTCGTTCCAGGGCAACCGGCTTCACGTCGCCGACTTTGGTGGCGCCGTCGTACAGTGCCAGGCTGACTTTCACCGGGTTGATTTCACGCTCGCCACGGCCCTTGGCCGCCACAGACGGGACCACTTCGGTCTTGCCATCGGCGGTTTTCAGGGTCAGGGCCTTGTCGCTGAGGTTTTGTACGCGTACCAGGGATTTCTGTTTGTTCTTGAACGGCGGCTCTTCGATCAGTTGTGGCGCGCCGCTGGCGTTGTTGACCAGGGTGTAATAGTGGTCGCCGGCCAATTTCACCGGCAGGGTCTGGCTGCCGACCTTGGCGCTGTAATCGCCACCCGGCATGAAGCTGAAGTCGGTGCTGGACAGCGGCGCGACTTCGCTCAGGTTGGTGGTGCCAACAGTGGCGCTGACTTCAGCGTTACCGGCGTTGAAGACCCGCACGAAACTGGAGCCTTTTGGTGCGGTCGGGCCGTAGAGCGCGCCGTCACCGGCGAAGGCTTGCAAGGACAATACGCTCATGCCGGCGACGAGAGCAAAGGTCTTAGCGAGACGGCGAGGAGTAGTAGTGAAAGTCATGGTGTACCTCTCTTTCAGTTTTGCGCCCGGTCGGGCGTCTCGGATTTAGTGTTTGCAGCTACGTTTTGTTGGCGTGCGCCGGCTTGTTTAAGCTCTGCGACCCACTGCGGGTCGGCGTCACCGATTTCGTTGTTCACAGGCAGATATCGTTCAGGGAACTCCCAGATCAGCACTTGTGGCGGGCTGTTCTTGAAGGCGTCGCTTTTCAGGTAGCTGAGCATCGGCAGAATCGGGCCATGGCCGTCTTCGGCGTAGCTGACCACGTCGCTGTGCAGTGCCTCTTTCAGCGCACCGATGAAGTTCCAGTTCGGGTTGGCGCTGTAGCTGGTACCGATCAGGGCCACCGGCACTTCAGTGTTGGCGAACAGGGCGTCGTCACCGGCAGGCTGATCCTGGGCGGCCACGGTGTTGCGCTTTTGCAAAGGCTCTTGCGCCGGCATCAGGTTTTCGAACAGCGGGTCCAGCGGCAGGAACAACCGCAGGTCGCCCTTGTGCGTCACCTTCTCCGCAGGTTCGGTGACGAAGTTTTGCGGTTCGCCGCTCAGCGGTGCCTTGTCGGCAATGGTTTTGGCCAGGGTCTCGGCGGCGATTTGCGCGCCTTCCGGGGTCCAGTGGGTGTCGGTGCGCAGGAACACTTGCTGACCGTCTTGCTTGGCCTTTTGCAGTGGGCCGAGCAGGTCAGGGGCGAGGATCTTGTTGGCCGCCACACGAGCGTGGAAGTCCTTGTACAGATTGGCGTGGATACTCGCCGGCTTCACTTCACCCAGGTGTTCCGGGTACAGACGCGTCTTGGCCGGGACAATCGCCATCACCAGTTGCACGCCTTGCTTTTTCAGGGTCTGGCGCACGCCTTCGACCAGCGCGTAGTTGCCTTGCAGGTTCAACTCTTCGTTGACGATCGGGTGGAACTCTTCATCGCTGTAGAGCCACTGATCGCGACCGAGCACCACGCCCGGACGACCTTCGTTGAACAGTTTGAAATCCAGCGCGGCCCAAAGGTTGGTGCCCAGGCGCTTGATCGGGAACTCGTCGTCGTAGTGCGTCTCGACGGCTTTGCTCCAGCGACCGTTGAGTACGGTCGCATCGGCATTGGTACTGAAGCCGAAGAAGCTGCGTACCGACCACACGCCCAGGACCAGCAAGGTCACCAGGAACAGGGCGATGTAGAAGATGCGTAATGAGCGGGTCATAGTCAGATCCCTCAGAACTGGAAGTAAAGGAACGGCGAAAAGCTTTGCGCCGAGAGTTTGAGAATCGAGGCGATGAACAGCAGTAGAACCAGAGCGCGCATCACGTAACGGGACCAGTCAGCGGTCCAGTAGGCCGGTTGCACAGTCGCTTCAACGCCGACGGTGTAACCCGGTTCGTGGATGCTGGCCGGGTTTTCACCCGGTACGGCTTTGATCATTCCAGGCGTAGCCGCGGCAGGGCCATCGGCCTCGACGTTGACGGCAGGCTTGGTCTTGACCGGCGGCCGGTTGGTGTAGAAATCACGGATACCGAAGAACGCCAGGGTGACGTAGGCCACCACCAGAGTGGCGACTTGCAGACCGGTGAGGCTGGCCTGGTTGAGTTCCGACAGTGACCATTCGCCGAAGCTGAACATCGCGCCATACATGCGACCGGCAACGTGCAGGTTTTCCGAGCGGAAGATCACCCAGCCCATGACAACAAGCAGGAAGGTCAGCGCCCAACGGATCGGGTTGATGCTGCGCGGCGAAGTGTTCAGGCCGAGGGCCTTTTCGATCGCCAGCCACATGCCGTGCCAGGCACCCCAGATGATGTAAGTGATGTTCGCACCGTGCCACAGACCACCGAGCAGCATGGTCAGGAACAGGTTGCGATAGGTCATCAGCGTACCTTTACGGTTACCGCCGAGGGTGATGTACAGATAGTCACGCAACCAGGTCGACAGGCTGATGTGCCAGCGACGCCAGAACTCGGTAATCGACTGGCTGATGTACGGCTGTTTGAAGTTTTCCATGAAGCGGAAACCCATCATCAAGCCCAGACCAATCGCCATGTCGCTGTAGCCGGAGAAGTCGAAGTACAGTTGCGCGGTGTAGGCTAGGGCGCCAAGCCAGGCGTCGCCCGTGGTCGGGTTCTGCAAGGCGAAGCAATGGTCGGCCACCACCGCCAGGGTGTCGGCGATGAAGACCTTCTTGATGAAGCCCTGCATGAACCGCGTGGCACCTTCGGAGAACTTGTCGAGGGTGTGGGTGCGGTTGTTGAACTGGTCGGCCAGGTCACGGAAACGCAACACGGGGCCCGCGATCAGGTGCGGGAAGATCGCCACGAATGCGGCAAAGTCGATCAGGTTGCGGGTCGCCGGGGTATCACCACGGTAGACGTCGATGATGTAGCTGATGGACTCGAAGATGTAGAACGAGATCCCGATCGGCAACAGCACATGGGTCAGAATGAACGGCGAAAGACCGACCGAGGTCATCATCGCGTTGATGCTGTCCACGCCGAAGTTGGCGTACTTGAAGTAGCCGAGGATGCACAGGTCGACGCCCACGCCCAGGAGCAACCAGCGTTGGGCCGGTTTGGTCCGAACGCCTGCCGCACCGACTTTCAGGCCGATCCAGTAGTTCCACAGCGTGACGGCTGCGAACAGCGCAAGGAAGTCCACACGCCACCAGGCGTAGAACACGTAGCTGGCGATCAGCAGCAGCAAGTTGCGATAGCGTATTCCGCTCAAGTAGTACATGCCGAGAAAGATCGGCAAGAACAGAAACAGGAACACGTTGGATGAAAATACCATCCCGATCTCTCCATGTTTAACCAACAGTCAAGGGCCAACGGCCCCCCCAAACCCCCCACCGAAAACCGGAGGGCTAACTCACAAAACTCAAACTCGACACCGACCCTGTGGGAGCGGGCTTGCCCGCGATAGCGGTGGGTCAGTCGACATCAATGCTGAATGTCAGATTGCAATCGCGGGCAAGCCCGCTCCCACAGGGTTTTGTATTGTTCCTAGGAACCTTTGCCTTTCTCGCTGGCCGGGTCATAGACCTTGGTCAAATCCCCGCCGAGGCGGAAGGTCTTGAACGGCTGCATTTTGTGTTTCTGCGCCAGCACATCCGGCGTGCAG
Organism: Pseudomonas sp. BF-R-26; assembly: GCF_019947395.1. NCBI lineage: Bacteria > Pseudomonadati > Pseudomonadota > Gammaproteobacteria > Pseudomonadales > Pseudomonadaceae > Pseudomonas > Pseudomonas sp. BF-R-26. Next base: position 38,017 of record NZ_JAGYGK010000009.1, on the reverse strand, counting down.
GTGTAGAGCGAGCAGAACGGTTCGAGCCAGGCGAATTTCGAATCGACCTTGAGGTCGGTCATGTCCTGCTCTTTACCGTTCTTCTCCTCGAATTCATCCGGGTCTTCCACGCCTGCAAGCACGCGATCACCCAGGCGTTTCAAGGCACCATTGTTTTCCTGACGCAGATCCACACCGTTGACCTGAGCGAAACTGGCGATCATCGCCAGTGGCGGCAGGGCGTAGTTGTGATAGGCGAGGGCGCGTTGCTGGCGCTTGAGCTCGTTGGGCAGGAAGCCTTGGGCGTCGACCTGATTGACGCCGACCTTGTATTCCTTGACGGCCCAATCGAACAGGTCGCGGCGGTTGGTGGCGACCGACGTGGCCATCACCGACCAGGCTGCCCAGTACGAGTGGTTGTTGGTTTGCTCGAGCGGCAGGTTGTCCCAATCGCTGACCACCTGATCAGCCATTTTGCTGAACCAGGCTTCAATCACTTGCGCTTCTTCCTGGTGGGTAGCCAGTGGATGCGAGTCAGAGAACTTCAGGCGAACATAGGACGAAGCCATGCTGCCCAACGCCCATTTGCGCATGGACTTGCCGGTATGGTTGAAGTCCTTGGACATCAACGCATCGGCCTTGGCCCAGGCCGTTAGCCAGTTGAGCGTGCACTCCAGTTGTTCCGGACGACCGTCACGCATGAACTGCATCACCTGCTTGCTGGTGGCGCGCTCGATCTTGGTGATGTCGGCGGTGGTGTCGCGGAAGGCTTTTTCCGATGCCTCGTTCAGGGTCGAACGGGCCTTGTCGGAGCCTTCGTATTTGCTGCGAAATTGCAGGGCGCCGGTGTAGGGCGTCGGCATCGCGTCGCAGCCTTCACTCTTGCCGCCGGTTTTGACTTTTTCAATTGGCGCGAAGTAACCCTGGGGCGGGCGCAGTGGCGCGGCGGCCTGGGTGGCGCCGGCGAACATCGCCAGCGTCAGCAGGGAGGGCGCGAGTAACTTTTTCAGCGTTCGGGTTTGCATGCAGTTCATAAGAGGTAGCCTCATTGCCCGGCTTGAGCGGTACGCTGCTCGGCGCCGGAGAACACGTTGCGTTTGCAGATTTTCGCTTCGACTTTCTGAGGCGTGGTACCTGGTTTTTCAGGTCCCTGGACTTCGACGGCCAGCAGATTCTGCGAGGCCCAGTCTTCGTCCGTGCGCAACTCGAAGGCGAAACGCCCGTCGGTATCGGAGGTTTCCGGTTTGTCGATCTTGATGTCCTCGTGGCGCCCGTTCATGTACCAGAGGGTGGCTTGCAAGGTTTTCACCGAGGTGTCGGCGAAGCGAATATCGACCTGGTGACTGCTGTTGCGCAGGTCCAGGTTCTTGCTGTTGACCATCAATTCGTTTTTGCCCGGTTTCAGCGTGGCACTGGCACTCATCTGTGCATCTTTGCCTTCGCAACCGTTGTCCAGCAGCGCCATCATTTGGCGGTAGATGGTTTCCTGATCGAGGCGATAAAGCGGCGAGAATTCCCAGATGAGGATTTTCGGCGGTTTGGTCTGGAACTCTTCGCTGCCCAGGTACTGCAGCATCGAACCTTCGAAGCCACCACCGGGGAACGCCACGTTGAGAATGTCGGCGCCGATGGCCTCTTCGAGGAAACCGGCGAAGTTGTAGTTCTTGCCACTGTGGCTGGTGCCGACCAGGGTGATTTCCGGATTGCCGGAATCACTGAACAGATCGCCATCGCCCGCTTCGCCTTTTGGCTCGGTGGTGAACTGATCCATGTACTGGATCGCGTAGCTGGTGCCACAGAGTTGACCAGCCATGTTGTGTAACGTTCCGGTCTTGCCCATGCGACCCGACTTATGGGTCTCGAATTCACGCTTGGGAACGTCGGCGAAAGCCGGCAATTGCTTGACCTTCTCGGCGACAATTTTCGCTGTGCGCTGGGCGCCATACGGCGTCCAGTGTTGGTCGCCGCGGAAGTAGAAATCGTGAGCCGGCAGGGTATCGGGCAGCGACTCGTTGGTCAGCGGCGACAGGTCCGGGACCACGTAGCCCATCTGCGCGAAACGCCCGAGCATGGTCTTGTAGTTCCTCAGCGCCTTGTCGAAGTCGTAGCTCGCCTTCTCAGCCGGGTTCAGCTTATTGCGGTTCACCAGGCCACGGGTCGGCTGGTAAACGATGACCAGTTCCACGCCTTTGCTCTTGAACGCCTCGTGCAGTTGTTTCAGGCGTTTGTAGCCGGCGGGTGTGGTGTCGAACTCGGTGCGCAAGTCTTCTTGCGTACGGAACAGCCAATCGCCCTGCGCCTGCACCAGTGTGGTGAAGTTCTGCTGATAGCGGGTGGTGTAGTTCTTCGCGTCATGGGCGGCGGGGCACAGGCTGCAGCAATCCTCGGCCTTGAAGCTGGGTGCTTTGGCGTCTTCGGCACGTACGCCACCACTGGCCGCGAGAATGCCCGCGGTCAGGGCCGACAGGCTGAGTAATTTGATCAAGTGTGAGTGCATAAAATTATCCTCAGTCCCGCATTTCGGTCTGGCGTTCGACAGGGTCGATCAGCACGGCTTTCTGCTGGCGCACCAGCAGGTCGAGAATTTCATCCTGGCGTTCGCCGAGAATCCCCGAGAAGCTGATGCCGCTGGATTTGGTCGGTGCGAGCATCGACACGCGATACAACTCCACGCTCAGCGGCGAGTCGATCGACAGTGGTCCGCTGCCATTGGCGGCCAGTTCACCACCGACCACAATCAGGGACACCTGGGCGTCGAACGGATCGAGCTTGATGTCCCGGTCGGTGTCGCTCAAATCTTTGATGTGCCCGTAGACACCGGTCAGGCCGTTGGCCATCGAGACGTTTTCGTACAGGCGAATGTTCACGCTGTTACGAATACGGATGCCGTGGCGTCGGTTGCTGATCACCTTGTTGCCCCACAACAGGTTGTCAGCACTCTCATAGAGGGTGATGCCATCGGTGTGGTTCTTGTAGATCTCGTTGTAGGCGATCAGGTTGTTCACACTGTTACGGTCGATCACCAGGCCCGACAATTTGTTGTCGTAGCTGCGGTTGTTGAAGATGAAGCTGTCGTTGACCTCACGGGAAATAATGATCCCGTGCTTCTTCTTGGTCCCGTACACCGTGTTGTCGGCGATGATCAGACCGTGGGAACGGTCATGGGGGTCGATGCCGTAGACGATGTTGTCTTTGTAGGTGTTGCCCTTGACCACGAAGTCGCGGGTTTCGTAGCAGTAGAAGCCGTACCACATGTCCGAGAACTCGGAGCCGACGATCCAGCCGGACGGTTCAGGGCGCTTGAGCACCTTGGCCATGTTCGGCGTGTATTGGGAAATACTCACGCCGTAAGACTTACTGTTGGCGTAACCGAAACTGGCGATCTTGCTGTTGGCGATATAGGTCTCGGTGCCACCCCAGGACAGCAGGAACGGACGGAACTCCTTGGGCGACTTGAAGGCCGCCGGGCCGTTTGCCTTCTCGCTCCAGCCAGTGATTTTGGTATCACGCACGAACAACTGGCCGTCGTTAACCAGGAACGAACCGGCCTCTTGGGACAGGCGCAATTCCTGGGTCTGCTTGTCGATTTCCAGAATGCCCTTGTTACCCACCACGATCGGCAACTTCGCCAGGAACACCCCCGGCGAAGTTTCGCTGAAGTACTGCTTGGGCAGCTTCTTCGCCAGGTCCTTGAGGTTCATGTAGCCGTCGTCGATGAAGATCGCTTGCGGGATGCCATGCTGACGCACCACCCACTCTGCCATCTTGTTGTCACCGCCGATGAAGTCCTTCAGGGCGTTTTCCTGCATCATCCGGCGCACGCTGATCTTGCCGGGTTTGGTGCGCACGATTTTCGCCGCGATGGCTTCGGCGGTGTAGCCAGAAGTGTCCGGCAGTTTAGGCTTGGCCAGGTCCAGCGGCGCGGTTGGCGCGCTGCTGACGGTGTAGGTCTTGGCCTGTTGCAGCCCCTTGGCCATGGTCGTCGATTTGCCCTGTTGCACAGGCTTGGCCGGTTCGACGGTGGCGAAGGCGGCTGCGCTGGCGAGCAGTAGCGCGCCGGCCAGCAGGCTGATCGAGCCTTTCTTGGCACTGTTCATGTCGGGCACTCCCTTCGCGGTTTGCATCAGAAGCGCCAGACCACGTCGACAAACGCGCGGTGCATGTACGAGTCAACTTCTTTGCCATAGGCATCGCCTGGCTTGAACACACCGCCACGGAACCGTACCAGTGCCGAAGGCTCATCGATCGACTGGCTCAACGCTGCTGGCAGCAGGCCTTGCTTGAAGTACTTGGTGACCACCAGGTCCATTTCCTGACCGAGGTCTTTGTTGCCATCTTCCAGCGGCAGAGAGGTGCTGGAGAGGATCGCGCCGGTTACGTCGTCGGTGTTGTTTTCGACGGCGTTGATGCCGTTGCTGCCCACCGGCTTGTTGCCGTCGACGCGCCAGAACTTGTGGTAGATCAGACTGGCGTCGTATTCGTCGTTGAGCATCCACGAGCCGAACAAGGTAGCGGTCTGCATGTTGTTCATTTCGCCACGGAAGGCTTCGCCGAAACGGTGAACCCGCGAGCGTGTACCGGTGTAGTTCGAGCGATTGCTTTCCAGGCCGGTCTGTTCGTACTCGGCGCTGGCACGGGCATACGCCGCACCGACTTGCCACTGCGGATCAAGGCGCAGACGCAGGCCGATATCGGTGGCCCAGCCATTGAGGTCTTCACCACGTTTGGCTTCGGTCGGACGCGTGCCATCGGCGTTCAGCGGGTTGACCGTGTCGGTGTCGCCGCTCATGCCGGTGATGCTGCCCCAGTAGTTGACGGTGTTGGTGTTGCGCCAGTTATAGGCGTCGCTGTCGGCGGTGAGGCCGAGCCAACTGATGTCACCGTTCTGTTTTTTATCCAGCGAATCGCCGGCCACACCCGGCTCCGGGTAGTCGAGCTTGCCGTCATCATGGGTGTGATGACCGCGAATGCCGACCCAGTTACCCGGCGACCATTGAGTGGCAACGTCGCCGAAAACGTGCAGGCGATCCTTGTCCTTGGGCGCCAGCTCTTTCAAGTCGGTGCGGTATTCGCTGAAACGTTCGGCGACACCGACGTTGGCGCGCAACAGGGTGGTGTCGAAGGTCCAGTTCAGGGCTTCGATGTTGGTGTCGCGCCATTGGCCGTCGTCGTTGCGCAGGCGTTGGCGACCGAGCTTGAGGATCTCGCCAGGGTAGGGCGTGAGGCCGCTGTAGCCGACCCAGAACTCGCGCATCGCCAGGTAGTTCTTCTTGGTTTTGCGATCACCGTTGTCGGTGGTCTGGGTACCGTCGCTGTCGGACTGTTGCAGGGTGTCCGTTTCGATGATGTCGGTGGACGTCACGGCCTGGCCCATGGCGTAGGCGCTCCACGCGCCGCTTTCGCCGTATACCCATGGACGCAGGTCGAGGCCGACGCCGGAAACGTCGCCGCCGCTGGCAGTGCCCAGGTCACGGTCGTCTTCGGACTGGCCGGTAACTTTGACTTCGAGGCCGAAGTTCTTGTCTTCGGTCAGGGCCGCCAGGGTCGGGCACGACCACAGCAGGGCGAATGTCAGGCCAATACCGGCCTTCACGAATGGATTAAGCTTCATAGGGATTCCTCGCCGTCTTCTTCTTGCAGGGCGTGCAGTTCCAGCGTGTCCGAACTCACGGCGCTACGAATGGCCTGCTCTTGTTTCAGCAGGCGTTGGGCCTCGGCCAGCCGGTCAGGCGGCAGTTGCGTTTCGATTGTTTGCGCAAGCTCATTGGCTTGTGGGGTGTTTTGAGCCTTCGCCAATTGGCTGAAGACATAAGCGTTGACCGGGTCGGGCCGGGTGCCCTTGCCTTGGGAGAACAGTTGGGCAATGGCGAAATCGGCGCTGTTCTGGCCGTTACGCGCAGCAGTCAGCAGGTGATCCAGGGCTTTCTGCGGATAGACCTTGCCCAGGTAACCACGACGGTAAATCTGGCCGAGGTAGTAATCGGCGGCGACTTCCCGGCCGACAGCTTTCTTGAAGTGCTCTTCGGCGACCTTGGCGTCGGCCGGCACCATTTTTCCTTCGAAGTAGAGCTTGCCCAGCAACAGTTCGGCGCGGGGCTGATCAGCGGCGCGGCCGTTGTCCAGGTACTTCATCATGGTGTCGACGTCGCCCAGTTCAGGGAAGTCGTAGAGCAATTGCGCGAGGCTGACCCAGGACGCCGGGTAGCCAGGTGCGATGCCTTCGAGCAGCGACTGAGCGGTTTTCTCGTCGGTCTTGCCCAGGCTTGCATCGCCCAGTACGCGAGCCACGCTGTCCACACGTTGCGCAGTGACGACGCCACGGCTTTGACCAGCCTGCATCTGCTTGATCAGTTCTGCCTGTTGCTCTGGCTGGCCGCGTTTCTGATAGACCGTGGCCAGTTCGACGTAGCAGATGTCGGTGGTGTTCAACGCTGCTTTGCAGATCTTTTCCACGTCATCCAGATGCTGGTCGTAAGTGCCCTGGGTGCGATAGAGCAGCACTTGCGCCAGACCGGCTTCCGGTTTGCCTTCGGTGCGCCATTGGCTGATCTGCTGCTGCGCGTTGACGTTCGGGAAACTGTGCGGGTATTGCAGGTACAGCATCGCCAGCGGGATCAGGGTATTGCCTTCGCCATTGGCCGAGGCTTTCTTCAACAGCGCTTCGGCTTCGTGATGTTCGGCTTCGGTGGCGCCGGGTTTGGCCACCAGCAGACGACCCAGGCGAGCCTGAGCTCGCGGCGAGACGCTGGCCGCGGCGCGGTAAGTCGCCTCGGCCTTTTTGATTTGCGCCGGGTCACGGCTGTCGACCTGCAGATCGGCCAGGCCAACCTGAGCTTCGCTGTAACCCAGGTCTGCCAGTTGCTGATAGTTCTGCGCCGCTAGCGTGGTGTCGCCACGCTTGAGAGCTTCATTGGCCAGACGCTGGTCGGGCAGACCGGCGCAACCGGCCAGGCTGATGGCCAAAGCCAGCGAGCACACCACATAACCACTGTGGGAGCGGGCTTGCCCGCGATTCAGGCGGCTCGGTGCTTCAGAAAGACCGCGTTGATCCAATCGCGGGCAAGCCCGCTCCCACAGGATTCGCGGTGTTTTCAGGAGACTGATGATCGTCACAGGCATGTCCTCGACTTAAAGACCGGCGGCCATGGCTTTGTTGATCAGCCAGTTCAGGTTCGGGCCACGAGTGCTGTTCACTTCCACTGGGCGACCAGCGAAGGCGCTGTCCAGTGGCTCGTCAGGTTTGATCTGCACGCGGATGTCGGACGACAGGTCGGCGCTTTTCAGGCTGGTGCTGCTGACAATCTTGCCGGTACGGGTTTGGTCTTCACCGGCGATCTGGAAGCTGACCGTGGTGCCTGGACGCACATCGCCGAACTGGCGATAAGAGAAGCGTGCTTCAACGTTGGCTTCGGTGTTACGCGGCACCAGTTGGAAGATCACGTCGCCTTTGCTGGCGTACTGACCGTTAGCCACCAGTTGCTGAGACACGGTGCAATCGCACGGCGAAGTCAGGGTGCCGGTCATTTGCTTGCCGAACAGTTCTTCAACCTTGGACGGTTGCAGTTGGTCTTCGTCCAGATGGCCCTTGAGTACGTCGAGCATGCTGGTGCTGAAGGTCGCCAGCGGTGCGCCTTTGGCGGCGACGCCGTCAGCCTTGATCAGGCTCTGCACGGTGCCGTCGCGCGGCATGGTGATGTTCATGCCCTGCACGCTGACCAGGCCAGCCTGAGCGTGGCTGACGAAGTACATGCCGTACACCGATTTGAAAATGAAACCGAACGCCACCAGGCCGACCACGAAGATACCGGCGCTGAAGGTCACTGCTTTCAGACGGCCGAGCGGGGTCATGCCGTGGCCGCCATCCTTGACCTTGCGCGCCTTGGTGAAGTTGTCGCGCTGCAGGGTCGCCAGCATTTCACCTACGCTGACGATGTCGCCGGCCAGGTGCGAGGTGATCAGGTGGCGCAGGGTGGAAATGTCACGGGGTTCCAGGTTCTGGAACTGGCAACCGATACGACCGGTCTGGCGATCGACGGAGCGGATTTGCAATTCCACGTCCATGGCCAGGCCGAGGTTATCGATCACGAACTGCAGGCGGGCCTTGTGCACATCGCCGACCTTCAGCGGCAGCTGACCGGCGTTGAACGCCAGGCCGCCAGCGGAAAGGTCGATAACCCGGGCTTCAACCGGAGTCCGATCTGGACCGAAGAAACGCAGCTTGGCCGGGATTTTCACGCGAGCGTGTTGGCGCTGGGCTTCGGATTCATGCACTACGTTGGAGTTGACGGCGGTATTCATATGGGCGATTTCCTAGTTAATTCAGGCGAGTTCGGTCAGACCATCAGCAGCAGCACGGCGACAAAAATGCTGCCGGCGGAGAAGGTCATGGTCCGAGACGACCAAGTGTTGAACCAACGTTGAAAGCTGGCGAGATCACGGGTCAGAGAAGTGGGCTGGCGAGTCCAGGACTGTTGATCGAGGCGGAAGAACACGTAGATCTTCACCAGCGCGCCGACGATCTGGTTGTAATAGAGAATCGCCGGGTACGCCGGGCCGATCCGGTGACCGGAACAGGACAGCAGCACTGTAAGGATCAGGCGGGTGATGCCGATCCACAGCAGGTAAACCAGGATGAACGCGCTGCCGTACTTGAAGGTGGCGAGGATTGCCACGGTCAGGCCCAGCAAGGACGTCCACATCGACACGCGTTGATCGAACAGCACCACCGAGGTGAACAGGCCGAGGCGTTTCATCCCCAGGCCCAGGGCGCGAGAGTTCTGCCGCAGGTTGTTGCCGTACCAGCGGAACATCAGTTTGCGGCTGGCCTTGATGAAGCTCTTCTCGGGCGGGTGCTCCACGGTGTGGATAGCGGCGTCCGGCACGTAGAAAGTGTCATAGCCCAGGCGCATCAGGCTGAACCAGCTCGACTTGTCGTCACCGGTGAGGAACTTGAAGCGGCCCAGGCGCCAGTGTTGCAGCGAGTCGCTTTCCACATCGGCGATGAAGTCCGGGTTGGTGACCACGGTGGCGCGGAATACCGACATCCGGCCGGTCATGGTCAGCACGCGCTTGGACAGGGCCATCGAACACATGTTGATGTGGCGCTGGGCGAATCGCAGTTTGTGCCATTCGCTCATGATGTAGCCGCCGCGCACTTCGCAGAACTCGTTGGTGGTCAGGCCGCCGACATTGCCGAACAGCTGGAACCACGGCACGGTCTTGAGCACAACGCCTTCGGCCAATACGGTGTCGCCATCGATCACGGCAACCACGGCACGGTCGTCCGGCAGGTGGCGTGAGATGGCGCGGAAACCGTAGGCAAGGCCATCGCGTTTGCCGGTGCCGGGAATGCGCACGAAGTCGAGCTTGACCCGTGGTGGTGGGTTCATGCGTTTCCAGAGGCTCTTGACCAGCAGCTCATCGGACATTTCCACGATGGAGCAGACCACGGTGGTCGGCAATTCGCAGTCGATGGCCTCGCGGATTACCGAGCTGTAGACCTGAGCGGTGGTCAGCGCGTCGATACGAAAGCTGGTGACCATCAGAAATACATGGGACGGGTCTGCCGCTTTGCCCAGCTTGCGCACTTTGCGCCGCAGGTACGGGTAGACCACGTACAGAAACAGCATGCCGCGCAGAAAGTGCGTGGCACCCATCGAGTAGCGCCAGATACCGACGATACCGATCAGGAAGATGAAGTCCTTCGACTCGGAGTCGAACGTGGACGCAGGCAGCGCCATGGCGATGCCCATCAGTAAACTTAGGTAAAACAGCCAACCGGCGGCCTGAAGTAGGCCGTGCTTTAGCCTGTGCATAATCTGCATCCGTCTCGATCTCGGGCGAACCTGTGGGGTGGCCCGATGGGGTTAAGGCAGGCCTGTGAAAACTGACGTCACCCGCTCTGGATGACGCCAGAAATCCTGGTAGGAGCTGCCGCAGGCTGCGATCTTTTGGCGTCAGTGATATCGCTGAAAATCAAAAGATCGCAGGCTTCGCCAGCTCCTACACAGATGCAGCGTTACCAGCAGATGCCTTCAGTCCGGCCACTCACGCTGGTGGCTTTGGACATGAAGCCAACCAGGTCGACCACTTGCTTGCCGTGTGGAGCTTCCAGCGCCAGGGCGCGGAATTTCTCGTCACGGTTGCCGAGGATGATCACGTCGGAGTTTGCGATCACTTCGTCGAAGTCGGAGTTGAGCAAGGACGAGACGTGAGGGATCTTCGACTCGATGTAATCCTTGTTCGCACCGTGAACGCGAGCGTACTCGACGTTGCTGTCGTAGATGCTCAGGTCGTAGCCCTTGCCGATCAGCATTTCCGCCAGATCAACCAGTGGGCTTTCGCGCAGGTCGTCGGTGCCGGCCTTGAAGCTCAGACCCAGCAGGGCGACTTTGCGTTTGTCGTGGCTGGAGACGATGTCGAACGCGTTCTGCACCTGGGACTCGTTACTGCGCATCAGCGAGTTGAGCAGCGGTGCTTCCACGTCCAGGGAACCGGCGCGGTAGGTCAGGGCGCGGACGTCTTTAGGCAGGCAAGAGCCGCCGAACGCAAAGCCTGGGCGCATGTAGTACTGGGACAGGTTCAGTGTCTTGTCCTGGCAGACCACTTCCATCACTTCACGACCGTCAACACCGACGGCCTTGGCGATGTTGCCGATCTCGTTGGCGAAGGTCACCTTGGTGGCGTGCCACACGTTGCAGGTGTACTTGATCATCTCGGCAACGGCGATGTCCTTGCGGATGATCGGTGCGTCGAGTTCTTCGTACAGCGATTGCAGAACGTCACCCGAAGCCTTGTCGAACTCGCCGATAACGGTCATTGGCGGCAGATCGTAATCGGCGATCGCGGTGCTTTCACGCAGGAACTCAGGGTTGACCGCTACGCCGAAGTCGACGCCGGCTTTTTTGCCGGAGCAGTCTTCGAGGATCGGGATCACCACGTTTGCCACGGTGCCCGGCAGGACGGTGCTGCGAACCACGATGGTGTGGCGGGTGGTCTTGTCACGCAGGACAAAACCGATCTCGCGGCACACGGCTTCGATGTAGTTCAGTTCCAGATCGCCGTTCTTCTTGCTCGGCGTACCGACGCAGATCATCGACAGGTCGGTGTCACGAATCGCCTCGGCGAAGTTGGTCGTGCCGCGCAATTTGCCCGTCTCGATACCCTTCTGCAGAAGTTCGCCCAAACCCGGTTCAACGATCGGCGATTTGCCGGCGTTGATCATATCGATTTTGTCTTTGGCAACATCGACGCCAACGACGTCATGGCCCCGTGCAGACAGGCAACCGGCACATACTGCGCCGACGTAACCCAAACCAAATATGCTGATGCGCATCGCAATTACCTCTGTATTTATCAAGCCATTACATGGCCGGAGTTAATGGTGTTCAGCGGTCATAGTGCACTCGCAAGTGCGACTTAAAGGCGCCACAATGCCGTGTGCAGGCATACTAAGTTCCGAGTGTCTAAATAAGTGCACTCAAGATGTGCGCAACCAGGCCTTATTGTTATGACTTGCCCTGTTATGCAGCCGATCCTCTTTTCAGAAGACTTCCGTGCAAAGGTCTTGCGCGCTCAATGCCAGGCTCGAAAGCCCGTAAATCAAGCGGTTGGGTGCTCAGGTGAGCACGTTTATAGGGGCGCAGCCGTGGCCTTGTAGGGGATAGTAATGGTGCGTTATCTCCTGTCCTTCATGTGTTGCCCAAATAAGTGATCAGTAAGCCAAAGTAAGTGTGACAACTTCGCTACATCGATCTCTTGTCTGTGTAAGTTATCTCGCACAATCACCGAGAGAATCGTTACCGGTGGTATGAGCGGCGCATTTGGACATAGTTCCTGTCCGCCCATCGCGAATTCTGAAATTTCTTGAAATATTGAAAAAGATGGCACTGCTTTCATATTGATAGCACTTGCCCTTTGGCCCTTTATATATGGGGCGATTGTCGCTCTGGATATGTTTTTGCCACTACGAGTAAAAATTTTCAGTGCCACTACTGAAAAAAATGATCAATGTCGAGTGAAACTAAAGTTAGAAAATTGAGTGCTTGAATATTGGCGCCAATAAAACGGCGAAAGGGAAAGGATTGTTCGACGATTAACGGGGGCGCGCACGACGAAGTAATGGGTGTCGTGCGCTGACTTAGTGCAGGCTCTATTACTCCGGTGCGTGATCGCGCAGGAACACCAGATTGTCCGGTTTAGACTGTTCGGCGCTGTAGCGATAACCCTGAACGTCGAACTGCTTGAGGGCGACCGGGTCATTGATGCGTTCTTCAATGACGAAGCGACTCATCATCCCGCGGGCCTTTTTCGCGTAGAAGCTGATGATTTTGTACTGGCCGTTCTTCAGATCCTTGAACTCGGTATTGATGATGCGCGCGTTCAAGGCACTGCGTTTGACCGCCGAGAAGTACTCGTTGGAAGCCAGGTTCAGCAGCACGTCATCGCCTTGATCGGCCAAGGCTTCGTTCAGCCATTCGCTGATCCGCGTACCCCAGAAGGCGTACAAATCCTTGCCACGGGCATTGGCCAGCTTGGTGCCCATCTCCAGCCGATAGGGCTGCATCAGGTCCAAGGGGCGCAGCAGGCCATACAGGCCGGAGAGCATGCGCAAGTGCTGTTGGGCGTAATCGAAGTCGGCTTCGCTGAAGGTTTGTGCATTCAGGCCGGTGTACACATCACCCTTGAATGCCAGCAACGCCTGCTTGGCGTTGGCAGGGGTGAAGGCCGGGGTCCAGCTGCCGAAACGCGCGGCGTTGAGACCGCCGATCTTGTCGGAGACGTGCATCAGCTCACTGATCTGCGCCGGCGTCAGGTCGCGCAGTTGCAGGATCAGTTCCTGGGAATGGTCGAGGTATTGCGGCTGAGTGAAGCGCTGGGTCGCCGGCGGTGTTTCGTAGTCGAGGGTCTTGGCGGGGGAAATCACCATCAGCATGAAGTCGTCTCCTTTAATCGTGGGGGCGATTCTAGGGGGTTGTCCTTGTTGACTCCAGCTATGGGTGTCATAGGTGATCGGTGGTGTCATGGAACAAGATCGCAGCCTCGCTTCGCTCGGCAGCTCCTACGGTGCGCGTACATCTGTAGGAGCTGTCGAGCGAAGCGAGGCTGCGATCTTTTGATCTTCCCGCGATATAGTGCCGCGCGGGTTTTGTTATGGAGACATCCCATTGCGTATCGTTTTTCTTTTCTCGGCCTGGCTCTTGAGCTTTGGCGCCATGGCGGCGCCGGGCGATGTGGCGACGCTTGATCGCAGCACCTGGCCTGAGCAGCTCAGTAGCCCGACGCTGTTTGACGTCGCCTCACGGGCCGAAATCCTCATGTTTGCCCGCGTTCTGCTGGCCAGTGAATCGCTGGATGAAGCGAGCCTGGCTCAACGCTTGAGCCTGCGCACCCTCAATCTGGAGTCGGTCAACCAGCTGCGCCAACGCATGTGGCAGCGACTGCTGACCAATTACAACTTCGCCCAGCAGAGTTGCGATCAGGATGCTTCCTTCTGTTTCCTGGTCGAGGATATGGCCACCTTGCGTGAGCAAGCGGCGAAGTTTCAGGTGAGCGACGACAGCTATTACATCAAATGGGCCGAGCCGAGCCGGTTGTTCCACGCCCAGTACCTGGACGAGCAGTTGCGCAAGGCCGCGCTATTTCCGCAGGCCAGCAGCGAAGTCGATCGTTTTGGCGACTATGAGCGCAATGGCGATGCCATGAATGATCGCCTGTTCCTGCTGACCTTCGACAGCGCCGCCAATGCCACGCCAGATAACACGGCCTGGGTTACCGAGTACCTGCGCAAATCGAACATGAGCGCTACGTTCTTCGTCCTCGGCAAGGACATTCAGGCCCGTCTGGCCGAGCGTTCGGTGGCCAGCCTGCAAGGGACTTATTCGCAGCAATGCGTGGGCGTGCAAGGCTGGGAGTTCCGCTCCCACAGCCATTGGCAAGACTGGCAGGACTCGGTGCGACGCAGCGTCGAGTTGGTCAAAGGCAAGTTGCCGGAGAATTACGTGCCGCTGTTTCGCCCGCCCGATGGCCAGCGCCGGTCCGATGCCGAGGGCTTCTTCACGTCTCAGGGCTTGCAGGTGGCGTTGTGGGACATCGATGCCCAGGATGGCGCCGGCAAGCTCAAGGGCAGCCAGAGCGCACAACGGGTGTTAACCCTGATGCTGCTGTGGCGGCACGGGGTGATCAATTTCAATGTGAAGCAGGATGCGCTGAAAACGGCGATGCCCTGGCTCATCACGCAAACGGCGCCAAGCGGGATTGGTTGGGCAGACTGTCAGGAGGCGTTTCGCTGAAAACGGCAAAAGGCCGTAAACATTGGGGGAAGGGCGATTTTTGCAGAGAAATCGGTGCAGGCGGACTTCCGACTTTAACGGCACATTGCCTGCACGCCAAGGGCTATTCGTCACTCTGAAAAATAAACTTCAAAAAAACGTCAAAGTGCTTTTTTCTGTCATGTGTTTTGGAGTATTACGAAGACAGACCGCCGAAACCTGCAACACAGGTGGCGTCTCCCAAGACCCCAGTTTGTGTGCAGTTCACTTGACTCCTCGCAGGTGAATTCGGCGGCCACTTCGAGGCGCAGCACTGTCATGGTACTGCGTCGACTGGCTCCCACAAAGGTGACCGAGTATGGATGATCACGGACGTAGCCCTTCTTCCAACCAGCCAATCCTTTATGTACTCGATACCAACGTATTGATTCACGATCCAAACGCCCTGCTTAATTTCGAAGAACACCACGTCGCCATCCCGATGACCGTGCTTGAAGAGCTGGACAAGCTCAAGAGCGGGCATCACAGCGTTGCTGCGGAATGCCGCCAGGCGATTCGCCTGATCGACAAGACTTTGGGCGATGCCAGCCCCGAAGACGTTGAACTCGGCGTACCGATCCAGCGCGGCAAGAGTGGGCCCAAGGGTTTGCTGTCAATTCTGATGAGCAAGCGCACTGAGCCGAACATCATTCTGCCCGAGCATCTGAACGACAACATCATCATCAACCAGTTGATCGACCTGCACGCGCGCGAACCAAAGCTGCCCGTGGTGCTGGTCACCAAAGACATCAACATGCGCCTCAAGGCCCGGGCTTGCGGGATCGCGGCCGAGGACTACAGCACCGACCAACTGGTCGATGATGTGTCGCTGCTACCCAACGGTTATCACAACATGGACGGCTCCTTCTGGGATCGCGTGAAGAATGTCGAAACCCGTCAGGACCACGGTCGCACCTGGCATCAGGTGCAGCTGATCGACAACCTGCCGGCTGTGCATATCAATGAGTTCATCATCGACGAACAGGGCTTTGTCGGCTGGATCAAGGAGATCGAGGAAGACCGCCTGCTGATTCTCGACCTGCATCAGGAACCCCTGTTGCACCAGGAAGCCTGGGGCCTGAAACCGCGTGACATCTATCAAAGCCTGGCGCTGTACGCCTTGCTCGACCCGGATATCCACCTGGTCAACCTGACCGGGGCAGCGGGTTCGGGTAAAACCATCCTCGCACTGGCGGCGGCCATCGAGCAGACCATGGTCAGCAAACGCTACCGGCGCATCATCGCCACCCGCAGCGTGCAGGGGCTGGACCAGGAAATCGGCTTCCTGCCTGGCACCGAAGCGGAAAAAATGGAGCCTTGGCTCGGCGCCATCACCGACAACCTCGAAGCTCTGCACATGGACGACGAAAACACCCATGGCAGCGTCGACTACATCCTCAGCAAAGTGCCGTTGCAGTTCAAATCCCTCAACTACATTCGAGGCCGCAGCTTCCAGCAGAGTCTGATCCTGATCGATGAATGCCAGAACCTCACGCCGCACCAGATGAAAACCATCATCACCCGTGCCGGCGCCGGTTCCAAAGTGGTGTGCCTGGGTAACCTGGCGCAGATCGATACCCCTTACCTGTCCGCGACCAGCTCCGGGCTGACGTACTTGACCGAGCGCTTCAAGGACTTCCCCAACGGTGTGCACATCACCCTGCAAGGGGTGCCACGCTCGATTCTGGCCGAATACGCCGAATCGCATCTGTAATCGCTTCAATAGAACCGGGCGGCCCAAAGCCGCCCGGTTTTTTATGCCCGACGAATAACCTGTGGGAGCGGGCTTGCCCGCGATGGCATCACCGAGGTGTCCCTGTTGAACCGCAGCGTCTGCATCGCGGGCAAGCCTCGCTCCCACAGGGTTCGGTGTAAACGCATAATCAAACGTGCGGAAATTTGACCCACAGGTTTACAATCGATGCTCCTGATCAGGAGTATCCCTGTGCTGACTCATCTCGATTCCCAAGGTCGCGCCCATATGGTCGACGTCACTGAAAAAAACGTGACGTTCCGTGAAGCGACGGCCCAAGCGCTGGTGCGCATGCTGCCCGAAACCCTGCAGATGATCGTTGCTGGCGGCCATCCCAAGGGTGACGTGTTCGCCGTGGCGCGGATCGCCGGCATCCAGGCGGCGAAGAAAACCAGCGATCTGATTCCTCTGTGCCACCCGTTGATGCTTACCGGCGTCAAGGTCGAACTCAGTGCCGAAGGCGACGACACCGTGCGCATCGTGGCGTGCTGCAAGTTGTCCGGGCAGACCGGCGTCGAAATGGAAGCGCTGACTGCCGCCAGCGTCGCGGCGCTGACCATCTATGACATGTGCAAGGCCGTGGATCGTGGCATGACCATCGAGAGCGTGCGGCTGCTGGAGAAACTCGGCGGCAAGAGCGGCCATTTCCAGGCGGATCAGCCATGAACGTTACTGTGAAGTTTTTCGCCCGTTACCGTGAAGCGCTCGGCGTGGACTCGGTGAAGGTCGAAGGTGATTTTTCCACGGTCGACGATGTGCGCGCGCTGCTGGCCCAACGTGACGGCGCCGAAGTGCTGAGCGAGCAGAACCTGATGTGCGCCCGCAACGAAGATCTCTGCCAGCTCGACGAACCGGTGAGCGATGGCGATGAAGTAGCGTTTTTTCCGACCGTGACCGGGGGCTGAGCCATGGCTATTCGTGTGCAGCCCACGCCGTTCGACCCGGGTGCTGAAGTCAACGCCATGCACGCGGCCAATGTGGGCGTCGGTGCGGTGGTGAGTTTTGTCGGCTACGTACGCGACTTCAATGACGGCCTCGACGTCGCCGGGATGTTCCTTGAGCACTACCCGGGCATGACCGAAAAAGCCCTGGGCAAGATTGCCCTGGAGGCAGAGCAGCGCTGGCCGCTGTTGAAGCTGGAAGTGTTGCACCGCATCGGCGCGCTGGAGCCGGGCGAGCCGATCGTCTTCGTCGGTGCTGCCAGTGCTCACCGTCAGGCGGCGTTCGATGCCTGTGCCTTTGTCATGGACTACCTGAAAACCCGCGCGCCGTTCTGGAAGAAAGAAAACACCGGTGATGGGCCGCGTTGGGTGGAAGGGCGTGACAGCGATCATGCGGCGGCGGATCGGTGGAAGCAGTAAGCAATCGATCCGTCTTCACGGGCTTGATGCTTGAAAAACAATTGAAAGTTAATCCGTTCTTAACCGGTTTATCGTTTCTTCCTTGTGGCGAGCGAGCTTGCTCGCGTTGGGCTGCGTAGCGGCCCAAAAAGACTCTCTTAAGCGAGCAGCATCGCCACCCGAAGGCCGGGTTCAGGGGCGGCCAAGGCTCTCAAAGGTCAGGGCCAGCGTGTAGACTTTCGGGCAACCGATATCAGATCGACAACGATCGCATTGCCGCCAATTGGCATATCGAAGACAACATCAGCCTGATGCAGCCGCTGCAAGCGCAGCCGCCGGCGAGCTGATCCACGGACACAAAAGGGAAACGCGATGAGCGAGGAAACGATGCGGTTGGGACGTGAGCGGCGCTATCTGGTGTTGCTGGGCATTATCTGCCTGGCGCTGATCGGTGGTGCGCTGTACATGCAAGTAGCTCTGGGCGAGGCGCCGTGCCCGCTGTGCATCCTGCAACGCTATGCGCTGTTGCTGATTGCGCTGTTCGCCTTTATCGGCGCTGCGACGCGTACCCGCCGCAGCATCACGCTGTTCGAAACGTTGGTGGTGATCTGCGCCATTGCGGGCGCCGGGGTGGCCGGGCATCACGTCTATACCCAGTTTTACCCGGCGGTCAGTTGCGGCATCGATGTGTTGCAGCCGATCGTCGACGGTCTGCCGCTGGCGAAGATCTTCCCGCTGGGCTTCCAGGTCGATGGCTTCTGCTCTACGCCGTACCCGCCGATCCTCGGCTTGTCCCTGGCGCAGTGGGCGCTGCTGGCGTTCGTGCTGATCGTGGTGCTGGTGCCGCTGCTCACTTCGCGTAACCGCAAAGCGCTGCGCTGAGGCTGTTCGCCGTACCGTTGCAGGCAAAAAAACGCCCCGGTTCTCGTTGAGAGGCCGGGGCGTTTTGCATATTCGCAGGTCAGGTAAAAAGACCTTGATGCTCGACAAGGAAGGGTGTGACACGTGTGCGACACGTTGTCACAGCCTGGGTGGCGCAAGGCATTTCAAATCCCTGATTCAGGGCATCGCTTCGCACCAAAAACCGGCTTTCCCAGGCTCTGTCGGTTTCAGCGCTCGTCAGTCGAAACAGGCAGTTTTAACAGGGCCTGGCGAATTGCCGAAGTCCTTGTCATATAGGGGGTAGAGCAGGGTCGAAGGCGAGCGCAGAGCCTTGGAAGCTGTCTGAACTTCGTATGGTAGACCTACAATTTTTGGTGTTTTTGTTGAGAATGAATTTCGCTACCATGGCGCACTTTTGCAAAAGCCGTTAATGATTGTTGCCGGATCAGATATAAATTATTTCGGGATGAGACATGGTTTATGAATCGTTACATATCTACAATCGCCCGCACTGAATTCCCGGCACTGCTCACCCTTACTCAGGTGCATGAGCAGAACCAGGGTGTCGAGAGGCCTGATGGCTTCATGCGACTCCCAGGTGTCGGTGCCTTCCGACTATCCGCACCAAATGGAATTGGTCTGTAACAAGGCCCTTGACCACGAATTCGAATAAGAACTCACCGCAGGCCCAGCAATTGTCGAATAGCGTCTGACGCGCGACGGGCAGGCCCTTATTCAATCCAAGAAAAATGCCAACCCTTGGCAGGGTGAAGTGTTGGCGATCAAAACCCAACTGCATTGCGCAAGCTGCTTTAGAGGTCGTGAGATGAGTAAAAACAGGTACCCCAGACTACTAGGCTTATTGCCGCTGCTCGGCACGTTGTTGCTGGGAGGCTGCAACATGACCTTGCTCGACCCTAAGGGCCAGGTCGGCCTGGATGAGCGAAACCTGATCATCACCGCAACGCTGCTGATGCTGTTGGTCGTCGTGCCGGTCATCGTCATGACCTTCCTGTTCGCCTGGAAATACCGCGCTTCCAACAAAGACGCCGTCTATACGCCGAAGTGGTCGCACTCCACCAAGATCGAAATCGCGGTGTGGACTATTCCGGTACTGATCATCATCGCCCTGGGTTACATCACCTACGAGTCGACCCACGCGCTTGACCCTTACAAGCCGCTGGAATCCGACGTCAAGCCAATCACCATTGAAGTGGTCGCGCTGGACTGGAAGTGGCTGTTCATCTACCCGGAACAAGGCATCGCCACGGTCAACAAGATCGTGTTCCCGGCGCACACACCGATCAACTTCAAGATCACTTCCGACGCTGTGATGAACTCGTTCTTCATCCCTGCTCTGGGCGGCCAGATCTACGCGATGGCGGGCATGCAGACCAAACTGCACCTGATCGCCAACCAGAACGCTGAGATGGACGGTATCTCCGCCAACTACAGCGGCGCGGGTTTCACCGGTATGAAGTTCAAAGCTATCGCCACCTCTCAGGAAGATTTCGATGCCTGGGTAAGCGAAGTCAAAAAGGCACCTAAACAGCTTGAAAAAGCTGAATACGAAGCCCTTGCCAAGCAAAGCCAGAACAACCCAGTCGAGCTCTACTCCTCGTTCACGCCGAACCTGTTCCAGACCATCGTCGACAAGTACGAAGGCATGAAACCAGGCAAGCCGATGCATCACGAGAAGAAAGACAAAGAAGTGGCCCATATGGAAGGGATGGACATGAGTTCGCATTCAGCTGCCGGGGCAGAGGAGTAAACGATGTTTGGTAAATTAAGTTGGGAAGCGGTCCCGTTCCACGAACCGATCGTGATGATAACCATCGCCATGATCGCGCTCGGTGGTCTGGCGCTGTTCGCTGCAATCACCTACTTCAAGAAGTGGACTTATTTGTGGACCGAGTGGTTGACCTCGGTCGACCACAAGAAAATCGGCGTGATGTACATCATCGTCGCCATGGTCATGTTGCTGCGCGGTTTTGCCGACGCCATCATGATGCGTACCCAGTTGGCCATGGCCACCGAGGGTTCGCCTGGCTACCTGCCGCCTGAACACTATGACCAGATCTTCACCGCTCACGGTGTGATCATGATCATCTTCATGGCGATGCCATTCTTCACCGGCCTGATGAACCTTGCAGTGCCGCTGCAGATCGGCGCGCGTGACGTTGCCTACCCGTTCCTGAACTCCCTGAGCTTCTGGCTGCTGGTTTCCGGCGTAGTGCTGATCAACCTGTCCCTGGGCGTCGGCGAATTCGCCAAGACCGGCTGGGTTGCCTATCCGCCGCTGTCGGGCCTGCAATACAGTCCGGGCGTGGGGATGGATTACTACATCTGGGCACTACAGCTATCCGGGCTAGGTACGACGCTGACGGGGGTCAACTTCCTGGCCACCGTGCTGAAAATGCGTACCCCTGGCATGAAGCTGATGGACATGCCGATCTTCACCTGGACCTGCACCTGGGCCAACGTCCTGATCGTGGCTTCGTTCCCGATCCTGACCGCTACCCTGGCACTGCTGACGCTTGACCGTTACATGGATTTCCACATTTTCACCAATGAACTTGGTGGCAATCCGATGATGTACGTCAACCTGTTCTGGGCCTGGGGTCACCCCGAGGTTTACATCCTGATTCTGCCGGCGTTCGGGATCTTCTCCGAAGTCATCTCGACCTTCACCGGCAAGCGTCTGTTCGGCCACCACTCGATGGTCTACGCATCGGGCGCGATCTCGATCCTGGGCTTCATGGTTTGGCTGCACCACTTCTTCACCATGGGTTCGGGTGCCAGCGTCAACGCCTTCTTCGGTCTGGCGACGATGCTGATTTCGATCCCGACGGGGGTGAAGCTATTCAACTGGCTGTTCACCATCTACCAGGGCCGTCTGCGTTTCACCAGCCAAGTGCTGTGGACCCTGGGCTTCATGGTGACCTTCGCCATCGGCGGCATGACCGGCGTACTGCTGGCCATCCCGGGTGCTGACTTCGTTCTGCACAACAGCCTGTTCGTGATCGCGCACTTCCATAACGTGATCATCGGCGGCGCGGTATTCGGTTACATCGCAGGTTTCGCCTTCTACTTCCCTAAAGCGTTCGGCTTCAAGCTGCACGAAGGCTGGGGCAAGGCAGCGTTCTGGTTCTGGATCACCGGCTTCTTCGTCGCATTCATGCCGCTCTACGTACTGGGCTTCATGGGCATGACCCGTCGTCTGAACGCCACCACCAACCCTGAGTGGGTGCCGTACCTGTACGTTGCCATGTTTGGTGCGGTGATGATTGCCTTCGGTATCGCCTGCCAGCTGATCCAGCTGTATGTCAGCGTGCGTGATCGCAACAAGCCAGAGAACATGTGCGAACACGGCGACCCGTGGAATGCCCACACGCTGGAATGGTCGACCTCGTCGCCACCACCGTTCTACAACTTTGCCGTGCTGCCAAAAGCGGAAACCATCGACCCGTTCACCGAAGCCAAGGAAAACGGTACCGCGTACCAGGCTCCGGCCCGTTACGAGCCGATCCACATGCCAAACAACACCGCGACCGGTGTGGTCATGGGTGCTCTGTTGACCGTGTTCGGTTTCGCGATGATCTGGCACATCTGGTGGCTGGCCATCGTTAGCCTGGTCGGCACCGTGGGTTACTTCGTGATCCATGCTGCACGTGATGATCAGGGCTATATGGTGCCGGTCGACGTGATCGAGCGCATCGAAGCCGAGCAGCACAAGCGTCTGGTAGCGGCCGGGAAAGTTCCAGCCACCGCCACCCGTGTTGAAACCTCGTTGGAACAGGCTTAAACCATGTCGAACTTAGTGACCAATGCTGGACACACCCATGTCGATGGACATGGGCATGATGACCATCACCACGACTCGGGCGAGATGACCGTATTCGGTTTCTGGCTCTACCTGATGACCGACTGCATCCTGTTTGCGTCGATCTTCGCGGCGTACGCGGTACTGGTTAACAACGTAGCGGGCGGCCCGTCGGGCGCCGACATCTTCGAACTGCCATACGTACTGGGCGAAACCGCTCTGCTGCTGTTCAGTTCGATCACCTACGGCTTCGCCATGCTGGCGTTGTTCAAGGGCAAGAAGAACCAGGTCCTGGGCTGGCTGGCCCTGACCTTCATGTTCGGCGCCGGCTTCATCGGCATGGAGATCAACGAGTTCCACGTACTGATCTCCGAGGGCTTCGGTCCTAGCCGCAGCGGCTTCCTGTCCGGGTTCTTCACCCTGGTCGGCACCCACGGTCTGCACGTGACCAGCGGTCTGATCTGGATGGCGATCATGATGTACCAGGTGCAGAAAAACGGCCTGACGGCGACCAACAAGACCCGTCTGAGCTGCCTGAGCCTGTTCTGGCACTTCCTGGACGTGGTGTGGATCTGCGTATTCACCGTTGTTTATCTGATGGGGACTATGTAAATGGCTAACGCTCATTCCCACGATAGCCACGACGCCGGCCACGGCAGCGTCAAGTCCTATGCTATCGGTTTCATCCTGTCGGTGATCCTGACCGTCATTCCTTTCGGCCTGGTGATGTACCCGTCGCTGCCGAAAGCCCTGACCCTGTGGATCGTACTGGCCTTCGCAGTCATCCAGGTGCTGGTGCACCTGGTGTACTTCCTCCACCTGGACCGTTCGGCGGCGCAGCGTAACAACGTCATTGCGTTTGTTTTCGCCGCGATCGTAATCGTCCTGTTGGTAGGCCTGTCGCTGTGGATCATGTTCAGCATCCACACCAACATGATGGCGCACTGAGGTAAGTCCGGATGTCCTTGAAGCACTTTATCCAAATCACCAAACCGGGGATCATTTTCGGTAACGTGCTTTCAGTGGCAGGCGGATTTTTCCTGGCCTCCAAAGGGCATGTCGATCTGGCCATCTTCCTGGCTGCGATGATCGGCACGTCCCTGGTGGTGGCCTCCGGTTGCGTGTTCAACAACTGCATCGACCGCGACATCGACCTGAAGATGGAGCGCACCAAGAACCGGGTGCTGGTCCAGGGCTTGATCTCCCTGAAACTGGCCCTGGCTTTTGCGACCATCCTTGGTGTTTTCGGCGTTGCACTGTTGTACAAGGTAGCCAACCCGTTGGCTGCACTGTTCGCGGTGATCGGTTTTGTCATCTACGTCGGCTTCTACAGCCTGTACCTCAAGCGCAAGTCGGTTCACGGCACGCTAGTGGGCAGTCTGTCGGGGGCGATGCCTCCGGTGATTGGCTACGTGGCTGTGACTAACAGCTTCGACATGGCCGCACTGACGCTGCTGGTGATGTTCAGCCTGTGGCAGATGCCGCATTCCTACGCCATCGCAATTTTCCGTTTCAACGATTACCTGGCCGCATCGATTCCGGTGTTGCCAGTGAAGCGCGGGATTCAAGTGGCCAAGAAGCACATCCTGCTCTACATCCTGGCGTTCCTCGTAGCGACCTTGATGCTGACCTTCAGCGGCTACGCCGGCATGAGCTACCTCGCCGTGGCCGCGGCCATGGGCATGTACTGGTTGTACATGGCCTGGACCGGTTACAAGGCAGTGGATGACACGGTCTGGGCACGCAAGCTGTTCGTGTTCTCGATCTTCACCATTACTGCGTTGAGCGTGATGATGTCGCTGGATTTTAAAGTGCCGAGTGAGCTGTTGCTGACTTACGCGCCTTAAGCTCCGGATGCTGTAAAGAAAAGCCCCGCCTTCGAGAGAATGGCGGGGCTTTTTATTGGGTTCTATTTGACGGACTGTGTCGTCCCTATCGCGAGCCTGCTTGTGATGACAGCTCATCGGGATGATAAGTTGTCGCTTGCCGAACTATAAGCAAGTTGCCTATAGTTCGGCGATTCGAACTGTATTCTTTGAAACCACATCGTTCACTGCCACCGTTGGCGATTATCTGACGGACGATGAGTATCGTGCGTTGCAAACTAATATGCAGCTGAATCCCCAGGCGGGCGATGTGATGCCTCGCACGGGCGGCTTCCGGAAGCTGCGCTGGATAGATGGGCGTCGAGGTAAAGGCAGGCGAGGTGGCTTGCGAGTTATCTATTATTGGCTTATGAATGATGGCCAGTTCTGGATGTTTGCAATTTATGACAAAGATGAGCTTGAGAATTTGACCGCCGACCAAGAGAAGGCGCTCAAGAAAGCCATAGATAGAGAGTTGAAGGCACGAGGTACCCCATGAAAAAGCGCGACCTGTTTGCAGAGTTGATGCAGGGCGTTGACGAGATGGCGGCTCAGCGCGAAGGCAAGATTACGCTGCGCAACAATACCGTGGAGGATAAACCCGCTCCCGAGGTAGGCGCGCAAGAAATCGTGGCGCTGCGAGAAAAGTTGCATATGTCTCAGGCCGTTTTTGCCAAGCGAATCAGAACCAGCCCCAGCACTTTGAGAAATTGGGAGCAGGAAAAATCGAAACCCAATGCTCAGGCAGCCTTGTTGATAAGGCTGGTGGAGAAGTTTCCCGATATGGTTGAGCGACTCCGAGCCGTTTGAATAGGTTGTTGAAAACTAAAAGCCCCACCTTCGAGAGAAGAGCGGGGCTTTTTTGATTAGCGTTTAGCGTTACTGCGCGGCGATGCTGTAGCCGTCGAACGCGGTTTGCTGCTGGAGCGCGGTGATGATGTTCTTGCGGTTGACCGCTTGTTCGGTCCCGGCATTGTCCAGGAAGGTTTCGCTTTCCAGCTCGGCTTCATCGCCTTCGCCGACGAAAGTGAAGCCCAGGAATTCCAGCGCTTCACGGTCAACGTTCAGGCGCGAGCGCGGGGTGCGCAGGGGCAGGGTGACGCTGATGCCGTCCTTGCTGATGGTGAACACTTCGACTTCTTTCTTGGCGCGCGCCGCTTTGCTCTTGCCGCTGCTCGGGTTGCTGATGGCCTGGTGAGTCTGGTTCAGTACCTTCAGCGCCAGACCATAAACGATTTCCTGGAACGCCGGGTCGTCCTTGAAGCTGGACAGAATGCGGCTGATCGAGAATTTGCTGCTCAGGTCTTCCAGGGCAGCGATGTCGGCTGCTTCGGCGTCTTTCAGTTGCTTGAGTTCGCCCATCAAATCGTAGGCTTTGTCGTCGTCGAAGCTGTCATGAGCCTGGCGAATCGCGGCGCGCAGCTCGCGGATCTGGTCGCTTTCCCGGGTGGATTGAAAAGCGTCCAGAACCATCTCGCTGATGGTCTTGGCCTGAGGCACATGCTGTGAAAGATTGATGGAGTTTTCGTATTCCGCTTTGGACGACAAGGTGACTACGGATTCAGCGGTATTGGAATCGGACATTGAAATTTCACTACTTCTTTAACTTGGATTGAGGCGAGAAAGCACGAAGCCTTTTCAGGCCGCCTAATCTATTGGACCGAGGCTGCGTTGTCACGGATGAACAGGCGGCTGGTCAGCATTTTTGCCGGCGCTGTCGACTATTTCCCTATCGAATTTATATTCATCGAACGAACCACCCATTGTTCTGCCGTTTGCTCGTCCACCGGCAAGGAGAAGCGAAAGGTCGCGCCGCGTCCGGGCATATCGATCAATTCGATCTCGCGACCGTGCAATTGCAGGATCCGATGCACGATCCGTAGCCCCAACCCGCCATCGCGCCGTGCGCCGCCAATATTGAACGGACGCAGGAACAGACCTTCGCGCAGTTCAGGAGCGATTCCCGGGCCGGTGTCGCTGACCGTGACTTCGATAAAAGGTCCTTGTGGGCGCAGGCTGAGTTCGATCTCTCCACCTTGAGGCGTATGACGCAGCGCGTTGTCGAACAGGTTGGTCAGCACCCGCTCGATCAACCCCAGATCTGCGCAGGCCACGGCGACGTTGGGGGAGAAGGTGGCCTTGAGTTCGATCTGGCGTGCTTCGGCGCTGAGTTCGAATTTCTGAAAGATGTCCTGCACCAGATCGGTCAGGGAGAAGCGCTCCAGCACTGGTTGCACGAAACCGTGTTCCAGCCGCACCAGTTCCAGCAGCGATTGCGCCAAGCCGCCGACCTTGCGGCTTTGATCCAGAGCGATCCCCAGATAACGGCGGCGGTCGGCGGGGGACAATGTGGCGTCCTTGAGTGACAGGGTTTCCAGGTAACCGTGCAGCGAGGCCAGCGGTGTGCGCAGGTCGTGGGAGATGTTCGCCACCAATTCCCGACGCTCCTGATCCTGGCGGGTCAGCGAGCGCCATTGTTCGCCGAGGCGCGCTTGCATCTGCCGGAAGGCGGCGTCGAGTACGGCAATTTCATCGTGGCTGGCGGCTTTTTCTACCGGCTCTGGCTCGGGCAAGGCGGGCGGTGCCGACGGAACACCATTGATATCGAACTGACTGACTTTCTCGGTCAAGCGGCGCAATGGCCGGGTGATCAGGCCAAATGCGGTGAGGCCGGCAATCAGGCACAGCAACGCCACCAGCCCAATGGACAACAAAGCGGTATTGAGCGCTGCGCTGGTGGCGCCGCGTTCGGCGAAGCGGTCATGCTCTTCGCTGAGCAACACCACATAGAGATAACCGGCCGGTTGACCGTTGACCCGTAATGGCGCGGCGCTGAATACCTTGCTGCCATCGACGCTGCGCGGATCGTCGCCGAGAATCGGCAGGGCCTCGCCTTTGAGCAAACGCTGGATCGGCGCCAGATCGACCCGTTCTCGGCGAATCCGGCCTTCGGGTGCGGCGCTGCCGACAATTCGGCCTCCGGTGTCCAGCAGATAGACCTCGACACTGGGATTGACCAGCATCAGCTGGCTGAACAATTCACGCACGGCATTGGGCATCGGGCCATTGCGGTCCATCAGCACCGTGTCTCGGGCGATATGTTGCGCCAGATCCCGCGACAAACCCTGCACCACTTCCAGTTCATGCATGTGGTTGGAGCGCACCTGCATCCATGCCGAGGTGCTGTAGCACACCAGCAACAGCACGGCGAACACCAGGGACAGGCGTTGGGTCAGGGTCAACCTCATGACTGCTCTCCGCTCGTCGCGAATTTGTAACCACGCCCCCACACCGTGAGGATGCGCGCCGGTTGCGCCGGATCGGCTTCGATCTTGGCCCGTAGGCGGTTGATGTGGGTGTTGACCGTGTGCTCGTAGCCTTCGTGGCTGTAGCCCCACACCGCGTTGAGCAGGTCCATCCGCGAGAAGACCTTGCCGGGCTGACGGACGAAAAAGTACAGCAGGTCGAACTCCCGCGGCGTGAGGTCAAGACGCCGGCCATCGAGGGAGACTTCACGTGTGATCGGGTCGATGGACAGGCCATCGCTGATCAGACTGCCAGCGTCCATTTTCAGGTTACGGGCCATGGCGTCGACCCGTCGCAGCAATGCCTTGACCCGTGCCACCAGTTCTAGCATGGAAAAGGGTTTGGCCAGGTAATCGTCGGCACCGAGTTCCAGCCCCAGAATCCGATGGACTTCGCTGGAGCGCGCACTGGTGATGATGATCGGTGTGTAGCGAGCCATGGCCCGGGCGCGGCGGCAGATTTCCAGGCCGTCGACGCCGGGCAGCATCAGGTCGAGAATCAGTGCATCCCAGCTTCCTTGCTGCAGCAGTCGCATGCCCTCATCGCCGTCGGCGCAGTGCACCACCTCGAACTGCTCATCGCGAAGATGCAGGCAGATAAGGTCGGCGATATGCAGGTCGTCCTCGACCACCAGGACGCGTTTGGTCTGTTCCATGGAGCTCAATCCTTTGTGACGCAATGAACACATTGTGCGGGTTTTCCTGAGGCTGAGTTATCACGAATTGTTTAACTCCTCGTGAGGATTTGGCGATCAACTCAAGCCTAGGCTGTGTTCCATGCAAGGCATCTGAAATTTTGGAGAAGGCCCATGTTTTCACGGCGACAGTTTCTTGTAGCGAGCGGCGGGCTGGGGGCTGCAGCCCTGGCGATTGGTGTATTGCCAAAATTTTCCGCAGGCGTTGCGTTGGTCGACGAGGCCCGTGCGGTGGAGGTTTTTGAAGTGACTCACAGCGATAGCGAATGGCGCGCGCTGCTTAGCTCCGAGCAGTACGAGATCCTGCGCGAAGAGGGCACCGAACGGGCCTACAGCAGCCCGCTGAACAACGAGCATCGGGAGGGCGTTTTTGCCTGCGCCGGTTGTGATCTGCCGTTGTTTTCTTCCGACACCAAGTTCGACAGCCGCACTGGATGGCCGAGTTTCTGGGCGCCACTGGACAACGCGGTGGCCACCCGTCAGGACCGCTCCTTCGGCGTGTTGCGCGAAGAGGTCCACTGCCGTCGTTGCGGCGGTCACTTGGGTCATGTTTTCGAAGACGGGCCAAAGCCCACCGGTCTGCGCTACTGCATGAACGGCCTGGCGCTGACTTTCAAGCCACAGGCGTAATCCATGGGCACTTCCTTTCACTCACTTCACGCAGGTCGACGTTATGTGGCTTCTGGTCCTCGCTTATCTCGGTGGTGTGCTGACGATCGTCAGCCCGTGCATTCTGCCGGTATTGCCCTTTGTCTTCGCTCGCACCGGGCAGCCGTTTATGAAGAGTGGCTTGCCGCTGCTGGCGGGAATGGCGCTGACCTTCGCGCTCGTCGCCTCGTTGGCGGCGGTGGGCGGCAGTTGGGTGGTGCAAGTCAATCAGTACGGTCGCTGGCTCGCGTTGCTGTTCGTTGCACTGTTCGGGCTGACGCTGTTGCTGCCCCGGTTGGCCGAGCGCCTGACGCGTCCGCTGGTGGCGGCCGGCGGTCGGCTGTCGGAAGCCGCGGCTGCCGATACCCGGCCGCGCCCCGGCGCTTCGTTGCTGATCGGTGTCGCCACGGGCCTGCTCTGGGCGCCCTGCGCCGGGCCGATTCTGGGCCTGCTGTTGACTGGCGCGGCGCTGCAAGGGGCAAACATCGCCACCACCTTGTTGCTACTGGCTTATGCGGCCGGCGCCGCCACCTCTCTCGCCGCGGCATTGCTGCTAGGCGGTAAAGTCTTCACCGCGATGAAGCGCTCGATAGGTGCGGGCGAGTGGCTGCGTCGAGGTTTGGGAGTCGCGATGCTGGCCGGTGTGGCGGCAATCGCTTTGGGGCTGGATACCGGCATTCTGGCGCGGGTCTCGACAGCCTCCACCGGAGGAATCGAGCAGGCGTTGGTAAGCCGGTTCTCCGGTAAGTTGCCGACCGGCAGTGGGGCGATGATGTCGCAGATTCCACGGGGCGGCGATCAACCCGCCGGCAGTATGAAAATGACCGCCAGGATACCGGGCGAACTACCGATTGAAGGCAACCTTCCATCGCTGGACGGCGCTGTGCAATGGCTCAATTCCCCCCCTCTCACCACCCAGGCCTTGAAGGGCAAGGTTGTGCTGGTGGATTTCTGGACTTACTCCTGCATCAACTGCCTGCGCACCCTGCCGTATGTGAAGGCCTGGGCCGAGAAGTATCGCGATCAGGGCTTGGTGGTGATCGGCGTCCATACGCCCGAGTTTGCCTTCGAACGTGATGCAGGCAACGTCACCAAAGCCATGAAAGACCTGGGCATCACTTATCCGGTGGCAATCGATAACGACTACAAGGTCTGGCGTGCTTTCAACAACCAATACTGGCCAGCCCACTATTTTGCCGATGCTCAGGGGCGCATTCGTTATCACCATTTTGGTGAAGGCAAATACGCCGAATCGGAGCGAGTGATTCAGCAACTGCTGCGTGAAGCGGGCGCCGCGAAGGTCGCGGACGGGCTGATCAATGCTCGTGCCGAGGGTGTCCAGCTCGCCGCGGACATGAGTGAAGTGCAATCGCCGGAAACCTATGTCGGCTACCGACGGGCGGAGCATTTCGTTGCTGAAACCGATCTGGCGCCAGACAAGGTGGCGGCCTATAGCCCGCCGTCACAATTGGCCCTCAATAACTGGAGCCTGGAGGGTCAGTGGACTGTCGGTCCGGAGCGGGCTGTTTCAAACGCACCGGCCAGTCGTATCGTTTACCGCTTCCACGCTCGCGATTTGCATCTGGTTTTGGGCCCCGGTGCTGACGGTCAACCGGTGCGTTTCAAAGTGTTGATTGACGGTAAGCCCCCTGGTGATGCCCACGGTGTCGACGTGGCGCCCGATGGCAGCGGCAGTGTCACCGAGCAGCGGTTGTATCAATTGGTACGCCAGACCGCAGGCGTAAAGGACCGGACATTCAGCATTGAGTTTCTCGATCCCGGTGTGTCGGCGTATGCGTTTACGTTCGGTTGATAGCCTCATTCATTCAGGAGACATCCCATGAAAACCTCATTCAACTGGCGTCGCACCCTGCTGGGATTGGCCGCCGCCAGTGTTATCGGTCAGTGCGCAGCATTCTCGTTCGGAGGCACCGAAGAGGCGGTCATCATTCCGCCACCAACCCTCGACGAGAACACTCAAGCACGCAGTGAAACGGCAATTTTTGCGGGCGGTTGCTTCTGGGGCGTCCAAGGGGTGTTTCAACACGTCAAAGGGGTGAAGAACGCTGTCTCCGGTTACGCGGGCGGCTCAGCCGACACCGCTCAGTACGAGCGGGTCAGCAATGGCGATACCGGTCATGCGGAGGCCGTCGAAGTCACCTTCGATCCTGCTCAAGTCAGCTATGGCAGCCTGTTGCAGATCTATTTCTCGGTGGCCCACAACCCCACCGAACTCAACCGTCAGGGCCCGGACAGCGGCACCCAGTATAGATCGGCGCTTTTCCTGAAAAACGCTGAACAGCAACGCGTCGCCCAGGCCTACATCGCACAACTCGACGCCGCCCATTCGTTCAACAAACCCATCGTCACCAAACTGGAAACCTACAACGGCTTCTACCCGGCGGAGGAGGAACATCAGGACTTCCTGACCGAGCACCCGACGTACCCTTACATCGTGATCAATGACCTGCCGAAGGTGGCGCAGTTGAAGCAGCTGTATCCGGATAGGTATCAGGCGAAGCCGGTGTTGGTGAAGGCTGGTCAATAGTGCATTGGCTACTTCAAGCGTGAGCGTTCCATGGCAATGGTCGACGTTTCAAAGCCCAGCTTTGAAAAGAAATCCGAAGCGCCTTCACGGCCTGCTCGCAGAACCCAGGTAATGGCGGTGTTGTCGCCCATGACATGCTCAACCAGTGCGCGACCGACGCCTTCACGTCGATGCTGCCCACACACGACAACCATCGACAGATAACCGTTGGATAAACCATCGGTGATACCTCGGGCAAACCCGACGATGTGGGAGTCCTTTATCGCAAGAGCTGTACGTTGGGAATCAGCGATCAGTTGCGCGAAATGCTCAGGTGAGCCGGTGCGATGAGCCCACCCATTCGCCCCAAGAAAAAGTCGCACCGACTCGACATCCGAGGCCCGCACATCACGGATAAGCACGGCAGTATTCACCCTGAAATCAAATTCTTGCCCGCAATCTTCGACCGATACAGCGCCTGATCGGCCCTGGCCAGCAGCCCTGTCTGTTGTTCTTCTTCAAAACGTTGCACCACGCCAAAACTCATGGTCACTTGATAGTCCCCGACCGGCAGCAGGCTCGACAGGCCGTGGCGGATTCTTTCAGCGAGCGCCCTGGCGTCGGCCAGCGAAGTATTGGGCAGGATCATGATGAACTCGTCGCCGCCCCAGCGCGCCAACAAATCGCCTTCGCGCACGCAGTGCTTCACGCTCTCGATTACCTGTACCAACGCCGCATCACCCAGGGCATGGCCGTAGTGATCGTTGATGTTTTTGAAGTCATCGATGTCCATGGCGATCAGCGACAGGGGTTGGCGAAAGCGTTGGGCGCGGTCGCATTCCTGGGGCAGGGCTTTTTCCAGTCGATAGCGATTGGCGATGGAAGTCAGCACATCGGTTTCCGCCAGTTTGCGATTCTCTTCGAGTTGAATCTGCAACTGCTGATTGACCCGAGACAACTCGCGAGTGCGTTCTTCGACGATGGCTTCGAGGGATTGATTGCGCCGTTCCATTTCTTCGAACAGGCGTTTCTTGTCTTCGATACTGCGGTGCGCGCCGACCATTCGTGCCACCGAGCCGTTGGCATTACGTGCCAGCACATAGCCGCGATCTTCGATCCAGGTGTAAGTGCCATCTCGCATGCGGCAGCGATACTCGGCTTGATAGCCGGGTGCGCGCTGATTCAGGTAGTCATCAAACAGCGCCATGACTCGTGAATAATCGTCGGGATGGATCACGTTTTCCCAGGTCAGCACGTTGTTATCCAGGGAATGAGGCGGATAGCCGAGCATCTCGTACCACCCAGGGTTGCGGTAGACAAACCCGGTGTTGGCGTTCCAGTCCCAGATGCCATCGCTGACCAGTTCCAGAATGGTGTGCAGCATGTCTTCGTTAAAATCTGACAGATTGAACTTCAACGGCTCGATATTCGATGCCTCACCCATCATCGGTCTCCCTGCCGAACTGATATTAACGTGACTCGCCAGTCGAGGAGATTAGTTCATGGGGTATTGCCCCTGCTAGGGGGCGTTCTCAATTAGTTTCCCCGCCGCGTTGTCGCCTTAAAGCGGGCCAGGCAAGGCGCAGGCCGCTGTGGGAATGGTTGTTCCCTTTCCAAGGCCTGCAACGCAGCCTGACCCGCTTTAAGGCACAACCCGGCGCGGTGGGGAAACTAATTGAGAACGCCCCCTAATGCTTGCCCCACCTCTGCAGCGCAAAGTCGACGAAGCTGCGCAATTTCGGCAAACGGTAGCGGTCCTGGGCGTACACCAGGTTCATCGGCCGACTCGGCAATTGGTAGTCCTGCATCAAAGCCACCAGTTTTCCGTCCTGAAGGTCCTGCTCCACCAAGGCATCGGGCACCATCACGATGCCCATCCCGGTTCGCGCCGCTTGATGCAGCCCCGCCGAGCTGTTGATCAGCATCGGTCCGCTGACCTCCACCATGACTTCGCCTTCGGGTCCCCTCAGGCGCCATTGTTTGGCTACCGAGTGCCAGTCATCTCCGGCCGGGTAGGCGAAGGCCAGGCAGTCATGGTGTTGCAGGTCGGTAGGTTTTTCCGGAGTGCCTCGGCGCGCCAGGTAGTCCTTCGAAGCGCACAGGGTCATCGTGTAGTCGATGAGCGGGCGCGCGATCATGTTGGACATCTCGGTAGTGCCCAAGCGAATAGCCACATCGAAACCGTTGTCGAGCAGATCCAGGCGCTGGTTGGTCAAAACGACGTCGAGTTTGACTTGCGGACAACGCAGGGCGAATTCACTCAAGGCCGGCGCCAGCCGTTCGGTGCCGAAGGTCAGCGGCGCGGTGATGCGCAGGGTGCCGCTCGGCTCGTCGAGGGTCTGTTCGGCCAGGCGTTCGGAATCGGCCACCAACCCCAATACCTCGAGACAACGTTGATAGTACGCCGTGCCGAATTCCGTCAGCCGCTGGCGTCGTGTCGTACGGTTAAGCAGGCGCACGCCCAGACGTTGCTCCAGGGCTCGAAGATGATTGCCGACCATGGTCGTCGACATTTCGCACTGCAAAGCGGCGGCGGTCATGCTGCCGGCTTCCACCACTCTTACGTAAACGGTCATTGCCTGGAACAAATCCATTATCAAGCCCAGCTTTAAAATGATTGAAGTGTTGCGGTGTTTATCCAGCTCAGGTGGCTAACCATACTGCAAAAACACCGACTATTAATGGAGTTTGATGTCATGACCGCCGCCTGCCTGATGAGCACCTACCAACCCTTGGCCCTGAGTTTCAACAAAGGCCTGGGCACGCGCTTGTGGGATCAGGCCGGTCGCGAATATCTGGACGCGGTGGCGGGCGTGGCGGTGACCAACGTCGGCCATTCCCATCCGCGAATTGTGTCGGCCATCAGCGAACAGGCCGGGCTGTTGTTGCACACCTCCAACCTGTACAGCATCGACTGGCAACAGCAGCTGGCACAGAAACTGGTTCGGTTGTCTGGCATGGACCGGGCGTTCTTCAACAACTCTGGCGCCGAAGCCAATGAAACCGCGCTGAAACTCGCGCGGCTTTACGGCTGGCATAAAGGCATCGAGCAGCCGCTAGTGGTGGTCATGGAAAATGCCTTTCACGGTCGTACTCTTGGCACCTTGTCCGCCAGTGACGGCCCGGCGGTGCGCCTGGGGTTTAACGAATTGCCGGGGGACTTCATTAAAGTGCCATTCGGCGACCTCGCGGCGCTGGAGGCGGTGCAACACGCCCACGGCCCGCGCATCGTGGCGATCCTGATGGAGCCGATTCAGGGCGAAAGCGGTGTGCAAATGGCGCCGCCCGGTTATCTCAAAGCAGTGCGCGAACTTTGCAACCGGCGCTCCTGGTTGCTGATGCTCGACGAAATCCAGACTGGCATCGGCCGCACCGGCCAGTGGTTTGCGTTCCAGCACGAAGGCATCATCCCGGACGTCATGACCCTGGCCAAAGGCCTGGGCAATGGCATCCCCATCGGCGCCTGCCTGGCCCGGGGCAAAGCCGCCGACCTGTTTACCCCCGGCAGCCACGGCAGCACGTTCGGCGGCAATCCGCTGGCATGCCGAGTGGGATGCACCGTGCTGGAGATCATTGAGGAACAAGGCCTGCTGGAGAACGCCAAACTGCAGGGTGAACGCTTGCTCGCCAGATTGCGCATCGAGTTGGCGGATGACCCCAACGTCCTGGCGATTCGCGGCCAGGGCTTGATGATCGGCATCGAACTCAAACAACCGATTCGCGACCTGACCTTGATTGCAGCCCGCGATCACGGCTTGCTGATCAACGTGACACGGGGCAAGACCATTCGCCTGCTGCCACCGTTGACGATTGATGAGCGGGAAGTGGAGATGATTGTCAGAGGAGTTGGTCGGGCGGTGAGCGCCGCCTGACTTCTCCTGGATAAACGCATTCCCCTGTAGGAGCAGCCTTCGGCAGCTCTTACAGGATCGGTGTCTGCGTCAGTGGAATCAGGAACGATCAGTCGGTTTATTGCATCGTACTGACGAAAGCCGT
The DNA here is from genome assembly GCF_019947395.1 of Pseudomonas sp. BF-R-26. Classification (NCBI taxonomy): domain Bacteria; kingdom Pseudomonadati; phylum Pseudomonadota; class Gammaproteobacteria; order Pseudomonadales; family Pseudomonadaceae; genus Pseudomonas; species Pseudomonas sp. BF-R-26. The sequence goes on along the minus strand of NZ_JAGYGK010000009.1, from coordinate 2,895 downwards.
GACTTCATCCCGATTCATCAGTTGAAGTTTCGAACCGCTAAACCCTTCGAACAAGCGCTGATGCGCGGCAAATCCACTGGACTCTTCACGAGTACGATAGCTACTGGCCCATTCCAGTAACGCTATCAGTAACTCGTCATGCTCAGCGCGCTTTGCCTCTCGCTGGCGAATATGACTGACGCAGTCTTCGTCCTCCAGGCATAGCCAGATCAGCGCCGTCGCCTGTTCCACAAGTTCACTGACCATCCACCCATACACACCCTCGATAACCCAACGATTTTTGCTCGCCGCCACACGCGCCATTCCCAATGCCTCGGCGCGGGGACGAGCGATGCTGTGTTCATCGGATATCCAGTGAATCAAGTCGAGATCGATCCAGGGCACTTGTAGGTGCTCGGCCAGTCGTTTGGCCAGCCAACTCTTGCCCGAGCCGGAGTTGCCGATGATCAGGGTTCGGGTGAGGTTCATGCTGTGCAGGTAATAACTGCTCATGGCAACTCGGGCAAAGTCATTCAACCGCTTCGGAAATTTCAGGCGCAATCATCCGCGTCTTCGGCGATCCATCCGCATTGAATTGATAAATATCTTGCGGCTGGCCCTTTTCATTGAAGAACACTTGGCCGATCCCTGCCGAGTTCCACAGCCGTTCCCCGGCTTCGGCGTGTTCGGGAATGTGCGGAACAATGCGCATGCGCCGGCGCTTGGTCAGCCAGTTCAGCGGCGAGCGGGGCGAGTAGAGCCAGCGGTTGAGGCGGTCGAACCATTCGAGCAGCGCTGGCGGAAACTCGTTTTTGATCCCGCTGCTGGTGATCTGCCAGATTCGTGGGCCGGCCTTGCGGTGTCGGATCAATACTTCATAGACGAAGGAATAATGCACATCACCGGACAGCACCACGTAGTTACCGGGTGTGCGGGAGTGTCGGAAAATGTTCAGGATCACCTGGGCGGCGCCGCGATGGGCCATCCAGTTTTCGGCGTCCACCAGCAGCGGATAGCCGCACCAGCTAAACACCCGTTGCACGGTTTCGATCAGTTTGACGCCGAAAATCGGTGCCGGCGAAACGATGATCGCCGAAGGATGATCGAGCAATTCCTGTTGCAGCTCGCTGAGTGCCTCCCAGTCCAGCAGACCCGACGGTTGCTTGAGGTTCATCTCGCTGCGCCAGCGTCGGGTGCGGGTGTCGAGCACCACCAGCGCCGGGCGGGTGGGCAGCACGTAATGCCACTTCTGAAAACTCAGCAGTTCATCGATCAAGCTATCCTGGACGTCGCTGTCGAGGTAATGGTCTTGCCCCGTGGTACTCAATAGACGGGTTTTTTCCAGCATGCTGCCAAATGCATCCGGGTTGTTGCCCCAACCTTGGCACAACATATAAGCGAGCAGCGCGTTACCGATGATGCGCTTGGAGAACGGATGGCCGTAGGCCGTTTCCTCCCATTGCGCGGAAAGATTCCAGTCATCGGTAATATCGTGGTCGTCGAAGATCATCAGGCACGGCAGATGTGCCATCGCTCGCCCCACACCACCCAGCCCCATCTTGAACGCATCGATGCACGTCTGCTCCAGGGCATAGCGCTTGCGTCGTTCGGGCGTCAGTGCCGGTGGTTGCGGTGCGATCAGTGTCCAGGACGTTGGCGACCATACTAATAGGTACATGGCCATGACCTCGGCGAAGGTCACCAAATGATTGTCGGCGCTGCTACTGGTAAAAATCGGCTTACGCGCTCCACCGAAAAATCGTTCGCGCAGGGTTTCGTTGCTTTCAAGCGCCGGTAACAAATCCGCACGATGGTAGTAACTGGCCGGGTGTTCATAGAGCTTGGCGCTATCGCTGACCACCGCACCGTCGAGGTGTTCGTCGAACAGCCCCAGACGCTCGATCAAGGCATGAATTGCCCGTAACATCGGCCCCGCGACATCATCCGCATATACCTGATCGCCACTCATCATTAATAGTGCGGGGCGCTTGCAAGCGTCCTGCTCGGACTCCAGCAACCGATCGACGCACAGCAAACCATCGGCAGCCGGATGGTGAGGTTTACGGCAGGAGCCATGCAGCAACTGATCGATGCGCGAGCGCAGCACGAAATTCGGGCAATGCGCTTCGCCGTATAGCAGATGCGGCGCCCACTCGGCGATGCCCGACGGCGTGCCATCCGCTTCGGTGATCAGCAGGTCGTACTCGATCAACGTGTCGCAGGGCAGGGCGGCATCCAGTGGCACATCTATCAAATGAATGAAGGCATGAGTACCGACCGGGATGATCGTGCATTGCCCCGCGTCGAGACGGATATCGATTCCTTGCAGGCGCAGCGTCAGTGGCAGCGCACGCGATCCCACCAGCCACAGCAGCAGTCGCGTGGGTTCCAGGCGCCGTAATAGCGGGCCGACGAGGATCGGTGGCAAAGGAGAGTGATCGGCGGGCAATGGCAAAGATACGGGCATCCGGGTTCAAGACTCTTGGTGCTGAGAGGCGGGCGATGATAGCGCAGTGGGAGGGCAAGCCGAGGCAGCGGTATATTCTGGTGAGTTCTCCTATATAGAAGGGGAATGCGCTGTTTTCCGGCTTTGCGCAAGTTATTGATAGAAAGGCGTAATCAGGGGTTGACGGCAGATTCTGGAAGTCTATAATTCGCCCCACTTCCGGCGCAGTCGAAACGGAAAACTCCTTGGCAAACAAAGAGTTACGCAGTTTTCGACAGCGGTTACGCTTCAGTTCATCGAAGCCAGAAGGAGTTGGTAAGGCAGTGTGTTTTCGCCTTATTGGCGGTTCGATCATCTCGGTCGAAAGCGGAGAAAAAGAGGTGTTGACAGCAGCGAGTAACGCTGTAGAATTCGCCTCCCGCTAACGAGAGATCGGAAGCGCAAGTGGTTGAAGTTGCAGAGGAAACTTT